>DSAF01000009.1 GCA_011388305.1 Candidatus Zixiibacteriota bacterium | reverse complement strand
CGTAAATCTCCACCCGTAGGGGCAATTCATGAATTGCCCCTACGCCGTCAATCGCAATCGTCACCGACGAATTGAACGGGTTGGGGTAGGCGTAGATGGCGAAATCATTCGGCAAAGATTGAGAGGCGTCGCTGGGGATGCCCATGAACATTTCCGAAGGGATGCCGGCGATAAGCACATCGTCCCAGTTTATCGCCATCGCAGGATCCATGAGGGATAACTCCAGCGCGACGGTGTCGGTCAGGGGTTCCGTGAGGCCAGTGGGGATGGAAAAGGGGAGATAGACGGAAATAGATTCCCATGGGTCGAGGGAATCGGTGGTGTCGGCGTAGGCAGTAACCCAGCCGCGAACGGAGCTTGCTGTCCAATGGAAAACCTTTGGCGCGGAGCTGAGGTTTGCAATTCGCACCAGGATAGAATCTTCCGAACCCGATGTGTCGCTCGCCATAACGCCAAAAATTCGGCCATTGTTGAAGGTTGCCCCTCCAGCAAGCAGGGTGGGGTCAGAGTCGCAAATCGCGTTCATTCCCTCGATGGGGGCTATGACATTATTGCTGATTACTCGAATCAAATCACTCGAATGTAGGCTTCCAGTAACATGGGTTCCCGAGAAATCCGCAACCATACCGGGCTGGTTAGTGGTGGCGATGTCAATTATGCTGTCGCCGAACATCGTCGATGGATTGAGGAGGTTCCGAATGATTACTTTGTGTCCTCTGATGATAATTTTTCCGGCGGTGATTGTCGAATCTTCGGGGCAAATGTCGATGCTGTCGGCATAAATACGAAGGTCGGCCCTATAATCGGTAGTCGTCGCGGAGGAAGGCTTTGAGCGATCGAAGTTATTGAACACCTCGGCATTCCCGTCATCAATATTTATAAAAGAACTGACATAACCTATTCGAGCACCTGTTCGCATGGTAGCAGAATTAATGAATGTTTCGGCGTCTATTCGCATCGATCCGCCCGGCATATCGTTTCCATCGCCGCTCTGCACTGTGCCTGAGTTATTGAATATATCCGCTTGAATGAATACATGGTCGCCATTTCTATCCGGAGCGCCATTGCCGGCTTTTATCATCCCTGGTTATTAAACAAAGCCATTCCGAGGGCATCCATCCAGAAAATCGAGATTTTATCGCCCTCGGAGGTGATATCTCCTCTGTTCTCGACATCTCCGCTACCGGTATTGACGTATAATCCGCCGGGGGCATAGATTTCTGAAGCAACGTCGTTGGAGATAAACAAAGCCACTACGGCGGGGATTTTTATCATTTCTATGGGGACATCAATTAGACCCTCTATCCGTCCTTGGTTGTCGATGCCTTCAAGCATGAATAATTTCCATGCGTCCCCCAATAAGCCAAGGTTTTGAAGATTCTTGAATACCACTGGTTCAAGCGCTAAATCTACCAAGGCGCCCGGAGGGATTACGACATCATGAGTGAAATCGGGGACTCCTACCGGGTCCCAGTTTGCCGGGTTGTGCCATAGATTGTCGCCTCCAGCGCCTGTAAAATTCTTAGTAACTGCAAACGAAGAGATTGATAGGGTTAACAAGCATATGATTGCCAAAAAGCTTCGATAGTTGTTCATGTTTCCTCCCGAATAATTAACTTACCTTTTGCAAAATATTGCATTTTTAGGTTCAAGCAAGCCAAAACTGAAAGTAAATATAACTTTTTTTATTTAACATGACTTCTCCTTTTATTCGACTTTCATTGAAATATTTCCGCTTTTCGTCGAAATCGCGAGCACAATGTCCGCGTTCTCCGGCGGCGCGCCGATTGCGGATTCAAGCTCCGGAGGAATTTCCCGTTCGCCGTCGCTCTGATCGATTTGGAGCGAAACGGCCTTGCCTTTTGGAAGCTCGATTTCGACATCGCCCGAGAGCGTTTTCGCGGAATATCTGCCATCGCCGGAGATTTTCATCGCGATGTCGCCGCTTTTCGAGGCGATGACGAACTCGCCCGCGATGCCTTCGGCGGTGATGTCGCCCGAAATCGACCTGATGCTCCAGCTTCCGGCGCAGTCATCAAGCTCGATATCGCCGGAGATGCTCTCGACGATGACCTCGCCGTCGATTTCTTTTGCATCGAAATCCGCGCTGACGAGGCTAAGCGACGCTTTGGATTTCGGGGCGATTTTCGCCGTAAGGTCTGCATTAACCGCATCGACAAAGAGCTGGTTGTTCTCTGCCATCGTCCGAAGCGGCCAGCCGGTGCCGTCAATCGTGAGTTCGCCGTCCGCCGGGCGGAAATGAAGCGCGCCGCTGACGATTTTGGCCTTGATGGTGTCGATGCCCGAGAATGTCTTCTTCCCTCCGGAAGTCCCAACCGAGCCGAACGCGGCCGATACGGCCTTGCCGACTTGCTCTGGAATTGTCTCGACCTTCATCATGAACTCTTTGGGAATCTTCGGCGATGCTGGCACAACGAAGCCCTTGTTTTTTTTGCCGCTTATCGCGTTGATTAGACGCTCGGCTTCGTCGGTGTTGATTTTACCTGTCTCGAGCATTTCGAGGATTTTTTTGATTTCTTCTCCCATTATCTCTCCTCCTCCAGTTTTTTGAGCGCCGTCTCGACATCTATCTCGCCGCTTTCGAGGTCTTTGAGGATGTCAGTTTTGTCGTCAGCGCCGGTTTCGTGCTCTTCGAGGCCGAGCGCTATGTTTATCTCGCGGAGTCGCGCCTTGACCGTGGGGTAGCTCATTCCGAGGCGCGCTTCCATTTGCTTGATGTTGCCACCGGACGCGAGGAACGCACCGACCACTCCGACCTGCTCGCGGGTGAGAGCCGCGAACGGCCCCGCCTCGAACTTCCCGCGGACTGTGATGTCGCAGTTAGGGCAGTAATATTCGGTGACGACGACTTCGCCGTCGCAGGACGGGCAACCTTGTAGTTTTTTCAATTCCATTTTTGAACCTCCTTCGTTCATTTGGCAAGATAATCAAAAAATTAACAATGTCAAGCCGATAATTAAAAAAATTAAAAATAACTTTAAGATTATCAAGGACGAACTTAATATAATGAAAGCTATGCTCGAAAGCTCCGCTCAATAAGTTTCCTCCGTAAAGCGTAATTCGTCTTGACACGGCGCGCCGATGTCGATAGCTTATCACCGTAAAGGAGACTACATGAAGAAACAGACTTTCGACATACTCATGCTCCACGGGCGCCCGGCCGCTGGCAAATCCGAGATTATCGACTATCTCAAGAAAACGCCCGCGCCACAGCGCGTCCATCGCTTCCACATCGACCGCTTCGAAGAGATTGACGATTTCCCAATGCTGTGGACTTGGTTTGAAGAGGACGACATTCTCGAGAAGATGGGCAAGCCGCGCCTCCACACCACGCCCGACGGCTACTTCATCGACTACTACATGTGGGATTTGCTTGTCGAGCGAATCAACCTCGAATACAAAAAGCGCATCCGCGACATGGCGGACTATCACGATTTCTACACGGCAATAATAGAGTTTTCCCGCGGCTCGGAACACGGGGGCTATGCATACGCATACAAGCATCTATCCGAGGAGATTCTCCGCAAGGCCGCGATATTGTTCATTGATGTCAGCTTCGAGGAGTCGCTCCGCAAAAATCGCCGGAGGTTCAATCCCGACAGGCCGGACAGCATTCTCGAACATGGCCTCGACGATGAGAAGATGCACGCACTTTACCGCGAAGTCGATTGGAAGGAGTTCACCGCGGGCGACGCGGAGTTCGTCGAAGTGAAGGGGATTCGTGTGCCGTTTGTGGTTTTCCCAAACGATGACGACGTCACGACGGCACGCGGAGACGAACTCGGCGAGCGTCTCGATGGCTGTATGACGCGGCTTTGGAAAAATTACATCGCAAGATAGAGAAGGAGCAATATGAAAATCGAATCAGTCAAGCTCGAGTTCCCCGAGGGCGCGAACATTATTTTCGGGCAGGCGCACTTTATCAAGACGGTCGAGGACATTTACGAAGCGATGGTCAACTCCGCGCCATCGGCGCGGTTCGGCATTGCGTTTTCGGAGGCGTCCGGCGACAGGCTCGTCCGTTTCGACGGCAACGACGAGGGGCTTGCGAAGTCGGCGGTCGAGAACATCGAGCGAATTGCCTGCGGGCATTCCTTCCTTATTATAATGCACGATTGCTTCCCGATAAATGTGCTTGGCGCGGTGAAGGCGGTGCCGGAGGTGTGCAATATTTTCTGCGCGACGGCTAACCCAGTCGAGGCGATAGTCGCACGGAACGAGGATGGGTTCGGCGCGGTGATCGGCGTTATTGACGGCGCGTCCCCGCTGGGCGTAGAGGGCGATGACGACAAAGAATGCAGACACGGTTTCCTTAGGAAAATCGGGTATAAGAAGTGAGAGCACTGTTTTGCCCTTCCCTTCGGGGCAGGCCGCTTCTTTTGGGGATTATTTTTTTTGCAATCGCGGGATTAGCCCGCACGGATTGCGTGAAGGTCGGCCAAATCATCCCAGACTTTCTCGTTGTTTCCGGCGATGATGTCGAGCTGACCCGCGACGACCTCGACGGCAAAGTGACAGTGCTATTTTATCTGTCGAGATGTGCGCAGGGTGTTAATCGGCCGCTGTCTTCAGCTCTCACGGAGTTTTACCATGCGCAGGATGAGGCGGTGCAGAGCAATGTTCTCCGCGTGGCGGTGATGAATGCCACCGAGGCAAGATGGCCGATTTCCCAAATATGGCGGAAGCGGCTCGTCGAGGCCTCTAAAGAACGCGGGATTACCGTTTATGGCGACTGGGACGGCACCATGCTCGCCGACTTCGGATTCATCGACGAGGACAGCAACATTCTCATCATCGACAGCGAGCTAAGGGCGAGATATTTCGCGCACGGACGCATCGAGGGCGAGGAAATCGATAACATCAAAGCCCTGCTTATGGAACTCATCGGCGAGCTTTGAGCAAACAGCGAAGGAGGCGAAATGCCGTTCGCAGAACTATTCTATCACATCGTCATAGGGCGCGAGAGCAAGGACGCCCTGCATACGGTGACGGCAATGCTTGTCGATACCAAAATCGAAGAGCTTGTCGAGGAGCTGGGCGGAAAACTGCTCGCGTTCAAGTCGCTCCCTGGCCATGTGCATTTGCTGGCGGGGATACCGGTTGTGGCTTCCCCTGACGATTTCATTCGAGAGATAAAGGAACGGACGAGCGAGCTTATCGCCGGTCTCGGGCGAGACGAGAAACTCGATTGGGCAAGCGGGTTCGGCGTGGTCAGCGTTTCGGCGTCGCATATCGAGATAGTCAAAAAATACATCGAGTCGCAGGAAAAGCGCCACGCGGAAGACAAATTAAATGCAACACTCGAGCGATACGAGCCATAGGGTCGATTACGACTTGACAAACCCTATTCCAATAGGTATATTAAGAGTGTAGCCGACAGCGCATTTCCCCATGCAAAACGGTTTCGTGAGTTTACATAGCCTTCGATAGAACTAATTATTTTTATTGACAAACCAATTAGGCAAACATAGATTAGCGGAACTAATCCCTCTGAAACTCAGATATGCCGTTCGAGCGTCGATGATTGAGCCAATTTGCGAGGTTGACCTTTTCGAAATTATTGGTAAGCCATATTCGTTCAAGTATCTAAGAAAAAACTCATTTTCCCGCCGTTCTGGGCTTCGCGGCGATATTTGGAACCAAAATTGCTAATTTTTGTTAGATTTATAAACGCTGAAAAACATCAAATGAACTTTTCACTTAACTCGGTAGCAAAATGACAAAAGACTCAATCCACGATATTTTCAAGAAGAAGAGCGAGGAGCTTAAAGAACTGAAAGAGAACCTCCTCAAGCGCAGATATACCCGCATGGACGAGGAAGTCTGGCGGCCTATCGAGAATGCGCCGCTCTATGAGGTCTCGAACTGGGGGCGTGTCCGCAGTTGGAAGCGCAGAGGGCGCGTCGCGGGCAAAGCCGACGAGCCGGTGATTCTCAATCAAAGTGCGAAACAGACCGGCGAAATGGTCGTCAATATCCATTTCGAGGGCAAGTTCAAATCCATTCAGGTAAAGCGGCTTGTTTATGATACCTTCCGAAACGAAGAGCGTCATCCAAATACTGTGATTGTCCATCGCGACGGCGATAAAGGCAACAATCGCCTCGATAATCTCATTCTCGCCAAAGAGTTCATCGACCTGCCGGACTCCGCCGTGGTGGCAATCCGCAAAGAATTCGCCGACGGTGCCAAAAAGCGTGCACTCTGCCGCAAGTATGACATCAGCATCGACGACTTGGAGGACTTGCTTTACGGCAGAAAGGCTAAGTGGTTGGGCGGCCCAATCGCCAAGGGCAAGTATAGAAGAAAGCTTGCGCCTGAAGAAATCGAGGAAATCGCAAAGCGCGCCCTGTCCGGCGAGGAGAGCATTGCTGATATTGCCGAGCACTTCAACGTCCGCGAGAGCAGAGTCGTTCGAATTCTCGAAGAAGCCAAATCATCCCAGCAATAATTACTTACCAGAAGCACTTGACTGAAAAATTGTGGCGGGAAGCCCCCTCGATGTGTATTATTACAAGTTAAAAACGGCTTGAATTTTCGAAAGGTTCGCTCGATGAACGGCAGTTTCGTTTCGCCAAACAGACTATTCCTTACTATAATTGTCCTTTTTGCGGTGAGTTTTGCATCCGCGCAGACGAGCAGTTTGAGCTTCACGATAGCGATTTCGCAGGATGAGATTTCCGTGACGGAGACTTTCTCTCCAGACGGTCGCCAATGGCATATCGTGAATATTGCGGGGGATTTTTCACAGAGTGGTGAGCCGGGAACGCCTCTGCTTCCGCAGAGGACGGTTTTTCTTGCGGTGCCTTCATCTGCCGAGTTCGTGGAGGTTCGCGAGAGGACATTGCGCGAAATTCCGCTGGCGGGGTCATATAACATCCATCCCGCACAGGCCGAGAGGCCGGTTAGCTCCAATGATGAATGGGAATTCACCGAGATGGATGCGGGGCTTGCGAACTCGCCGTATCCATATCCCGCCGCCGTGCTCGACAGATGCGAGGACGGGCTTCTTCGAGGATATAAATTCTTCGTATTCCGCTACAATCCGGTGAGATATACGCCTGCGACCGGCGCATTGCGCTACATCGCCGAGGCGAAGTATGAGGTGATTTATCGCAAAGGCGAGCCGCCCGAAACTACCTTTCCGCCGAGCGAGGTGTTCTTCGAGATGGCCAGAAGCATCGCGATTAACCCGACCGACATCCTGCGCCCGCGCCGGAGACCGGCTTCAATCAGCCATCCGAGATACATCATTATCACATCGAGTGCGCTTGAGGAGAGTTTCCGGCCTCTCGCCCGCTGGAAGACCCGCAAGGGCGTTCCCACGGAGATTGTCACCGTCGAGCACATTCAAGCGAGCTACCCGGGAATCGACCTTCAGGCGAAAATCAAGAATTGCATATACTACTATGCCGCCAATTATGGCGCAGAGTTCGTGCTCTTGGGCGGCGACGAGACCGTCATCCCCGTTTATTACTGCTTCTGCGAGGTCAACGGCGAAGATCCGCCGAACGACCCAAACTGGACGCTTCCCGCGGACATGTATTACGCGGGCCTTATGGGCGCGGACATCACGAACTGGAACGCCAACGGCAACTCCGAGCCATGCGAGCCACACGGCGATGGCGTTGACTTATACCCGGACGTCATCCTCGCGCGGGCGGGCGTGCGGACTCCGGCGCATGTCTCCGCGTTCGTCGAAAAGTCCATCAGATACGAGGTCAACCCGCCGCTATCGGGTTTCGCCAAGGAGTTCATCGTCTCCGGAGTGGAGCTATGGAGCTATTTGGGCGATGTCTCCGATGCGGAAGCGAAGACCGAGGGCATGTTGAGCGAATTCGTCCTGCCCTATTGGTCGCCGAACATCACGCGCCTGTATGATTCATCCCCGGGAATCGACCTGACGCCTGCGCTGTTCAAAGGCTATCTCGATATGGGTTTCGGGCATTTGCATATGGCCACGCACGGCGGCTTCACAAGCTGGAGCATGGAGACCGGCTCATCGTATCGCTCGGAGGACGCATCATCGCAGACAAATTTCTCCAAGCAAGGCATTATTGCCACTATCGCATGCAACTCCAACGGCTTCGACACCGAATCTGACCCCTGTCTGTCCGAGGCGCTCATTCGCAATCCTAACGGCGGCGCGACGGCGTTCTTCGGAAGCTCGCGATACGGCTGGGGATGGAGAGACACGCCCGCGCACGGCTCGTCTTTCCGATTTAATGACGAATTCTATCGCAAGCTTCTAAGTAGCGGTGTTCATGGCTTCGGGAGGCTCGCCACGGAGACGAAAATCACTAAAGTCTCCGAGTCGATGACGCTGAATTCGATGCGCTGGCTTCAGTTCACGCTCAATCCATTGGGCGACCCGGAGCTTGAAATTCGCACCGAGGACCCGTTCGTCATCACTGCTACGCATGAGAGCCACATCGATATGGGCTCGGGCTTCACGGTCGAGACTTCGCCCTCGGGCTTGTCCGTCTGCGTATGGATTGAAGGCGAAAGCTATTATCATACGGGCACATCGCCGTTCGTTTTCCCAGCGCCGGGAGTCGAGGGGACGATTTTTGTGACAGCGACCGCGACCAATGCAGTGCCGTATCTTGGGAACATCGTGTCGGAGAACCTTTACGCGCCGAGGGAGATAACTCTCGTCGCGCCGTTCGACGACGCGGCAATTGGTCGTGGTGCAAGTTCACTTCGCCCCACGCTTCTATGGGAAGTTCCCCACGACCCGAACGACGATGACCTGCACTTCCGCGTCCAATGGAGCGATTCGCCCAATTTCGACCTGCCCCTCGGAACTCTCGAGTCGCGGCACTCCGACCCGGGGTTCTGGGGCGGGCCTTTCCCCGTCGAGTCGGGGACGTTCGACACGCTTGGATTAACCTTCCCGCATGAGCTTGTCCATGGGAATACCTACTGGTGGCGTGTTTCGGCATGGGACGGCACCAACTACGGCAACTGGTCGGAAGTGCGTTGCTTCACTGTCGATACTACTTTGAATACGATAATGTGGAGCCAGCGCGTGGAAGAGCAGTTCATGAAGTCGCCTTCGCGCGCGGGGGTTTCCTTCCACGGCGACGCGATTACCGCGATACAGTTCCCTACCGAGGACGATCAGTTCGGCGTTCCCGTTATCGATGCAGGCCTCGAGACGATGACGAACTGGCTACATTATGAGAGCCGCATAGCCGGCTCGTTCGATCAAGGCCAATCGACGGAGCGGGTATATCAGGGCGCATACAGCTACAAATTCTCCACCGGCGGAGGAACACTATTCGGCGGCGACTATCAACAAATTTCGCAGGTTTTCGATTTCACCCAATACAATGCCCTTTTCTTCGCCATCTATGCCGATGGTAGCAACGACAATGACCGCATTTGGGCGCGCGTTTTCATCGATGATGACAACGTTTTCGAGCATCAGATTGTATCTACGCCGCTCGATGCGCCGTCAATCATGCTCGATATCTCCGAATACGACGGCGAACGTGAATTAGCGCTTCAGTATTACGTTCGCGCTTTCAGCATAGGCGCGCGCAAAGACTGCTATTACGACGACATCCGCCTCGGATGGACTGTCTTCTCATCGCCGATTAGGTTCGCCAATGCGCTCGAAGCCATGTCTTGGCATCGCGTTTGGTGGAACGAGAGCGGCACTGCCGGCGATTTCCGGCTGACCGTTCAGCGCGTCGAGGATCGCACGTGGACGAACATCGAGGGACTCACCGACCTCCAATACTCGCCCTACGGTCACGATATTTCATGGCTCGGCCATCAGGACTCGATTCGCCTCATGGGCAAATTCTCGTTCGATGGCGGCGCCCCGGTCATCAATGACTGGTCAGTCTCGTGGCGATATATGGCAAATGTGGCCGAGGCAAGCGAGCTTCCGCAAGAACTCGCCATCTCCGCCTACCCCAACCCGTTCAATTCGGCGGTGACGATTGCCCTCGACGGCGCGGGGGCGGGTCCTGCGCCCACCAGCATAGAGATTTTCGATGTGGCGGGGCGGCGGGTGGCGTGCCTCGGCTCCGCTCGGCAACCGGACGGCACCGTAGGGGCGAGGCATGCCTCGCCCGCATCGAATACAACGACGGGCGACGCTGGCGTCGCCCCTAAAACCCGCGAATTCATCTGGCAACCGGATGCATCCCTCCCTTCCGGCGTCTATCTCGTGCGGGCGCGCTGGGGCTCCCGGTCGTTGAACGGAGCCGAAACGACCGATGGCGGTCGAGGAGACCTCGACCCTACAGGGGCCGGGGCCACGGCGCGGGTGGTGTATCTGAAGTAATCGCATATAACACCGTAGGGGTTTGACGGTGGCAAACCCGTCGCGGACGCAACGGGAAGCGCTACTCCTTCTCGCCGCCGTGAACAACGAAATTCTTCCAATACGTCATGTGCTCTATCGCAAATTCCGGCCCTTCGCGGCCAATGCCGGAGAGCTTGACGCCGCCATAGGGCATGAGGTCGGCGCGGAATGTTGGGACGTCGTTGATTATCACGCCACCGGCCTCGATTTTCTCGAAAGCCGTTCTCGCCAAATTAATATCCTGCGTGAAAATCCCAGCGTGGAGGCCATATTTCGAGTCGTTGATGCGGGCGATGGCCTCGCCCTCGTCTGGCACCTCCTCGATAACGATTATCGGTGCGAATATCTCCTCGCGCAGAAGCTCGCAGTAGTCGGGCACATCGGCAACGAGGGTAGGCTCGAAGAGCGTGCCGTTGCGGTTGCCGCCGATGAGGATTTTCGCCCCCCGTTCGATCGCGCTATTCAGCCAGTTTTCGGCGCGGAGGGCGGCTTGTTCGTCGATCATTGGGCCGACATTGGTCATCTCGTCTGAGGGATCGCCGAGTTTGAGCACTCGAATGCCGATGAGGATAAGGTCGATGAGTTGCGCATAAACCTCGCGGTGAGCATAAACTCTCTGCGTCGAGATGCAAACTTGCCCGGCCATCACGAATCCTCCGGCGACAATTCTATCCGCGGCGCGCATGATGTCCGCATCGTGATGGACATAGACCGCCGAGTTCGAGCCTAACTCGAAAGCCGTGAGCTTCATCCCGCAAACCCTCGACAGAAGAAGGCCGACCTCCGGGCTTCCGGTGAAAGTGACAACTTTAATTCTGTCGTCCTCGGCGATTGGCTGGCCGACGGACGGCCCGAGGCCGTTCAACACCGAGACCGTGCCTTTTGGCATTCCCGCCTCGACGAGGAGTTGTCCAAGCATGATTGCCGTGATGGGCGTTTGCTCGGCGGGCTTGAGGATGAAAGGATTGCCGACGGCTATCGCCGGGCCGATTTTATGAACCGCGAGGTTCAGCGGAAAATTGAACGGCGTAATCGCCAGCACCGGCCCAGCGGGAAATCGCTGGCAGAAGCCCCACTTGTCGCGCCCGTTTGATGCGGAGTCAAGCGTAAGGACTTTGCCGCCCATGTGCTCAGATGCCGCAATCGCCGACAGGCGCAATGTCTCCCGCGCACGGCTCACCTCTCCGCGTGCTTCGCGGATTGGCTTGCCTGCCTCGGCTGAGATCATCCGCGCAAACTCCTCCGCGCGCTCGCCGAGGAGTTCTTCGGCCTTGTTCAGAATTTCAACGCGGAACTTCGTGTCCGTTCGAGCGAAACGGGGGAATACTAAATGCGCCGACGCAATCGCTTTCTCTATCTCGTCTTTTCCTGCGATACAGACCTCGCCCACCTCCGCGCCATCGAACGGCGAGCGAACGACCATTGTTTCGCTGGTAAAAACCTCTTCGTTGCCTATAAGCAGTGGATATCGCTCCATGATCCTCCTTGGTTTTCATTACTTTATCGAATTTCCAAGGCAAATTCAATGTTTGTTTGTCGATATTTTCTCGCTCACGGCCAAAGATAAAAATTTGTGTCGATTAGTTCGATTGCAGGGTTCTACGTGTTTTTTGAATCACCGTGCCCTTAACCGAACACAAAAAATTAATATTACCCTTTCGTTTTTCAAAAAAATGTTTAGATTAAAAAATAAACTGCAATGGAGAAACAAATGCCAACCAAGACAAAATTCATCGTCGTCACGGGCGGAGTGCTGTCCGGGCTGGGCAAAGGCATAACCACAGCCTCGATAGGGCACCTCCTCGGAAGCAAGCTCCGCATCGTGCCGATAAAATGCGACGGCTACTTGAACACCGACCCCGGCACGATGAACCCAATCGAGCACGGCGAGGTCTTCGTCCTCGACGACGGTGGCGAGGTCGATATGGACTTCGGCCACTATGAGCGATTCATCGGCGTGAACTGCAAGTTCGAGTGGAATCTCACGATGGGCAAGGTCTATCAGGCGATACTCGACCGCGAGCGGCGCGGGGATTTCCTCGGCAAAACTGTGCAACTCATCCCGCATGTTACCGACGAGATCAAATCGCGTTTCCTACATATTGCAGAGATAGAGCGCGCCGATATCTGCCTCGTCGAAATCGGCGGAACCGTCGGCGACATGGAGAACGAGCTTTACCTCGAAGCCGTCCGCCAGCTCGCGCATGAGCTTGGCAAGCAAAACACCCTCTTCGTGCATGTGACTTATGTCCCGTTCCCGCAGAATGTCCGCGAGCAGAAATCCAAACCCACTCAACAGTCGGTGAAACTCCTCAATGAACGCGGAATCTTCCCTGATGTGATAATCGGGCGTTCCGAAAGCCCCCTCGACCCGAGCATCAAGGCGAAAATCGCAGGCTTCTGCAATGTCCCCGCGGAGGCGGTCATATCCGGCGTCGATGTCGATACGGTCTATGAGGTTCCGTTGATTTACGATGAAGACGGACTCACGGAAATTCTCCACAAAAACCTCGGCATATACTCGCCGCCGAAATTCACCGTATGGCGCAAGCTCGTAGATAAAATCAAGCACCCCTCGCGCGAGGTCAATATCGCAATCTGCGGGAAATATACGCAACTGCGCGATTCCTACGCATCGATTATCGAGGCGCTAATCCACGCCGGCGCGGAAAACGACGCCCGCGTGAATATCTCGTGGATAGAGACCACCGCTATCGAAGACAGGAAAATCACCGCAGAGAAGGCGCTCGAAGGCATTCACGGCGTGATTGTCCCCGGCGGCTTCGGCACGAGGGGCATCGAGGGCAAAATCGAGGTCATTCGCCATTGCAGAGAGAACGCCGTGCCGCTTCTCGGGATTTGCTACGGAATGCAACTCGCCGTGGTCGAGTTCGCGCGGAACGTCTGCAAAATCGAGTCCGCGGGCACGGCGGAGGTCGTCGAGGACGGCGGGGAGTGCGAGGCGCAGGTGGTGTGTTATCTTCCGGGGCAGGGGAACATCGACCGGAAGGGCGGCACAATGCGCCTCGGCGGGCAGGATGTGCTCCTCAAGGCCGGCTCCCGCGCCGAGAAACTATACGGCACAACGAAAATCCGCGAGCGGTTTCGCCACCGCTACGAGGTCAATCCCGATTTTGTGGAACAGCTCGAGGCCGAGGGCCTAATCTTCTCCGGCACTACGCCGGACGGCTCGATCATGCAAGTATTGGAGCTGGCCGAGCATCCGTTTTTCTTCGGGACGCAATACCACCCGGAGCTTGTGAGCAGGCTGGAACGCCCCGCGCCGCTATTCCGCGAGCTTGTCCGCAAGGCGCTGGAGGGCGCTGAGTAGCTGATTTTAGCTAAGTCGTTATCCTTCAAGTTGAGCGGGCGGCCTCCAAGCCGCCCCTCCTGTAATACCTAAAACCTATAACCTATAACCTATAACCTATAACCTATATCCTTCCCCTAAACCACCTCAATCGTCCCCTCGCTGATAATCCCTACCTCGCCCGCGGCGTTGAACGGCGTCGCGCGGTAATGCAATTTCCCCGGATAGGGCACATTGTCGCGGAACGGCAAAATCTCCTCCTCTTCCAAATTATATTCCGTGATATACTCCCACATGCCCATCCCTTCCTGCTCGCGCTCCAAAACGCACTTCGGGTAGTCGAATATCCTCGAGAAGATAATTTCTGTCGTCAAAGGCAACGCAATTAAATTCACCTCGAACCCCGCCACCGGCCCCGGCCAGTCCGGCCACTCCGGCGCGGGAGGCTCGCCCTCGCCCGAGCTCTTCCCCCACGGCGTGTCTTCCCACCATTTTTCCTGAGGGTCGAGATGAATCCCGCGGAACCACTTGAAAACAAGGCGCTCCGCACGATGACACGGCTTCCGTGTAGCATCCACAAGTGTCTCCGCTATTTCCTTCTCGCGCGTCGCGTCGATAAACTCAAGGAACCAAGACACATAATCGGAATGCTTCAGTTCATCCGGCTCTCTCGATTTGATCCCCATGATTTTCCCTTCGATGAGATTAACGGCAAGAAAATTGCTTTACAAATCAAAATAACCGTTGGAACATTTAAAAAACCGGAACTTTTTTTCAAAACCGCAACTCAAAATCGATTTTCCGGAACTCTAAAACGAAAACCGCAACTTTTGAATCCCCGAACCTCAACTTGAACCCTGCGAACCTCGACAAAAATCTCTCAATCCCGTCCTCGCCCCGCAAAAACCGGCGCTCAAACCCTCAAAACCGACCGCAAACCCCCGCCACCATTGCCAAAGACCGACCTAACTAACTAACTATTCTAAAACTAAAATACGAGCAGAGAATTGTCAAGGACTTTTTTCAACTTCGAGGGATTTTTTTCTACCTATTCTTTATAACAAACTCCACCCTGCGGTTCAGGGCTCTCCCTTCTTTGGTGCCATTATCAGCTACGGGTTTTGTTTCCCCATATCCTACGCAAGAAAGCTTCTTCTCTGATTTTGCGTTAACGACGAAAACGGGATCATTTTTTCCTAAATTCTCTGATTTGAATACATTTTAGGTGGTTTTATGG
>DSAF01000210.1 GCA_011388305.1 Candidatus Zixiibacteriota bacterium | reverse complement strand
CTTTTCGCTCTTATCAACACAGGCGCTTTTAAAACCCCCGATTGGGGCGCAAATATGATGTTCGACTGTAATGTTGATACTATCCACATTTATGTCTGGGACTGTGTTGATGAGCCGGGAGCCGAAGGCACTATGGGCGAATTCAGCGCAAAGAAAGCCGCATACCCGAGTCCTACAGAAATGGGCATGGATCAAATCACTCTCCGCCGTTATGCTATAGGAATTGGCATCGACGACAAAACACCGGACATGCCCCGCGAGTATTCTCTCGCGCAGAATATGCCGAACCCGTTCAATGCTACGACCACCATTAACTACGCGCTTCCGGAGGATGCCGAAGTTCGCATCGAAGTGACGAACATCCTCGGCAACAAGGTCGCCACCATCGTCGATGGCTGGGAGACTGCCGGATATAAGCGCATCGTATGGGACGGCAGAGATCATCAAGGGCAAGAGCTTCCCAGCGGCGTCTATTTCTACCAGATTAGAGCCAACAGCTTCAACGACAAGAAGCGCGCCATCTTGATGAAGTAAGTGCTGAGCAACGTGACTTCACAAAGGGAACTCTTCGGGGTTCCCTTTTTTATTTGCTTTCGAGAATTTCGCTTGCCTAAAAAGGGGTCAAAGTGTATATTCAAACTATGAAATTGTTTATCGTCATAACTTTGCTCGCAGTATCTTTAGCCTTGGCGTCCGCCGTGCCGACGGTTGCCGTCGATGGTGCCATCAATCCGGTGAGTGCGCGGTTCATCATGCGCAATCTCGAACGCGCTGAGGCCGAGGGCGCGCCGTGCTTCATCATCCTGCTCGACACCCCCGGCGGCCTGATGACCTCCACGGAAGATTTGACGCGCGCGATTATGTCTGCGGAAATACCGGTGGTCGTTTATGTCTATCCGCGCGGAGGGCGTGCGGCGAGCGCGGGCGTGTTTATCGCATATTCGGCGCACATCGCCGCGATGACCCCCGGAACCCGCATCGGCGCGGCTCATCCCGTATCGATGATGGGCGCGGAAAACTCCGACTCGGCGAACACCATGATGGACAAGGTCGCGAACGATGCGGTGGCGAATGTCCGCGCGATGGCGCTCGAACGCGGGCGAAATCCCGACTGGCCGGAGCGCGCCATCCGCGACTCCGAGAGCATCACCGCCGATGATGCACTTTCGCTGGGCGTTATCGATCTCATCGCCGAGGACGTCGAAGACCTTCTCGAAAAACTCGATGGCCTGTCCTACGGGCCGGCAAAACGCGACACACTGCGCCTTTCCGCGCCTTTCATCGACAAGCGCAGAATGACCAGCGCGGAAGAGTTCCTTTTCACTCTACTCAACCCGAACATCGCCTATTTGCTAATGATGCTCGGAATCGTGGGGATTTACCTCGAACTTCAAAACCCCGGTGGCATTTTCCCCGGGGTGGTCGGCACGATTTCGATTTTGCTCGCGCTGTATGCTTTCCAGATATTGCCCGTGAACTATGTCGGCGTCGCCCTGCTAATCTTGGCTGTGGGGCTTTTCATTCTCGAAGCGAACACGCCGACCTTCGGCCTTCTCACTACAGGAGGGGTTGTTTCTATGTTAGCCGGAAGTTTTCTTCTCACCAGCGGCAATCCGTCGCTGTTCACTATCTCGTGGTCGGTGATTCTCCCGACTGTTGCGGCGGCGGCGATTATATCGATTATCGTTATATACAAAGCCATTCAGGCCACTCTCACCAAGCCCGCAACCGGCATGGAAGGCATGGTGGGGCTTCGCGGCGTGGTCGCGAAGAAATCTCGGCCGGAGCTGAAGAACTGGTTCATCGAAGTTCGCGGCGAGCTATGGTCCGCGGTAGGCGAGGAGCTTCCGCCGGGCACGGAGGTAATTGTCGAGGCGGTCGAAAACGGCAAGTTGCGCGTTCGAGAAGCCTGATTAGTTTTCCCGAATAAGTTTTTATCTCAAACCAAAGTCTAACGGCGGTTTCGCAGTAGTATGAAAAGTCAAAGTCTCAACATAGCTCCCCTGCTTCCGCTCATCCAGAAACCCGCGCGGTATGTCGGCGGCGAAGTCGGCGAGGTTCGCAAGGATTTCCGCGAGGGCATGCTTCGCTTTTGTCTGTGCTTCCCCGAGATTTATGAGGTCGGCATTTGCCACACGGGAAGCCACATCCTCTACCGCGCGGTGAACGATGCGCCGAGCCTCATCTGCGAACGGGCATACCATCCTGCCGAGGACATGGACGCGCTTCTCCGCGAACGGGGAGTTCCCCTCTTCTCGCTCGAGTCGAAAACACCGCTTGGAGACTTCGATGTCGTGGGCTTTTCATTACAATATGAGCTTTCCGCGACAAATGTGCTTGAAATGCTCGACTTGGCGGGCATCCCGATTCGTTCGGCTTCTCGCACAGAAAACGACCCCATAGTCATCGCGGGCGGGCCGTGTGCATTCCAACCGGAACCTATGGCGCCATTCATCGACCTATTTGTCATCGGCGATGGCGAGGTGATTCTTCCACAACTTCTCGAGAGAATCCGCATAAGCGATCTCCCGAGAGCCGAGAAATTGGCAGAGCTTGCAAAAATGCCCGGCATCTATGTCCCCGCGCTGTATGAGAATATCTTCGAAGGCAATGCTTTCGCGGGCTTCAAAATCAAACCGGACGCGCCATTCCCCGTCGATGCGGTGTGGGTTAAAGACATAGAGCACTCGCCACAGAGCGATATCGTCCCTTGGGTGGAAGCCGTGCATGACCGACTCAGCGTCGAGGTGATGCGCGGGTGCGGGCGCGGGTGCAGGTTCTGCTCGGCGGGCTGGATTTATCGGCCAGTGCGCGAGAAACCCTCAGAACGCGTCGTTGAGGAGTGCTCACAAAGGCTCGCCGAAACCGGCTGGGAGGAACTGGGACTTCTATCGCTATCAACAACGGACTACAGCGGCTTAAGCCCATCTCTCGCACGCTTGGGCGCTATGGCAGACAAAGGCAATTTCAGCGTATCCGTCCCGTCGATTCGGCCGGAGCACCTCGACTCTGCGGCACTGGAAGTCCTCGCCAAGGTGCGGAAATCCTCGATGACATTCGCGCCAGAGGCTGGAAGCGAGCGCCTGCGCGCGGTCATCAACAAGGACATCGACATAGACGGACTTCTCGAGGCGATAGAGGCCGTGTTCGCCCTCGGGTGGAAGACGGTCAAGCTCTACTTCATGGTCGGCCTGCCCACGGAGACCGACGAGGACATCCTCGCGATTGCGGACATCTGCGCCCGCGCCGACAGAATTGCAGGGCGCAGTCGCGGGAAAGTCAATATCTCCATATCGCCGTTTATTCCCAAGCCTCACACGCCGTTCGCGTGGGAGGCGCAGATACACGCAAATGAGACATCGCGGAAAATTTCTCTTGTTAAATCCACGCTTTCCCGTAAGCGCATGAAGATTTCCGGCCGAGACCCTTTTCAATCCGCGGTCGAGACAATTCTCTCGCGCGGGGACAGGCGCGTGGCCGATGTCATCGAACGAGTTTGGCGCTCTGAGGGGGGATTTGCCGCATGGAGTGAGTATCCTGATAGCGGAATTTGGTTCGATGCAATGCGCGAACTCGAGCTTGACTTCGAGCAGTTTATCGGCGAATTTGACACTTCGAAAACCGCGCCGTGGGAGATTGTCAACAAGGGCATTCCTAAGGCTTTTCTCCTGAAAGAGCGCAAGCTGGCATATCGCGGCGAATTCTCGCCGAGTTGCAAAGACCGTGGCGGATGCAGGGAGTGCGGAATTTGCGACTTTTCCGCCGAAACGGCTTCCTTGAGCGACAAAAATTTCTCCGTTGCAACCAATCCCTCGAATAGCGCTTTCGGCAGAAAACCTCGCAAACAGAGAGTTAGGCCGATTCAGTCGAATATCATCCGCGCAAGATATGCCAAAACAGGCGATGTCCGGTGGCTTGGCCACCTCGATACAACACGCGCCGTCATTCGCGCCGTTCGCCGTGCTGGCCTCGATATCGCCTATTCCGAGGGCCATCACCGACACCCAAAAATCGCTTTCGGGCCGCCTCTGCCCACCGGCTTTTCGAGCAGGGCGGAATTCATCGACATGCAGTTCTCATCGTCGATAAACTCTGAATCGATGGATGCCCTCAAGTCGGCTCTCCCCCTCGGCTTCGACCTGCTCGACTATCAACCGGTGTTCAAACAAGCCGCGAGTTTATTCGATTCGATTGGCTCTGCGCTCTTCAGCATTGCACTCCCCGAAAACTTATTCGACGAGGGTTTCTGCGAAAAGTTCGACACCCTCGTCGCGTCGGAAGATATTCCCTTCGTTCGCAGAGGCAAGGAGATTAACATCGCGCGCTTCTACATCGCACATGCTTGGGAGCGCACTGGCGGCTCACTCATGCTAAAACTTCTTCTCCAATGCAGTAATGAAGGCTCCGGCCGTCCCGATGAATTTATCACAGCGGTTGGGCTTGAGCGGGAAGTCGCGTCTTCATTGGAGTTCGTCCGCGAGGAGCTTCTCGTCGAACATGCGGGCATCTTCTACGACCCATTCGGGCGGAAGTGGGGAAGCTGGGGAGAACGCTATGGCCGCTAAGGGCATCGAACCGCGGAAGCTCGCATATCTTGCAATCAGAAGCTCGGGCGATGGCTCGCTTGAATCTGCTTTGGACGCCCTACTTGACAAGTCAGACATCGCAACTAACGACAAATCACTGACTTATGCGATTTGTATGGCCGTTCTCCGCAACCGATTTAAAATTGATAAAATCATCGATTCGCTCGTTACCGGCAAGAAGATCGACGACGAAGTTCGGGATGTCCTGCGAATTGGTGCGGCGCAAAGCCTCTATCTGTCGAAAATTCCCCCACACGCCATTGTTTCAACCGCTGTAGAGCTAACGAAGTTCGCCAAAAAGAGTAGCGCGAGCGGCCTCGTCAACGCAATTATGCGCAAAATAGTCTCGCAGAAGGAGTGGGATTTCGTGTGCCGCGACGAAATCGAACGCATCTCGCTGGAAACATCGCACCCGCAATGGCTTATCGAACGCTGGGAGAAGGCGCAGGGCTTGGACTTCGCCCGCAAACTCGCCACAACCAACAACGACGAACCGCCATTCACGATTCGGACGAATACGCGCCTTATCACCGTGGAAGACCTTCAAGAACGCTTCGCGGAAGCGGACATATCGTCGGAAATCGACGAGCGAACGCCGGAGTATCTCTACATCGACCGCCGACACGCGCCATATAAACTCCCCGGATGGGACGAAGGCCTGTTCAGCGTGCAAGACCCCGCATTCGGGCTTCCTGTCTGGGCACTCGCCCCGCGCCCGGGCGAGAGGATTCTCGAGATAGGATGCGCGCCGGGAGGCAAGCTCTCGCATTTGGCCGAAATCGCAGGGGGCGATGTCGAACTCCACGGACTTGACATTTCCGAGAGCCGCCTCGCCACGACGCGTGAGAACTTGACGCGCCTCCGCCTCGCCGAAGACGTCACGCTTCACCTCGCGGATGCCCGACAATTCTCCATGCCCGGCCACTTCGACGCGATTCTCCTCGATGCCCCGTGCACATCGCTCGGAGTAATCCGCCGCCATCCGGAGATTCGCTACCGACGCTCTCCCGATGACATCGCGAGAACCTCGATGCTCCAGATGGAGCTTATCGAATCGGCGATTGCGCTACTCAAGCCGGATGGTCGGCTCGTCTATTGTTCCTGCTCGACCGAGCCGGAGGAAGGCGAGGCGCATTTTTCGCCGCCACCGGAGGGCTTCGAAGTCCGGAGAATTATCTCCGGCATTCCGACTGAATTTATAGTGGGGGATTTCGTCCGAACATGGCCGCATCTCCACGGCTTGGACGGCTCGTTCTGCGCGGTTATTCGGAGGAGTTAGTCCGTCGCGCTTCGCGCTCTTTCTCGGCCTCGAACTCGCTAAAAATGCACCCGCACCATCGTTGGCGATACAGCCCCATCCTCTTGCTCGCGGTGATTCCCCTGCCCCAAAGCGGCCGGAAATCCCGATATAGAAACTCGACGCCCGCAAGCTCGGCGGCTTCTCTGCCTACCTGCTCGATGGCAGAGTGATTTTGATATTTCGAGTAGAGGAGCGAAGTGCAGAATGCATCGAAGCCCTTGCGTTTCGCTGTTTGGGCGGCATTGAGAAGCCGTTCGGAGTAGCAGGCTCGGCATCTATCGCCCTCGGCGGAGCCGGCAAGAAGGCGCGCGAGGTTCTCTTCGAGGTTGAAGTAATCGTTATAAATGACTGCAAAATCTATACTTGCAGATAGTTCATCCACAGCCTGACGACGCTTTTTCCACTCGCCAAACGGATGAATCGACGGGTTGAACCACAGACCGGTGACCTCGAAACCCACATCCCGAAGGCTTTTGACGCACATCACGGCGCACGGCGCACAACAAATATGCAGAAGAACCTTCATCCGATAATTCGGGCGAATTCATCAAAAGCCATTCGCGGCGGGCGTTCGCGCTCCTCTTCAATCTGCTTGGGCGAGAGCAAATCGGGGATTTCGCCCGTGCGCTTGCCAATAATTAGTAGCGTAATAAGCGTCATCTCCGGAGGAATCCCGAGTATCTCTTTGGCGGACTTCTCGCCGAAACCCGCGATTGGATGTGCGACGAGGCCCAACTCCGTAGCGCGGAGTAGCATCTGGCCGACAGCGAGGCCGCAACCGAAGAGGTAATATTCGCGCCCCGCGACCACACAATCAAGCTCCTTCGCCGAATATACTCCCGCGATAAGCGAGGCGTTTTGCGCCCATTCGTTGCCTTTCGATAGCGCGGTCGTCAGCTCATCGAGCTTCTCCCCACGCGCAAAAACGAAGCGCCACGGCTGTTTGTTGAAGCACGACGGCGCAAGACCGGCGCAAAGCACCAAATCGTGGATAGTCTCATCGGGAATATCAATCTTGTCGAGGGCGCGAAAGGCCCTCCGCACGTGAATCGCCCTTTTTACCTGCATTCTAATCCTAACTGTTAAACGAATCAATCGTCGATATCTTCCGGGGAATTCTCATCGACATCCGGCTTGAAGCCGATTCTATCGAACGGGTTCACGACCGAGGATGCGACATTCTTGAGATGTGCGCTTATGCGCTTTAGATAACGCGATGCCAGCGCTACCAATACTCGCTGGTTGCATGTCAGTCCGAGGCTCGCCTCCTCCTCGACAACCATCTCCGCAATCACGCTCTCGCAAATCT
Source organism: Candidatus Zixiibacteriota bacterium (assembly GCA_011388305.1). Lineage (GTDB taxonomy): Bacteria > UBP14 > UBA6098 > UBA6098 > UBA6098 > UBA6098. The sequence continues at coordinate 8,901 of DSAF01000210.1, read as the reverse complement.
TCGAATTCTCAATGTGAGTTTCCAAAATCTGATGTGCGATATCGGCATCGGCGCTCTCGAACGAGTCAATTGTGAGATTGAACATGCGCTCCACATTGCCATTGACGGTGCGGAGCTTGTCTATCACCGGCGCGTGCCCGAAGCTTTGTCCGTATAGTTCCCAAAGCTCGAAGAAGTTTTTAGAATAATCGCCGAGCCGCTCTATATCGACGGCAATTGTGGTCAAAACGAGCACCGCGGTCGTGTCCTGTTGCGGCGAGATGGAGAGGTGCTCGAGAACTTTTCGGCGCGTCTCAATCTCGTATTTGTTGATGAGGCGGTCGGTGGCGTAAATCGCGTCCTTGTCTGCCGGTTGTCCAACAAATAGCGGAGCCGCGGCGCGACAGAAGAAATCTTTCGCGATTTTGAGCATCTCCGAGGTGTCCTTGAAAGCTTGCCGGAGAAGGTCGTCCCTATTCCAAAGCGAAAGAAGTTGTCTGAACATTATAATCCCTCCGTGATAAATATAAGCAGTAGTGGAAGTCCATAAAATAATAGGCCAATATACAATAAGGCAAAGTATCGCTTGCGCGCAACGAAGCCGCTTACGATGTGCGCGATTTTGATTGGAACTCTTCTAAGCGGATACCACAGAATCATCCCCGACAAGTTGAACAGTAAATGCACGAAAGCCGTCGCGATGGCCGCCGGATTCTGCGTCACCAACGCGGCTAAAAGCGCGGTTATCGTCGTCCCGATGTTCGCGCCTATCGTGTATGGGAAGACCTGTTCGAGCGTGAGAATCCCGGCGGCTATGAGCGGAACGACCAAAGCCGTAGCCGCGGAACTGGACTGCACCATCGCCGTGAAGACAATTCCGATGACAAGGCTTCTAAGCGGTTTGGCGAAAAGATAATTGTGCAGAAGCCTTTCGATTTTCCCGATGATAATGCCCCTCATAAGCTTAACGAGACGGGTCAACGCTACAAAGAGCAACGCCAGAGAGAGAATGAGCGCGATAATCCCTGCGACCGTCGGGTTTGGGAATATCCTCGAAACAAAGGATGTGGCAACGTTCGCGAGCGGGGAAACTATGAGCTTGAGCGGGCTTGTGGCCTTGAACCCGCCGATTCCGCAGAATATATTCGAGAGATAAACTGCGGAATGTTCGAGGTATCGAGTGAATGTCTCCAACGGCAAGAAGACCAGCACCGACAGCAAATTGAACGTATCGTGGATAATCGCGCCGGAAAATGCGCGCCTGAACTCCGTTGGCCGAGTGATATGCGCCAGCGATACCAGCGAGTTCGTCACGGTAGTGCCGATATTCGCGCCCATGATTATCGGAATTGCGCCCTGAATCGGGATCACGCCGCCGGCCACCATGCCAACGACAATCGAGGTCGTGCATGATGAGCTTTGGACGAGGCTTGTCGCGAGGATACCTATGAAAAGCCCGATTATCGGGTTCGATGTCAGCGAGAAGAGGCTCTCGGCAAACCCGCTCCCGAACATCTTGAAGGAAGATGACATCAGCTCGATGCTCAGAAGGAACAGATAGAGAAAGAAAATCAGCCCTGCGGCGCGCAGAACGGTTGACAGTTTGGCCTTCGATTTGTCATTCAACGGCAAATTCATCTTAACGCGTTATTCCTCGATAAGCACGGTGTCCTCGTGTGTGTATCTCGGCGTGCAGATGCACAGGAAGACCAGCGGTTCATCGCCGGTGTTCGTGATTTTGTGTCGTTTTCCGGGGAGGTTGGCAATTGCGTCGCCGGCGAAAACATCGCGCTCCTCGCCCTCGATGAACATCACACCCTCGCCGCTCATAATATAATAAATCTCCTCGACAGTCTCGTGAATGTGGAGGACTGTCGATCTTCCGGGAGCGAGCGTCGCCTCGGCGAGCGATTGCCTCTCTATAGTGCTGTTCACGGGAGACATTATCTCCCGAATTTCGCATGTATCCTTCGTGATGAACGAAGGCACATCTTTGCGATTGACTACATCCATATTCGCCTTTCTTACTTGACTTCGATTGCGAACGGCATGAGATACAGCGCCTCGCCGTCCTCGAAAGGATAAACCGGCAAGCTCTTAAGCTCGCGCAGAACGGGGATTTGCATAGCCATCATGTCGAGCATACTCTCTATCGAGGCTTTCAAGCCGGGCATAAACCACAGCGCGAGGTCGCGGCGGTTCGCGCCGGTCTCCTCGATGAGATAATCGAGCGCGTCTAAAAAGCCGCCAAGCGTATCGACGAGGCCGATTTCGAGGGCCTGTTCGCCGGTGTAAATTCTGCCGCGCCCGAGGACATCCACGCTATCGACGGGAATTTCTCTGCCATCGGCGACCCAATCTTTGAAAACATCGTATATTCGTAGCGAACCGCTGTGAATTCTCTCGCGCTGGGAGGGCGTGAATTTCTCGGCGGAAGAATATATCGCGGAGTTCTCGCCGCGCTCGAACCTCGCTGTGGTAATGCCCAATTTGTCGTAAAGGCCGCCGAGGGCGATTTTGCCGGAGATAACTCCAATCGAGCCGGTGATAGTAATTCTATCGGAGAAAATTTTAGCTCCGGGCATCGCTACGAGATAGCCTCCGCTGGCCGCAGAACCTGCCATGCTGACCACGAGAGGTTTCTTCTCGGCGGCATCGGAGAGAGCGTGCGCCATGAGGTCGCTGGCGAGTGCGCTTCCGCCGCCGGAGTTGATGCGAAGCATAATGCCCTTGACGGACTTATTGTTCTTCGCGGAGTTGACGGCAGAGATAATCTCGCGTTCGCCGACACTCGCCCCGCCGAACAATCCACCGGCACCGCCGCTACCCTTGACGATGTTCCCCTCGACGACTATCACGGCGATTCTGTCCGGCTCGCCCCAGTTCATCTCGCGGGATTGTTGCAAAGCATACGCACCAAAAGATTGCGTCTTGAGCTTGCGTTCCTTCCGCACATATTCTTCGAACTGATCCCAATACATTAGGGAATCGATGAGGCCCAAAGAGTCCGACTCGATATCGGTGTATGGGCCGTTATCAACAAGCTCCCTCGCCTGCTCGATGGATATCCCGCGTCCCTCTGCGATTCTCCCCAAGAACTCCGCCTCGTATGAATCGAGGATTTCGTTCATGTTCTCGGAGAGATAGTCTGACGGGCCGGTTTGCGTGAACATCTCCATCGCCGACTTATATTCGCCGATGTTGACGAAATCCGGCTCGACGCCAATCTTATCCAACGCGCCACGGAAAAACATCATCTCCGCGCCGAGGCCGATAATCCCCACGCCGGAGCCGCTCGGCGGAATCGCAATGAAATCCGCCACGCTGGCAAGATAATATGAGAGATTGCCCAGATTGTCGGCGTATAGCAAAATCGGCTTGCCGTTGGCTTTGAATTTCTGGAGCACATCGCGAAGCTCTTCCGTCTGCGCAAAATTGAGGTTCGGGAAGCGATAGCGGATAACGAGCGCCTCGACACGGTCGTCCTCAGCGGCGCGCTCGATGGAGCGAAGTAGTCTTCCGAAGGCTCTTTTTCTCGGGGAGAAGAGGCCAGCCTGCGGCCTTTCTGCGTAGTCTCCGGAGAGGTCGAGACTAAGCGAGGTCTTGGGTAGTTTGAAGAGGCTCGGAAGCTTTTTCGAGCTGGCGACGGAATAGAGCGAGAACTCCGACCACTCGCCGTCGATTCCTGTCGTTGCGATGGCGCCGGTTCCGGCGAACGGGTTGTCTATGCGAAGCCCCGCGGATATTTGATCGACCGTCTCGCCGAGGTCGTCCTTGCCGAAATAATCGTATCTTCCGAAGACGCGGACGCCGTCAACGAGGTGAAGCTCGCCGCCCGCGCCCCAGCCTATGTCCGCCCAATCGGCGCGGTCTTCTTTGAGGACATCTCCGAAGACCGTCACGCGCCATGTTCTCGGGCGAAGCGCGATGCCTACGCGGTGTCCCTCCATCGCCGGGGAGCTTTCGTATGACCATCCGCCGGAGACGAAATCCCAGGGACGAACGATGGCGCCGAGAATCCAGCCGTTGCGCCATCCGCCACCCCAGCTGTCGTGGGATGTCCATGTTCGGAGATATCCGATGCCGAAAGTCCTGTCGCCGAACCCCATGCCGGTAGTCCAGCGCTTCATCCCTCCGATGTTCTCGTATCCTCCGGCGAGGCCTTGGAGGTTCAGAAGTATGCCGTGCGTGTTCTCTATGTCCATCGTTGAAAACGAGTCGGTGGAGAAACTGCCGAAAACCGCCGACTCTGCCCCGTGCCCCAGCCCGAGATATCCGGGGTTCTTGTGCATGCCCATCGGGTCGTCCACGGCGGCCGTCCCCCAGAGAACGCCCTGCGCGAGAGCGCCCCCCACCATAAGCGCGACGAGCGCGAAGATGAAATACCTTTTCATTTGTCTTCCTTTAGTGATGAAACAAAATCTTGTAGTTTTAATGATATTTGCTCGCGAATCTCGCGGAATTTCGCGAGTTTCGCAGTGTGGTCCCCCTCGAAGGCGGCGGGGTCCTCGAACGGCCAGTGCTCTTTGGCCGCGCCGGCGGGGAAAATCGGGCAACGCGCATCGGCATCGCTACAAAGGGTGACAACGAGGTCTATGTCGTCAACATCAATGAAACGCTCGAGCGATTTCGACTCCGCGCCGGATATGTCGATGCCAAGCTCGGCCATCGCTTCGACTGCGAACGGATTGACGGAACTCGGTTCCAGACCCGCGCTGAAAGCCTCGAACCGGCCTTCGCCGATTTCATTCAGTAGCGCCTCGGCCATCTGGCTTCTTGCGGAATTCCCAGTGCAAACGAACAGAACTTTCATAAAATTACCTTTCCGTGCCTCGCGCAGTGGCAATTGATGTTCACCGCAACCGGAAGGGAAGCGATATGGCACGGATGAACCTCGATGAAAACATCGAGCGCGGTGGAGTCGCCGCCAAGCCCCATCGGGCCGATGCCCGTCGCGTTTATTTTCTCAAGAAGACGAATTTCCATGTCGGCGTAGAACTTATTCTCGTTGCGTGTTCCGATGTCCCGAAGGAGCGCTTTTTTTGCGAGGAAAGCGCATTTCTCGGAAGTCCCGCCGATGCCCACGCCTACGACTATCGGCGGGCATGGATTACCGCCTGCATTTTCGACTGAATTAATGACAAAATTTTCGACTCCCTTGGGGCCATCGAACGGCTCAAGCATGGCGAACGCGCTCATATTCTCGCTTCCGCCGCCTTTTGGGGCGTAAACAAGCTCGATTTGGTCGCCCTCGACCATTTCGAGCCAAATAACCGGCGGGGTATTGTCGCCGGTGTTGGTCGTCCTGTCCAGCGGGTCTCGGACGATGGACTTGCGCAGAAATCCATCGATGTGTGCGCGTGAAACGCCCTCCCCGATGGCCGTGTAAATGTCGCCGCCCTCGATTTTCACGGCAGTGCCCAGTTTCACGAAAAACACCGAACAGCCGGTGTCTTGGCACAACGGGAGGCCGTATTCGCGGGCGATTTCGGCGTTTCTGATTATTTGCGAGAGGGTGAAGCGCGCGTTTTGGTCGGTTTCGGCTCGGAGGCGGGTTTCGATGCAATCGAGAACATCGGCCGGAAGCTTCTCCGCGACCGTCCTAATGAGCTCTCCGGCGGCGGCGGCCACCTCCGAGGCTCGAATCGAACGCATCCTTTCCTCCAAGTTGTTCAGGGATTTATTTCTTTTTCTTACTTTTAATGCAAGCCTCAAACAGCGCCGCCACAAGTCTCTCCACGCCGTCGGCGGCTTTCGCGAGAGATGTATCCTGCGCAATTCCTGAGGCGGAGAAGAGCATATTCTCCTGATCGAAGACCACCTCTTGCGGACCGACTTTGACCGGCGCGATTCCCAACGGGCTGAGCTCTCCCATTAGGTTAGCGTCTTCGCCGATGACGATTATCGGCTCTTCCGTCACCCTCTTGAGGGCGATCATCACCAACGCGCCGCCGTATCCGAGCGTCCCGATGGGCTTTTTGCGAACATGCATCCCCAATATCAAATCCTGCACGGAACGAACAATTCGCGCTTCGGAGCCGGCTGTGGAAATATCGGAGAGAACTGTTATCGGCCCTCTTCCACCGGGGATAATAAGGCCATCAAGCTCCTGCGGGTCGATTTGGTCGAGCGAAACCGTATCGCCTCGGAGAATCGGCTCGCACTCACTGAAAACATCTTTGACCGGTGCAGTCCTCCCCCTTCCGGCTGACGGTGCCAAATCTTTGGGAATCAGATTGACGGCCAAACCTCCGGCTTTCTCAAGTTCTCGATAGATGAACGAAATCTCGAGAATCTGCGTTCCCGTCTCGAAGCCGAGGCCGGAGAACAGTATTCCTACTCTTCCGGGCAACTACGCTTCTTGGGCGACGGTTTCAATGCTGACGGCCTTCTTGCCGTAGCGATTTTTGCCAAACTTCACTATGCCGTCCACGAGACTATAGAGCGTATAATCCCTGCCCATACCGCAATTTTTGCCGGGATGGAATTTCGTGCCGTGCTGGCGAACTATGACGCCGCCCGCTCGTATTGTCTGTCCGGCGAAGACTTTAATGCCAAGTCTTTGCCCAATGGAATCTCTGCCGTTTCGCGAGCTTCCAACGCCTTTCTTATGAGCCATGATATCCTCCGTCTTATTATAGTCATCAGAAACGCTATAAGTTATACATTTATTGCGATTTGGCAAGCGGTTTTTTTACTTTGTTTTTGGGCGCCGCTGGCGCGCGGGTTGCTCCCGCAACCCCCGTGCCAGTGGCGGGGCCGGGTCTGGCGAATATCGAAGTAACGCGCTCACGGGGGGCTTCGCGATTTTTCTCGAATTTGGGCACATTTTTTTATATATTGAATATGTTGCATGTTGAATTTCATCGAGGGCTTAAGATGACAAAAAGAATGATTATCCTCATTGTCGCGCTCGGCCTCCTATCTACAGAGCTTTGCGCGAGAATTCCAATGATTTTCCTCAGGGGCAAACAGCACCTCGAAGACGGAAGATACTCAGAAGCGCTACTTGTGTTCGAGCAGTCGCTGAAAGACCCGTTGGTTGACGAACGCGACGAATTAACTATTCGGCGCGAGATGGCGAACGCATATATCGGCCTGCGCGACTGGCAGTCCGCAGAGAGAGAGCTACGAGCCGTCCTCAAGGGTGCTCGCGATGAGCGCCAGAAGGCAATTATCGAGGAGCTTATAGCAATCGTGTCCGCGCCGGAAGACCCGTCCGTTCGCAAAATCAACCTCGGCCCGGCGGTCAATAGCCAATACGACGAGCTTGCGCCGGTCATCTCGCCCGATGGCAGAACGCTGTTCTTCATCGTGGATGGCCAGCCCGAAGGCTTCGGAAGGCAGGACATATTTTTCTCGACGAAGACCGAACGCGGCGACTGGACTACTGCGCAGAACATCGGCAGGCCGCTCAACACCGAATGGCACGACGGCATCCTCTCGATTTCCCCAAGCGGAACATCCGCGCTGGTCGCTGGAGTCTATAACCGCGACGGCACCAAGAGTAGCGGCTTCAGTGTCGCGCAGATGGCCGGGGGCACCTGGCGATTCCCCGAACCGCTTAACATCGAAAATTATTACAACAAAAACCGCCTTACCAGCGCATCGATGTCTCAGTGCGGCAAATTCTTGCTCATGGCGCTCGAACGCGAGGGCGGTTACGGCGATTTAGACATCTATGTCTCCCGCGCAATCCCCGATGGCCGCAACCGATGGAGCGCTCCCATGAACCTCGGCTCGGATATCAACACACGCGGCGCAGACGGCACACCCTTCCTCGCATCCGATGGCAAGACGCTCTATTTCTCTTCTAACGGTCGCGTAGGCCTCGGAAGCCACGACATGTATAAATCCGTGCGCCTCGACGACTCTTGGAAAAATTGGTCGAAGCCCGTGAATTTGGGCAAACAGATAAACACACCCGGATGGGACGCCTATTACACAATACCCGCGCAGGGCGATGTGGCATACTTCGTCTCATCGGAAGCCGGCGGATACGGCGGAAGCGATATTTGGATGGTGACTCTTCCGCACACAGCGAGGCCGGGAGCGGTCGTGACGGTCTCCGGAAGAGTGATGGAGCCGGATTCGACACCCGTAGGCGCGACGATTTCTTGGGAAAAGCTCGCCACCGGCGCGAATGTCGGAAGCGTCTTGAGCGACGACATCACCGGATGGTATATGATTGTCCTGCCGGTGGGCGAGGCTTTCGGCTATGTTGCCGAGAAGAGCGGCTATCTCCCCTCCAGTGCGCACCTCGACCTCTCACAAGTCGAGGCTTTCGGCGAAGTGCATCACGACATCTTCATCACCCCCATAGCCCGAGGCGCACAGACTATTCTTAAGAATGTTTTCTTCGACTTCGACAAGGCAACGCTTCGCCCCGAATCAATCGGCGAGCTTAACCGCGTCAGAGCATTTCTCGAAGACAATCCCAGCTTCATCGTCGAAATAGCCGGGCACACGGACAGCATCGGCACGGTCGATTACAACCTCCGCCTCTCGAGAGACCGCGCCAACGCCGTCGCCGAATGGCTCATCGAAAACGGAATCGACGAGCGGCGCCTTACCGTCGTGGGATACGGCAAAAGTCATCCCATAGCCGACAACGCCACCGAAGAGGGCAGACAGGAAAACCGCAGGGTAATATTCAAGATTATTGACATGTAGGCGCGGAAGAACTATTATTAGTTAATCAAAGGAGGTCCGATGGACAAAAGATGCCCCATATTGCGGCGGACAAATTCTCGATGATAACTGCACGAGTTGCGGCGCTCATGTCGCCCCGAAAGACCAGCTCGAACCCGACCAAGCGCCGGAGTTATCGCCCTTTTCGAAGGAAACCTCTGGCGGCGAATGCCCCTGGGAGCGCGTGAAGGAGCTTGGATTCTTCCCCGCGCTCATCGAGACTGTCAAGAG
>DSAF01000206.1 GCA_011388305.1 Candidatus Zixiibacteriota bacterium | reverse complement strand
GACGGAAAGTTATAATGCAACATAAATGTCTTGAAACTTTCGCCTTCAAGATCCTCGATTTTCTGCTCGTCCATTTTCGAGCCGAGGGTGAGCACGGCCAGCGCCTGCGTCTCGCCGCGCGTGAACAACGCACTTCCGTGGGTTCTCTTGAGATAGCCGGGCATGACGGAAATCTGACGAATATCCGCCGGGCCTCTTCCGTCGATGCGCTTTTTCTCGTCGAGAATCATTCCGCGCATAATCTCGCGCTCGATATCGTGCGCCACCGTCTCGACGTCCTTGTCGCACTCGGGGAATTTTTCCGATAGCTGTTCGATTGTGCCGGCGATAAGCTCACGTAGCACTTTCGAGCGGTTAATCTTGCCCTCGGTCAACAGGGCTGGGAGCATTTTGTCGCCGATGATATCGCGGACTGCCTGCTCAAGTTCCGAGTCCACGCCCTCGACAGGCTTATACTCGAACTTCGGCTTGCCGGCCTTTTCCGCCAGTTCTTTCTGCATCTTGCAGAGTTCGGCGAGGATGGGCTTCGCGAACTCGAAGGCCTCGATGAGCATATCCTCGGATATTTCGAAGGCACCGCCCTCGACCATAACAATATCATCACCGCTACCGACGACGATAATATCCATGACGCTCTGATCGCGTTCGGCGTGTGTGGGGTTCGCGATGAACTCTCCGCCGACATTGGCTACTCTAATCGCGCCAAACGGCTCGCCGAACGGGATGTCCGATATTGTCAGCGCTGTGCTGGCGCCGAGAATTCCGAGCACGTCAGGGTCGTTATCGCCGTCAAACGACATGGGGATGGCGTAAATCTGCACTTCGTGCAAAAAGTCCTTCGGGAAGCGCGGGCGAACCGACCTGTCGATAAGTCGGCAATTGAGAATGTCCGAATTCGGCGGCTTTCCCTCGCGCTTGAAAAATCCACCGGGGATTCTTCCGGCGGCGTAGGTTCTCGTGCGATATTCGACAGTCAATGGGAAGAACCCCATATCTGCCTTAGGCCTGTAGTCCATGCATGCTGTGACGAGCACTTGAGTCTCGCCGTAGTTTATTAGCACAGCACCGCTTGCCTGCTTGGCAATCTCCCCCGTCTCTATTGACAGTTCGACATTGTTGATTGTAGTCTTAACTACTTCTTTTGACATTTTTTCCTTTCATCATTGCAACTCTACCATCCCGACCACAAAGCGGGGAAAGTGCCTGTTCATGGCAAATGGCCTATCGGCGTATTCCAAGCTGGGCAATAAGAGTCTTGTAAGTTGCGTAATCCTTGTTACGCAGATATGCAAGAAGTTTCCTGCGGCGTCCGATGAGGATGAAGAACCCCCTCTTGGAGTTGTTATCCTTCGGATGCTGTTTGAAGTGAGCCGAGAGCTGGTTGATTCTCTCAGTCAAAACGGCGATTTGGACTTCCGGAGAGCCTACATCGCCGGGCTTTCTGGCGAAATTCTGCATGATTTCGCCCTTTTTCGTCTTTGTGATGGACACCTTTCTTCCTCCTGATTATTTATCTCTTTTTGAAAATTGTTTTCTAAGCTAATATTATCAAGCAAAACTCATTTAACTTATCGGCAATTTAGCCAATTCAACAACTTTTCCCTGTCTTGACGCATTCTGACTACCAGCTCATCGGCAGAAGCGAATTTTTCCTCCCTGCGAAGCATATCGAGGACGGAGACGCCGAACTCTCGATCGATTCTCTCCGGCCGGTCGATTCCGTGGAACTCGGCGATAATCTTGCGTTTCCCGAAAGTCGGCGCGGTGCCGATATACAATAATCCCGGCATCCCTCTCGTGTCGGTGGCAATGAAGACTCCGGCCGGCGGCAACAACTTTTCCGGCGGCGGAACGAAATTCACTGTCGGGAATCCCAGCCGGCTTCCTCTGCCCTCGCCTTCGACTACCTCGCCGGAAATCGCAAAGGGCCGTCCGAGCATTTCCGGCTCCACGATGATAAGCTCGAAGCCCATCTGTGGGGCGAGCTTCGCGAGCGCGTCGATATTGCCGCTACGGCCTTTTCCGATTGCATGATCCGAACCGATAACCAACTTGCGCATTCCGAGCGAATCTTTCAGGTATCTATCGATGAACACCTCGGCGGTCTGTTCGACGAATGCCGAATCGAATTTGGCGAAGATGGCCATCTCGATTCCCGTCGTCGCGAGGAGCGCAGTCTTTTCCTCGTCAGTCGTCAAGAGGGGGAAATCGTCCTCAAAAAACGCCCTCGGGTGAGGCGAGAAAGTGAAGACTACCGTCGGCATATCACCGGCCTCGGAAATAAGGCGCGACAGCACTTTGCGGTGGCCGATATGAAGTCCGTCGAAACTTCCGACCGCCACAGCTGATGCGCTCAAAATTCGCGATGGTCTTGACAGGTATTCAGTTTTCAATTTCATCGGGGCGGACGAAGACGCGTATGAACTCGAACGCCGTTCCATTGTTATGTTGTTTCCTCAAAATCGCAATCAACTTCGTGGAATATGAAACATAGAATATATCGCCGTCAGCGAGATTGTCAACATCTAATTTGGGAAAACGACCGAGCGCAATTTCCCGTGCCGTGTCGCGCGACAGCTCGACTTCCGGAAACGGCAGTGCGTCCGCCGGCGAAAGCACTTTGCCACAAAGCTTTCCGCTTTCGGCCAACTCCATGGCGATATGCATCGGCAAAGCAGTTTCGATGCGAAAATTCCCCACGCGCACTCTACGAAGTTCTGTAAGATGCGCGCCACAACCGGCCATCTCGCCGATTTTCTCGGCGAGGGCGCGGATGTATGTGCCCTTGGACACAGTTGCCGTGAATCGAAAGCGTGGCAGGTGCACATCGTCGATATCGAGCGTGGCGATTTCGACAGTTCTCCGCGGTAGTTCGACACTATGGCCATCTCGCGCGTATTTATAAAGCCGTTTTCCGTCTTTTTTCACCGCCGAAAAAGCCGGCACCATCAATTCGACTCGCCCGAGGAGGCTTCCGACGATCTCGCGAATCTCCGCTTCGCTGGGCAGGTCGGCGCATTCTTCGATGACCTCGCCTTCGCAGTCGCCGGTGGATGTTTTTACGCCGAGGCGAACCTCGCCGGTATATGTCTTGTCAAAATTCGTCAAAAATGGCGAAAGTTTCGTGGCACTGCCCAGAAGAACCGTCACGAGACCGGTGGCGAAGGGATCAAGCGTTCCGGCGTGGCCAGCCTTGCATTTACAGGCTTTGCCGAGAAGCCTCGCACAAAACGATGTGGATTTACCTGATGGCTTATCGAGGAGAAGAACGCCGTCAATCAATGCCTCTCCCCCAAACTGGAAGACCCCGCGAATAAATCCTCGAAGCGCCGAAGAATGACGTCTCTTGCGAGAGAGAGCGGCATCTCCATCGTGCATCCGGCGGCGTTGTGGTGGCCTCCTCCGCCCATCTCGACAGCAATCGCGCCTACATCGAACTTCCCTCTGCTTCTAAGAGAGACTCTGATTACGTTGCGGGAGATTTCTTTGAATAGTGCCGCGACCTCTACCCCACGGACGCTCATCGCGAAGTCGATAATGCCCTCGGTGTCATCAAATGTCGTCGAGAATGACTTAACCGATGCCTTGTCAAGCGTTAGCAAAAGGATTTTTGAATCCCGATAAACTCTTGTATTATATAAGGCTATGCCGATATTACGGAGATACTCCTCGGAAAAATTGTAATATACCTGCGAGGTGATGTCCGCCAGGTCGAGATTTCCTGCTTGAACGAGTTTAGCGCATATCTCGAGAGATTTCGCCGTCGTATTGGAATATGTAAATCTTCCTGTGTCCGTGAGGATAGCCGAATATATCGACTCGGCTATGTCGGAAGTGAACTGGGCGCCGAGAGCTTCGAGAATGTTAAAAATCATCTCGCCGGTGGCCGATGCGCGCGGGTCTATCCAGTTGACGTCGCCGAAAGGCTCGCCCTCTCTGTGATGGTCAATAACAATTCGTCGCGCCTCGGGGAAGGAATTTGGTTCAACGTTTGCCCAGTCTATTCGGTTTTCGGCGGAACAATCGAGTATGAGCAGTGTGTCGATGTTATCGTCGAACGGTTTGCCCGCGCCATTCAAATGCTTTTCGAGGAAGAAGAATTTTTCCGGCCAGTCCAGCGGCCCCGGCATGAAGGATTCTTTTCTAAACTGCTCCCTCAAAAATGCGCTTATCGCGAGCATCGAGCCTAATGAATCGCCGTCGGGATCGCGATGCCCGAGAATGACGAACCTTTCACCCTCGCTAATCGCGTCAATAACTGCTGTTGGAACCTCAATCATCATCAAGAACCATTTTGTCGAGCATCCGCTCGATTTTGTCGCCGTATGCAATGGAATCGTCTCGGTGAAACGAGAGTTTCGGCGAATAGCGAATAACCAATTGCGCGGCCACCTCGGATTGTATAAATCCCCGCGCACTCTCGATAGCCTCGGCAGTTGCGGCGAGTTCCATTTCGTCGCCGAGGCAACTGTAGAAAACCTTTGCTGAGCGGATATCCGGCGCGACATCGACTTTAGTGAACGAAATCATCCCCGCAAAACGCGGGTCGTGTAGCTCGCCTTTTAGCAGAAGGTCGCTTATTATCCGCTGAATCTCCTTGCCAATTCTTTGTGTCCTAATCGACATCAGAGATACTCCCTCTCAATATCGAGGATAGCCAGTCTGTCGTCTTCCTCAATGAGTTTTTGAATCGTATCGAGACGCTTGTCAACATCGGCGCGCTTGGCGGCGATTGTCACAAACCCGAGCCTGCTTCGTTGCCACTTGTCTTGGAAATCGATTTCGGCGAACGAGACATTGAAGCGCGACTTGATGGTGTCTTTGATTCTGCGCAAAACCTGCCGCTTTTCTTTGAGGGAATGGGAGTTTTCAATGAAGATTTCCACACTTCGATATGCAATAATCACAGCGTCACCTCCCGATTACTCGAGCCTCCGCGTGACTTTTTTCACCTCGAACGCGACAAGCAAATCGCCCTCGACAAAGTCATTGAATCCGGAAATCTCGATGCCGCACTCAAATCCGGCGGAGACCTCCTTGACGTCGTCTTTGAAGCGTTTGAGGCCTGATATTGTGCCATTGCCGATTACTTCGCCTGCGCGAATAATCTGCACTTTATAACCTCTGCGGAAAACGCCGTCCTGAATGTAGCTTCCGGCGACGAGGCCGACTCTCGGTATCTTGAAGACCTGACGGATTTCGGCAGTTCCGACCTTCTCCTCGATGATTTCCGGCTCGAGAAGCCCCTCAAGCGCGGCTTTGACATCGGCGCTCAGCTCGTATATCACGTCATAGATTTTGACATCGACGCCCTTGTTTTTCGCAATAGACTTCGCGCGGGTATCGACTTTGACGTTAAAACCAATTACGACGGCATTAGATGTCTCGGCAAGAAGCACATCGTTCTCGGTAATCGCGCCTACGCCGGAGTGAATAATCTTTACTTTGACCTCGTCGTCTCCGAGGTCGCCGATGAGGCCGATAATCGCTTCGAGAGAGCCGTCCACATCAGCTTTGAGGATGAGCGGCAGTTCCTTAACTTCTTCTTCTTTGAGAAGCGAGAAGAAGTCCTCGAGCGACATCCCCTTATCCACGGGCGCGGTCTCATCGGTGATTTGCTTGTTTTCTTCAGCGATCTTCCTCGCCTCGGCGTCGGATGCTTCAACAGAGAACTCATCGCCCGCTTGGGGGACATCGCTAAAACCAGTAATCACGACCGGTGCGGAGGGACCGGCCTTCTTAAGGCGCTTCCCACGCTCGTCTTCCATGCTCCGAACCCTTCCGGAACAACATCCCGCCACAAAGGAATCGCCCTGTTTCAGAGTTCCTTCTTTGATAAGGACGGTGGCGGTTGATCCGCGGAATTTATCGAGCAAAGCCTCTATAACAACGCCCTTCGCCGGACCGACAGGATCCGCTTTTAGCTCCATCATTTCAGCCTGAAGTGCGACAAGTTCTAACAGCTTATCTACGCCGTTGCCCTTGAGAGCTGAAATCTCCGCGGATAAGACATCGCCGCCCAAATCCTCAAGAATAAGCTCGTAATTGGCGAGATCGCCTTTTACCCTGTCCGCGTTGGCGCCGGGGAGATCCATCTTATTAATAGCAATGATAATCGGGACATCGGCGGCGCGGGCATGGTCGATTGCCTCTCTGGTTTGCGGCATGAGGCCGTCTTCTTGTGACACCACGAGAATGACGATGTCCGTGACATCCGCGCCGCGTGCGCGCATCTCGGTGAACGCCGCATGGCCGGGTGTGTCGATGAAAGTAATGCTTCCCTGCGGCGTTTCGACGGAATATGCGCCGACATGCTGTGTTATTCCGCCCTTCTCGCCCGCAACGACGTTCGCGTTGCGGATGTACTCGAGGAGCGTGGTCTTGCCGTGATCGACGTGTCCCATAACCGTCACAACCGGCGGGCGCGGGACATCGCCGGGTTGCGGCGCCTTTTTCTTCTTCTTCTTCTTTGCTTTCTTCGGCGGCTCAGCCTCGACCACCGCGTCGGCGGTCGGTTTTTCTTCGGCGGAGACTTCTTCGGTTTCGGGCTTAGACTCAGGCGCAACCTCTTCAGGCGGGGGCGCGTAGAATTCTTCCTTCTCAACCAAAATGGGGAAGAACCCAAGCTCTTCTGAGACGGCCTCGATAGCATCCAAAGTGAGTTTTTGGTTCGCCGTCGCCATCACGCCGAAATTCAAGCAGGCACGAAGGACATCGCGGACGGTGACATCCGCGGCCTCAGCATACTCGGAGACCTTGATGTCCTCAAAAATGCGAAGCGGCTTTAACTTCTTGGGCTTTTTGGGCTTAGGCGGAAGTTCGACTGCATCCGTTTTGGGAACGGAGGTTTTGGACTTTTCCGACTCTACCTCGACTATCTTTTTTGGCGTAACCGGCTTCGGACTTGCCGAGCCAATTGACTTGAGAATCGCCTCGCGTCTCTCTCGACGCCGCCTTTCGGCCTCGGTCTCTGGCTTTTTTCCCGGCTCTTTCTCTGACTCGGGTTTAGGCTTTGTTTTCGCCGCCAGTTTAGATGCGAGTAGCTCTTTCGGCGAAGGCTTCTTGGTTTTCGTCGAGAAGTGTTCGGCGATTTTATCAATCATCTCAGGCTCGAGCGAGCTGGAAGCCGTCTTCTCTCCGAAACCTTTCTCGGAGAGAAAGTCGAGGAGTTCCTTGCTCGAAATCCCTAATTCTCTTGCTTTTTCGTAAATCCTCATTATTTGCTCGTGAACCTCGTTAAAATCGCCTAAGTTTTGTTTGCGCCGTTTTTCTGTTCCGCTTCGCGCTTGAGAGCCTCTTCAGCCTCTCGCTCGGCGCGCTTTCTGGCGCGTTCCTCTTCGGGATCGATGCCCCTCTGGATAAGAAGTTCGTCTCTATCTGTGACGAAGCCGTGTTCGAGACCGATATCTTCCATGGTCACCAGGGCGTCTGCGAGGATAAGCGGAGCCTCTTCTCCGATGCCGGGGATTTCCTGAAGTGCCGCGACGCTCATGCGTGCGAGTTTCTGAACCGTGTCAATATCGAAGCTGTGTAAGGCTTCGGCCTGCTCGGGCGTAACCTCTGGCAGTTCGCGGACATCCAAGAGGAGCGATTGATACTGCTCGCGCCCGAAGAGGGTAATTCGCCAGCCGGTAAGTTTCGCGGCGAGGCGGGCGTTCTGGCCGCCCTTGCCTATTGCCAAAGACAGCTCCTCGTCATCGACAACTACTATCATGTGATTTTCGTCTGCGGCGAGGAAAGCCATCAGCACGGTCGCCGGAGCGAGCGCCCTCGAAATGAAGCGCTCCGGGTCGGGGTCCCAGCCGATGATGTCTATCTTTTCGTTGTTAAGCTCTTTAACGATGCCCTGCACACGCGTTCCCTTGAGGCCTACACATGCGCCGACGGGATCAATTTTCTCGTCCACGCTGTAAACCGCGATTTTGCTCCGCTCGCCGGCCTCGCGCGCCACCGCAACAACCTCGACGCGCCCTTCGTAAATCTCCGGCACTTCGAACTCGAAGAGCTTGCGCAAAAACTCGGGAGACTTGCGTGAAAGAAGAATCTGCGGGCCTCTGGGATTTTTCTGAACATCAAGCACCAAAGAGCGGATAATGCGTCCGATGGTGTATCTCTCGCCGGGGATTTGCTCCGAACGCGGGATGATGCCCTCGGTCTTGCCGAGATTGACGACCACGGCACCACGCTCGATACGCTGAATCGGCCCCGAGGTGATTTCCATTACCTTGTGTTGGAAATCTTCGAAAACGTTCTCGCGCTCGGCCTCGCGGATTCGCTGAATGAGAATCTGCTTGGCGATTTGTATCGCGTTTCTGCCGAATGTCGCCAAGTCCAAGTCCACCCACATCCACTGGTTAATGCGGATGTCCGGGTCGATGGCTTTCGCTTCGCTCGCCTCGATCTCCGTGAGGGGATCTTCGACTTCGCGCTTGACTTTTTTCTTGGCGCGTATGGATATTCTGCCGATTGCCGGCTCGAACTCGACCTCGACATTATCCGTCGTGCCAAATTTCTTCTTGACGGCCAAGACCAGCGCCTCTTTCAGGGTGTCAATAACCGTCTCTTTATCGAGGAGCTTTTCGTTAATAATATCCTCGATAGCCTCGACTATCTGGGCATTTCCCAATTCTTTCTTCGCCATTAGCTTAACCTCAGAATTCGATTTCTATCTTTCCTTTAACAATTTTCTTCACCGCGACTTCCTCAAGCCCGTCCTCCGTCTCGATAACTACCGTCCCCTCTTTCGAGGAGATTATAGTTCCAATTATCTTCGAATCGTCTTCGAGCACAATCCGAACCTTCTCCCCCTCCGCTCTGCGAAAATCTTCGCCGGTCTTAAGTTTTCTGTCCAACCCGGGCGATGATACCTCGAGGTTGTATGAGCCGGGAATCACATCCTCGGCATCGAGAATATCGCCTATGTGGCGCGCAATGCGCGTAATAGCATTGAGGTCGAGGCCGCCCTTTGCCCAAACAATGACTTTGAGCGTTTGGGAGCGGCCGGAGCCGAACGCCTTAAGCTCGACCAACTCGACGCCGTCCGATTCGAGAAACGGCGCGATGACCTTTTCGATATGTGAAAGTTCGTTTTTCAAATCAAGTCCCATAACTTATTGGATAATGTGCAAATAATCTAATAAAAATAGAATTTATATTAAGGATTGCAAGCGAAATATTATTATTTTGCTTTTTTGCTATTTTTAGGCGGTGATTTCTCTAATGCTGTGTTCTAAAATGATATTCCGTTGTCCAGAGGCCGCGAACGCGCACCGTGTCGCCGTGAATAACCGCCGGCTCGGAGAGTTGTATAGGCGAGTGGGAGCCGGTGAAGTGTGCAGAGTCGCCATCCAAATCCCAGAAGCCGAAAATGCGGTAGTCTCCTTCCGGCACGAACTCGCCTATAAAAATCTCGTCCCCTTTAGTGAGAATTATCGGCGATGATGCATCTTCAATCGGGTAGGCCTTTGCAATAAAGTTCTCGAACATAAAAGGTTGCGTCACTTCGAGCCTGCCCAATGTTGCGCGGTTGCGGATTCCAATGCGATATTGCGCCGTGTCGGAAAACTCCGAGCCATCAGCGAATGTGCAGGCAAGACGCCATGTGAGGTCATGGCGTTGCGGCCAGTAAATTTCCGGCCGGAAGACGAACCAATACGGCGTCTCGATAGTTGTCTCCCCCGAAAGTCCTCTGCCCGATGAATCCTCGACAAGAATCTCTCCGGCGATTATCGGCCTGTCGATTTTCACGCGAAGTTCTTGCGCAGGCAGAAGCGGTTCTTTCGTGTATGTAATCCTCGGCGGAAGGGTATCATCGGGAAATGCGGGAAATTCGACTTCCCCGCGAGCATTTATTAGCTCGTTACCGCGCAAATCCTCGACGCCATCAACGGTGAAATTAAATTCCCGCGCTGGAAACCCCTCCGCGAACATGACTAGCGCCGATCGGCTCGACTCGATGTCCGGCAGAAGACGTGCTTCTCCATGGCTATCGATTGCTATGCGGCTTTCCGGCGATAGTTTGACATCTTTTGAGAAGCGAAGGCGAAGAACAAACGGGTTTTCCGCAGTGGCGGAAAGCAGGGACGGCGAAAGTGTGTCGATAGCTTCAGAAATCATCGCGAACGAAATGTCCTCCCCTGCAAGGACGGGCGAAGGCGCAATCGCGAAATCCTCGCCATGATTGGGTTGGCCGTCGCCGTTGATATCCCGAAACGCACGGACAAGGAAGTTGTTCTTGGGCAAGTTGCGAAGAATATACCGGCCGTCCTCCCCCGTCCACGCCGCCGCAATGGGGCTTTGCGCCAAGCTGGTATCCTCCTCCGATATAAAAGCCTCGACGCGCATATCGGACGCCGGCTCCAATTTTTGGGAGAACACTCGCCCGCGAATTTCCAGCGTGTCGATATAATCGCCGGTGCTAAATGCAAAGCTCTCCGAGCCGCGTATTCGATTTCCGCGATAGTCCGAGATGCGCGAGGATAGGGCAACGCGATATGTGGTGTTCGGTTTGAACGGCTCCTTGTGCTCGATAATTAGGCGCTTGCCTTTAATCTTCACCGAAGTGCCCTCGATGCGAGGCAGAAGCAGTGCGCCGTCGGCAATCGGGCGAATGTATTCGTCCCAACGGATGACTATTTGCTCGTCGAGCGGGACATTGAGGGCATTTTTCTCCGGCGTGGTCGATACGATTTTTGGCGGAGTCTTATCCTCCGGGCCTCCGGGGGGTGCTTGGATTCTCGCGCAGGAAAATAACGCAAATCCCGCGATAAGCGATATGGCGAAAGTCGCTCTCGCCAAGCGAAAAGTGAAGTTAGAGGGCACTTACGCTCCGCAATCTTTCGATTATCGGCGGGACTACGCGAAGGACATACTCGATGTCTTCCTCGGTGTTCTCGCGCCCGAGCGAGAATCGAATGCAACTGTGCGCCCGAAGGTGGTCGCATCCCATCGCAATGAGGACATGGCTCGGTTCGAGGCTCTTGCTACTGCATGCCGAGCCGCTACTTACGGCGATTCCCTGCATGTCCAGCGAGAGGAGGATGCTCTCGCCCTCGACCTTATCAAAGCTGAGATTTAATAGGCTCGGGATTCGATCCGTAGGGTGGCCGTTGAGTTGAACGCCGTCGAGGGCATCGTTGAAACCGTTGAAAAGCATATCCGCGAGCTTTTTCTGGCGGGCGTGTTCGGCATCGAGTTCGCCGATGGCCAGCTCGAAGGCTTTCGCAAATCCAACAATCCCCGGAACATTAAGCGTCCCCGCGCGGAGACCGGACTCATGGGAACCGCCGTGCGTATGCGGCATGAGTAGTTTTTTCGACTCTCGCTTGACATAGCAGACACCAACGCCCTTTGGGCCGTAGAATTTGTGCCCGCTCATCGCCAGAAAGTCCACGCCAAGCTCGCGAACATCGACGGGGATTTTGCCGAAAGCCTGCACCGCGTCAGTGTGAAACGCCACTCCGCGCTCGTGGGCGACTTCCGCAAGCTCGGCGATAGGCTCAATCGTGCCGACCTCGTTATTGACCATCATTATTGACACGAGGAGCGTATCGTCACGGATGGCTTTGCGGAGGTCGTCCGGCGAGACGAGCGAATTCTCGTCCACATCGAGGTATGTCGCCGTGAAGCCCAGCTTCTCCATGAACGCGACAGTCTCGAGCACGGCCTTGTGCTCGACCTTTGTAGTAATGAAATGCCCGCGCTTTTCGAAATTCTTCCAGCCGATGCCTTTGATAACCATGTTGTCGCTCTCGGTTCCGCCGGAGGTGAAGTATATTTCCTCGGGCTTTGCGCCCATGAGTTCTGCCACACGGTCACGCGCCTCCTCGACGGCGGCGTTCGTCCATCTTCCAAACTGGTGCAGGCTGGAGGGATTCCCGAACTGCTCGACTATATATGGTTCCATCGCTGTGAGGACTTCGGGGCGGGTGGCCGTTGTGGCGGCGTGGTCGAGATAAACTTTGCGCATATATTCCTCCTTCGCGCCGTATTGCGAAAACGGCGGCAGTTATTTCAGTATAGAATTTTGTATAAAATAATGTCAGCGCGGAATATGTCAATAGGATAAATAAAAAAGGCGGCCATGGGGCCGCCCTTTATCATCAGCCAAGGAATTATTTACTTGACGGAATCTTTGAGGTTTTTGCCCGGCTTGAACTTGGCAACCGTTGTTGCGGGGATGTTCATTTTTTCGCCCGTCTTGGGGTTGCGGCCGATTCTCTTGGCTCTCTTGCTGGTCGAGAACGTTCCGAAGCCGACGAAGCTAATCTTATCGCCTTTCTTCAGAGCATCCGTGATCGTGCCCAGCGTGGCCTTAAGAGCCTTGTTGACCTGAGCTTTGCTCATTCCGGTCTGGTCGGCTACCTTGGCGACGAATTCGTCTTTTGTCATCTGTCCACCTCCTTAGTGAGTGTTATGCGGGAATTTCTCCCAAACCCGCGATTATCAAACATCTGCTTGAAAATTAGGGGATGGATTTTAATTTGTCAAGGTCTTTTTTTATTTTTATTAACTTTTTTTTCCTTTATTTTCGGGGGTTTGAGGCCGATTTCACTTGATATTTGAGCAATTATTAGCTTAAAATAGAGGTTATCAACATTGCATATCTAATTGCGATTTAACAACTTAACGACAGAATAAGGCTTTGCCGTCGAAGTAATCAACGCGCAGTTTTCGGCAAAATCCCGCCAAATAATAATTTGCCGGAATTTTTACCGAACATTTCCGCGCGTCCCCTCGACCTTGATATCCGGGAGTTTTTTTATGTTGACGCGGAAGTGCCATCCCTGCCTGAATCCTGACGGAACCCAGACGAAAATTCCTTCCCAACAGCCCATATCCCGCCAAATGCGGAACTCGTCGCTCACCTTCTCGCCTTTTTCGATGTCGAAGTAATGCGAGTATCGCAGTCGCCAGTTCGCGGTGATGAAAATATCCAGTTCGCCTTTTATCCAGTGTGTGAGCATGACGTTTTCGCCCATGATACGATCTGCGATGTAATGCGAGAGGCCTACGCGATAATCGCGCCGGACGGGGGCGAGAGAGTCGCCGAAGGAAAGGCTTCCGCGCCATGAGAAGTTCGTCGTTATCTCGCGCGAGAGGAGGCGGAATGTCGATATCTCATCGCCGATTTCGGGATACAGCGAATGCGAGAAGCCCGCAGTCATCGAGAGCCATCTCGCCGGCGAGGTTCGAATGCTCGTGCGGATGTCGGCCATCGAACGCCCCTCGGCCAAAAAATCCTGCGATGTCGTCGTCGATACACTTCCGAGGCGAATCTCGCGCTCGCTTCCGAGCGAGTCAGGGGAAAGCGTCAAGCCGAAGTCCTGTGTCAATGTGTAGTTCGCGCGGAGAGCTTTCGCGCCGCCGCCGGCGGAAATCCCACCGAAAGAGTAAAAATTCTCCGCGCTTTCGAACTCTGGCGACCAAGTGAGGCCGGCTCGCGGCGAGATGTCATGCTTCAGAGTTTTCATCCCCAGAAAACCCGAAAGCGGGATTCTTCCATATATGTTCGTGTTGGCGTCCGTTCCGAAATTATACGTGAAGCGCATAGGAAACGCCATCGAATCAACGCCTTCGTCGATGACTACGAAGCGCCCAGACGCGCGCGGATTGAGCGTAAGGTATGGCCCGAGCGAAATGGGCAGACTCAACGAAGGGTCGCTCTGAAGACCCCAGCGGCCTGTCGAGCTTAGCGTATCGGCGGCTATGTAATAGACGGAATATGCGTTTATCGCCAGCGATAGTTTATTATAGAACTTACTTTGGTATTCGTTCTCGGCGGGAAAGACCGGGCGCGTGTATCGATTCACTCGAATTTTCGGAAGACTGCTCGTCACCCTTCCCGTCTGGAGGTTCTCGTTGCGCTCGAGGCTCATCGAGACATTCCCCCAGTCGAAGTCCTGCGTGAAAGCCGCACTGCTCGACATGTTCCGGCGCATTCTCTCCTGTGGGTCAAGCTCAATGTCTGCGAGGTAATCCTTGTCGCTGACGTAGCTCGCCCTTGCGGTTATTGCCCCTCGCGGCCAGAGATTTTGCTGGTGGCTTCCGCTGATGCTCCATCGGTCGGAGCCTGTAGTTTCGAGAAATTCCCGATTGCGCAGAATCTCATAAGTCGTCGAGATGTTGCCGCGGAGCTTATATCGAAGCACCCATTGTGCGCTATTTCGGAGGACTATGCCCTTGCGCTCGTCATAGTCGATGCCCGCGCGAACATCCCAATATTCACTCGGCGCCCAGTAATAGCCTACATTTCGGATAAAACGTTCGCCTTTCTGGAATTGGCCGATGTCGAAGGTCGTTAGCCCCGAGCGCCGCCCAGATTGCACCGGAAAGACAAAAAAGGGCACGGCGAATACCGGCAAATCCCCCAAATAAAGCACAATGTTCCGCGCGATGGCCTTCTCTTTGGGGATGAGCTTCAGGCGGTCGCTCCAGAAGTGCGTGATGGAGCTTTCGCACTCGCACGGAATGAACTTCGAGTTCGCCACAAAGAGAGTATCGCCTTGCGCCTTGTGAACTATGCCGCCGCGAAAATACCCGAGGTCAAGCTCGGATGACGCAGAGACCATGCGCCCCCTGCCTGTATCTACATTATATATAATGCGCCGTCCGACCATGCTCTCCCCCGCATCTGTGAGGACGGGCAGGCCTATGAGCGAATCGCCGTCGGCTATTGGGTTCGCCGTGAGGAGCCTTTTCGGGAAATCGTAGAGCACATCGCCAGCCGATAATGACATCGAGCCGTAGTTAAGCTCGGCGTTCCCGCGGACAGCTACGGTTTCGTTAGTTCGCGAGAGCGCGAGATAATCGCCAGTATAATATAATGTATCCGTCGAGCGAACACTACGGAGGCTATCGTCGCGGAGGTTTTGGGTGACATAGTGCCCGCGCGCGCCTCGGTGAACCTCGATGCTATCGAATTCGTCATCGCGGAACCAGACGGCGATGCTGTCGCCGTTCGTGGTGTTGCTCTCGCGGCGGAGTGGGTCTTCGGGCATGGGAAAATAATCCACGAAGGCCTGCCGGATAAGGTGCGCGCGCTTGACCTTGCCCTCCTCGAACTGGAAGATAATTTGTTTCGCTGTGAATCTGCTCTCGGGAATTTCATTGAGCGTGTCATCCGGCGGGCGCCAGAAACCGATGGGGTCCTCGCCTCTCTCGGGCGAACCATCGACTACGACGCGCTGGATTTGCCCACGCTTAAGCTCGATTGTCATCTCGTTGCCGGAGATGCGGTTCGTCCCCTCGGTGACTATCGGTGAGCCGGCGAGCTTCATTCTGCCGGCGCCTCGATAGTATGAGGCCTGAGAGCAAGAAATGTGCATCTCGCGTTGTGTAATCTGAACATTGCCAAAAGCATACACTTCGTCGCGTTCGGGATAGAAGACCATCGAGTCGCAGACGATGAATATCGGCGCGTCGGCGGTGTCGGAAGGTTCAATTCGCACTCGGACAGAGTCCGTCGCGATGCCCATTTTAACACGCAAATCGTAAAGCAGTTCGACGGCATCCAGTTCGATTCGCGAGCCGTCGATTGTGTCGATGCTCGTCAGATGCGGCTCGCCCGACATCTCGAGAGTTTCTGCCATGCCGTCATATTTGCCCCGCGCGCCCGTGACGATCATCGTCGAGTCTATTCGCGAATAGACGACATTACCAGTCCCGTGCGCCATCTTCGTGTCGCGGAGGTAAAGCAAAGTATCGGTGGTGATAATCTGAATTGAATCGGCGAGGCGGACATTGCCGATAAACTTCATCCTGCCTTCAGTGCGCTCCCAGTCGGCGTATCCGGCGGAAATTCGCCTGCCGTCGTGGAAAATGCGAATCGAGCCATAAAGGCGCGTGCGCATCTGTTGGCCGGAAACATCCGTGACGACGCGGTCGGCGTGTTCGAGAACGATATCCGCCCCGAATGTAGTGAAGCATGCCAGCAGGAAGAATATTTTGAGCGCATTCCGCATGGAGTAGAAAATAGCAAATCGCGCGCCGCTGTCAACATCAAAGCGAACTGTTTATCCTCATTTGAAAGCAAAGTGGCGGGCGAGCAAAGATTTATCTTTGGATTCAGTGATTATTGAAATTTCAATAATTAGTGAAATGAATAGTGT
>DSAF01000117.1 GCA_011388305.1 Candidatus Zixiibacteriota bacterium | reverse complement strand
TGCTCAGAAAAGCGATTATCTTGTTTCGTGCTTCGCTCATAGTCTCGTCATTGCGTAAATTATTATATTCGTGCCCATCTTGAGTGCCGCCTCGCGCTTCTCCGGCGGGTTGTTGTGGACTTCCTCGTCCTCCCAGCCGTTGCCGAGGTCGGTTTCATAAGTGTAGAACACGACGAGCCTGCCCTCATGGAAAATCCCGAAGCCCTGCGCAGGCTTGCCGTCGTGCTCGTGGATTTTCGGCAGGCCGTGCGGGAATTGATAGAAGCAGTTATAAATCTCGTGGTCGAACGGCAATTCGACAAGCTCCTTGTCTGGGAAGATGCGCTTCATCTCGCGCCGGAAAGCCTTGTCCATGCCGTAGTTGTCGTCGGCGTGGAGGAAGCCTCCGTTAGTGAGATACTCTCGCATTCTCACGAGGTCGCGTTCGCTGAAGCGGACATCGCCATGGCCGGTCATATGGATGAACGGGAAGTTGAAGAAATCTTCGTCCGTCGGCTCGACATATTTGCCCGTGTGAACCGCCGGTATGCCCGTATTATCACGCACGAACTCGATGAGGTTCGGCAGTGAGGACGGATTGGCATACCAATCGCCCGCGCCGCCATATTTGAGGCGAGCCACGGTGAAAGGCACAGCGGGGCTTTCGGCTAACCCCGTGATTGCACTAACGCCAAATAGCACGGCCATCAAAACAATTCTTGCTATAACTCTCGTCATCTTCATCACCGTTATTTAACATGCACATTCCATACCTAAAATCCTTATATTATAGCTATCGGCGAGAGAAAGTCAAACGCGCAAAGCGCGAAACATGTCCCTTTACCACCCACAATGAGATTTTTTATACCTTGACCGAAAAGACTTCGAACATTATATTTATTAGATTATGAAAGCCTGAAACGAACGGTCGAAAATGAAAGAACCAACAGTCGATTTAGCGCTCGCGCGGGAGCACGGGCTGACCGAGGACGAGTTCAACCGCGTTGTCGAAATCCTCGGCCGGATGCCAAGTTTCACCGAGCTTGGCATATTTTCCGTCATGTGGAGCGAGCATTGTTCATATAAAAGCTCAATAAAATACCTCAAGCGTCTTCCGCGCGAGGGCGAGCACGTTCTCGCCAAGGCCGGCGAGGAAAACGCGGGGGCGCTCGACATCGGCGACGGCAAGGCCGTCGTGTTCAAAATCGAGAGCCATAACCACCCATCGGCGCTTGAGCCATATCAGGGCGCGGCGACGGGCGTGGGCGGCATTCTGCGCGATATTTTCAGCATGGGCGCGCGCCCAATCGCCGCGATGGATAGCCTTCGTTTCGGCGAGCTTTCCGACCCCAAGCAACAGCACCTGTTCAACGGCGTCGTCGAGGGCATCGCCGGATACGGCAACTGCTTCGGCGTGCCGACTGTCGGCGGCGAGGTCGTTTTCGACTCGGCATATAACGGCAACTGTCTCGTCAACGCGATGGCCGTGGGCATCGCCGATTCCGGCAAACTCATGCCCGCCAAAGCATCCGGCACGGGCAATCCGGTGTTCATCCTCGGGGCTACCACTGGCAGGGACGGCATACACGGCGCGACCTTCGCCAGCGTAGAGCTGTCCGACAAATCCGCCGAGGACCGCTCGAGCGTGCAAATCGGCGATCCGTTTCTCGAAAAGCTACTCCTCGAAGCGACATTGGAGATAATCGATAAAGGCCTCGCCGTGGGCATACAGGACATGGGCGCGGCGGGGATCACATGTAGCGGTTCCGAGATGGCCGCGGGCGGCGGCGTGGGCATAGAGCTTGACCTCGACCGCGTTCCGCTCCGCGAGGAGGGCATGATTCCATACGAGATTCTGCTCTCGGAGAGCCAAGAGCGCATGCTCATCGTCGGGATTGCGGGCAGAGAGGCCGAACTTCGCGCCGTGGCCGAGAAGTGGGAACTGAACATCGAGCAAATCGGCGAAGTGACCGAGGGTGACCGCTTCGTCTGCCGATGGCACGGTGATGTGGTGTGCGACATCCCCGCTGATAGCCTTGTCTTGGGCGGCGGCGCGCCGGTTTACAATCGCCCCTTCGCCAAGCCCGCGAACATCGACATCGTAAGAGGCCGCGACACAGCAATCACCACCGACCGAGAGCCGCTTGAGCTTCTCGAGAGCCTGCTCGCCATGCCGACAATCGCCAGCAAACGCTGGGTTTTCGAGCAATACGACCATCAAGTCGGCACGAACACGGTAGTGAAGCCGGGGACTGACTCCGCGCTCGTCCGCGTCAAGGGCACGAGCAAATTCCTCGCAATTTCCACCGACTGCAACGGCCGATATTGTGCCCTCGACCCATACGCTGGAGCGATGCAAGCCGTCGCGGAGAGCGCGCGGAACGTCGTCGCTGTCGGGGCGTGGCCTATAGGTATCACGAACTGCCTGAATTTCGGCAATCCCGAGAAGCCCGAGAGCTACTGGCAATTCGTCCGCGCAGTCGAGGGCATGGGCGATGCGTGCCGTGCGCTCAATGTCCCCGTCACGGGCGGCAACGTCAGCTTCTATAACGAGTCCCAAAACGGCGCGATATATCCCACGCCGGTAATCGGGATGCTGGGAATTGTCGATGGCGCAGAAAATATTATTCCACAACATTTTAGCGATGGCTTAGAGATTTTCGTCGTAGGCAAAAGTGCGAAGGACGAGTTCGGTGGGAGTTCCCTCCAGAAGCTCCTTCACAGAGAGCCGTTCGGTCTGCCGCCGAAGGTTGATATGGACGACGAAATCGCCAACGCGAGGTTCATCCACACGGCGCGGGACGAGGGGTTTATCGAGGCCTGCCACGACATCTCCGATGGCGGTATAGGCGTTGCGGTAGCGGAATCTTGCATCTGGGGGAATGTCGGCGCGGAGCTGACAATTCCGGATGGACGCTCGGCAATCGACTATCTATTCGGCGAATCACAGGGGCGTTATCTTATTGCAGTTAAAGCAGATAATATTGATAACGTAAATCATTTAGCGAAAAATAATGATATATATATTGAATTATTAGGAAGTTGCGGCGGAAGTTCGCTCACGATTCATTTTAAGAAGCGCGCCCGATCCGCCGAAATCGAATCGCTGAAGTGCGCTTTCGAAAGTGCCATTCCGAACGCCATGAAAGGTGAAATATGATGAATAGAGCCGTTGGAATTCTCGCCGTTTTAATTATCTGTATGGCGGTTTTCGCCCAAAGTCCGCTCGAATATGCCGGAAGCGGCGTTTGGTCGGGGTTCGAAGCAATCGTCGCCCCGGACGGTGATTATGTCTTCGCCGGATTCCCTTACGGCCTCGGCGCTTTCGATGTGAGCGACTCGATGAACTGCTTCCTCGCGAGCTGGGCTTACGTCGGCTCGGAGGTGACGGACATCGCCATTCGCGGCGATTACGCATATCTCGCCGCAGGAGACGCGGGCTTCGCTATCGTCGATATATCCGATCCGGAGAACATGGTTATCCTCTCGACTTTGGACTTGGGCGAATCCGCCAATGGTGTCGATGTTTCCGGCAACATCGCCGTCGTTGCCGGAAGAACGCTGAGGACATACATCATCGACATATCGTCGCACACCTCGCCCTCGGTGCTGGGGAACTACCCGATGACCGGCGGGTGCATGGATGTCTTAGTCGAGGGCAATCTCGCCTATGTCTGCAGGGGCTTGGGCGGCTTCACGATTATCGACTTCACCAATCCCGCTTCGCCCACGCTTGTGGGGAATTACAGCTCCTCGACGCTTATTCGTGAGGCGGCGAAATCAGGCGACTATGTATATCTCGCGGCAGAACTTGCCGGAATAACGGTGCTGGACGTCTCCAATCCTGCGACGCCAACGGTTGCGGGCACATTCCCGGCGCCGTCGGGGAGGTCGTTCTCCAGCGTTGTCGTTCAGGGCGACCGCGCCTATG
The DNA here is from genome assembly GCA_011388305.1 of Candidatus Zixiibacteriota bacterium. Lineage (GTDB taxonomy): Bacteria > UBP14 > UBA6098 > UBA6098 > UBA6098 > UBA6098. The sequence goes on along the minus strand of DSAF01000117.1, from coordinate 12,312 downwards.
TAGGCGGTGGCAATTACGGTCTCCTGACGCTCGATATCACCGACCCCACCGCAATCGAGCAGGTTCACCGATACCCCATTAGCTCGACGAGTGTTGTCCGCGTGTCAGTCCGTGGCGGATTGGTCTTCATGTCAACCAAAGAAGGCCTCATGGTGATCGATGTAAGCATCGAAGGCATATCGACTTTCGTCAGCAGACGAGATTTGCACGCTGGAATCGAGTATGTCTGGGGAAGCGGTTCGAGGATGATAACATCGGCGGGGCTATACGGCATCGACGGGTTCAACATGCCCACGCCGTTCGAGCCGGTGCAGACTTTCAGTTTCGCCAACGGCAATCGCATGAATGCCGCGCTATTCTACAACAACTATATTTACACCGCCGAGGGCGGCAACGGCGTAGGCGTCTATCGCTCGCCGAGCCTCGCCGAATATCCCACATCGATAAGGATGATTAGTATCGGCGCCACGGTCACCGATGTCGCAAGGGTGGACACCTTCCTCTATGCCATGTCGTTCAACGGCATCACGCAACTTCGATTGAGCGACCCCGAGAACCCCATGATTTTCTGGGACGCGCCGATTACCACGCCGAACGCGTTCTATCCCACGCGTGATTATGTTTTTGTGGGGAAAAACAGCCAGGGGCTGATTATCCTCGAAACGGAGATGATGACCGAGGTCGGCAGGGACGAAAGTTCGGCGGGGCTGGACTTCCGGAGAATCACCGTTTACGGTGATTACGCCTATGTCGCCGGCGGAAGCGCAGGCCTCCATGTCTTCGATGTCTCCGACCCGACATCGCCGGCGCTGATTAGGACGATTAGCACGCCGGATGTTGCCGAGGGGCTGTATTCTGCAAGCGGATGGCTCTATGTCGCCGTTGACAGGCAGGGCGTCGCGCCGTTCAGGATAATCGCCGGCGATTCGCTCGAACAGCACGAGAATTACCCCACCGGCGGTCGCTCGCAGGGCATCTTCGCCGAGGGAGATTTCGTCTATGTCGCCGACAGATACGCGGTGATTGTCCTTCACAACACGATGACGAGCATCGCCGAAAGGGCGCAACTGCCGCAGAGCTTCGATGTGCACGCCTATCCCAACCCGTTCAACTCTGCCGTGAGGATTTCCGTGGATTATCCAGCAGGGACGACGAATGTGTCGCCCGTTCAAGTGGATATATTCGACATTGCGGGACGGCGCATTGATGTGATTACGAATCAAGGAGATTACTCCCTTTCGGGCAGAAATGACAGCGCAGGAGAGTTGATTTGGTCGCCGCAGGACAATCTTCCGTCGGGTGTCTATCTCGTCCGCACAGCCACGCCCGACGGGCGCTCGGCGACTCAGCGGGTGTTATATCTGAAGTAATCACCCAAACCAAAGGAGACTCAATGTCGAGCGAGTATCACGAGAAGAATTTAACCGAGACGACGAAGGATTATCATCGTGCCGTGATATCGCTCATCGAGGAGCTGGAATAGGAATTCATGCTTTTTCCCTGCCGGAAAGTGCTTTTTATACTGTTGGCCATTCTCGCGATTGCCGGTGGACTTTTCGCCGAGAGCTTCGGCCGAAACAAGGTGCAATATCGCGCCACGAATTGGTATTTCTTCGGGACGCGGCACTTCACGATTTATTTTGAGGAGGACTTCGAGGATGTGGCGCGGCTGGCGGGCGATATTCTCGAGGAGGCATATTCGTGGGTGAGCCGCGACCTTGGGCACGGTGTCGCCGAGCCGGTGCCAGTAATAATCTACCCATCGCCCGCCGATTTCCAACAGACGAACATCATTACCTCAATTCCCGGCGAGGGCACCGGCGGGTTCACCGAGGCGTTCAAGACGCGCGTCGTTCTGCCGTTCAACGGGAGCTACGAGGATTTTCGCCATGTCATAATTCATGAGATGGCGCACGGGGTTGTGTTCGACAAGCTTCTCGGGCGCGGCCCGATAAACTTGCTCGCGGCGAACCGAATTTTCGAGATGCCGCTCTGGTATGCCGAGGGCGTCAGCGAATGGGCATCGATTTGCTGGGATTTCGAGAGCGACATGTATCTTCGAGATGCGGTGCTCAATAACTATGTCCGTCCGCTGAACAATCTCGGCGGGTTCCTCTCCTACAAGCAGGGTGCAAGCGTAATTGCCTATATTGCAAGAAGATACGGCAGGCGCAAGGTAGGGGAGATTCTCGGCAAAGGGCAGGTGCATATCTCCGCCGATGCGGCGCTGAAAGCCGCTATCGGCAAAGACCAAAAGCAACTCTATGAAGACTGGCTCGAAACCAAGAAGGCAGAGTATTTTCCCGAATACGGCTTCCGCAAGCGCCCTAAAGACATCGCCGCTAATATTACCGACCACAAGGAGGATCACTCCTATTTCAATGTCATGCCAGCGTTTTCGCCGAACGGCCAGTTCGTCGCGTTCATCTCGGATGCGCGGGATTATGTCGATCTCTATGTCGTTGATGTGATTACGGGCGATCGAAAGCGCATCGCCAAGGGACAGCGAAGCGGCGAGGCGGAGACATTCCATCCCTTCAGAAGCAGACCCGGCTGGTCTTGGGACGGCGAACATCTCGCTTTTTCGCGCAGACACGGCGCAAACGACGAGCTTGCGATATATGAAACCCGCAATTGGAAAATTCACCGAGCTTTGTCATGGGATGGCTTCCGCGAGATTTCATCTCCGGCGTTTATGGCAGATGACACCGCGATAGTTTTCTCGGCACTCATCGGCGACCGCACAGACATATATATAGCGGGCTGGCGGGGACTTCCCCCGAGGCCGATTACCGACGATATCTGGGACGACCGCAATCCATCGGTTTCGCCGGATGGCAAGCTCATCGCCTTCTCCAGCGATAGGCCGCTCGCCCCCGATGGCGAGCCGGTTCGCCGAAGATATTATTGCGATAATTACGAGTTCGGCAATTACAATATCTGGATTTACGACTTGGCGGCCGATTCGCTCTATCCGCTCACTACGGATGGCTTCGGCAACGACCACCCGGCGTTCTCGCCGGACGGCGGGCGAATTGCATACACGAGCGAGCGCAACGGTATCCGCAATATCTGGGTGGCCGAGCTGGGCGATGGCGCAATTCATAGACCATATACCGACCTTCTTTCCGGCGCGTTCAACCCCAGCTGGGACTCGGATGGTCGGCGCATGGTCTTCTCGGCGTTTTTCAACGGCGGCTTCGATATTTATCATCTCGAAAATCCATCGCCGATGGACTCGCTCGTTCCCACGCCGTTTCTTGCCGGATACGACACGCTTTGCCCGCGAGAGCCGGACGAAGAGGGCGCGCCGGTGCTCCCGCGATATGACGGCGACCTTCGGAGATTTCGCTTTCTTGACGGCGAACAGGCAGATAAAGACCTTCCCCCGCCGGACACTACGCTCTCGCCATATAGACCGAAGTTCTCGTTCGATCTCGTCTCCGGTGCGGTGGGATATGACACATACTACGGTTTTATGGGGCAGACCTATATCAGCTTCAGCGATATTCTCGGCAATCACCGCATTACGGTGGCATTCGATATGTTCGACGACATCGAGAATACAACGATTTTCGGGCATTATTCCTATCTTGCCCGAAGGGTCAATTTCGGCGCGACGGCGTTTCACTTTAAAGAATATTACTGGGATAATTACGATAGAATTTTCTCCGACCGCGTGTTCGGCGGCGGCGTCTATGCCGCGTATCCGTTCAGCCAGTTCGACAGAATCGAGGCTACCGCCGAGGCTATGAGCGTCAAGCGCGAGTTTCTGCCGATTCGCTCCGGCACGGCTTGGCCGGAGGACATTAGCCCGTTCGATGTTCGGCTCTCGCTATCCGCGGTTCGCGATAACTCGCTCTGGGGGCACACGGGACCGCTCGCCGGATCGCGGCTGAAGCTAACGCTCGAGGCCATGCCCGGTTTCGAAAACAGCGAGATGAGCTATGCGGCAGGCCGCGTCGATTTGCGGCGTTATCATCATTTCGGCAACGGATACAGCTGGGCGATGCGTTTCGCGGGCGGCACTGCGAGAGGCGAAAACCCCCCGCAGTATTGGCTCGGTGGAACTTCGGCGTGGCTCAATTGGCGCGTCTCCACCGACGATATTTACTCCGTCCGCGACATCTACTACTCGCGGATGCTTTTGCCCCTGCGCGGACATAACTATTTTGCGTATTCGGGACAGACATACGCGCTGGCGAATATCGAGTTTCGCTATCCGTTTTTGCAATACATGAAGCTGGGCATGCCGCCGATTGCCATTGGTGGGATAAACGGCGCGCTTTTTGCGGACATCGGCGCGGTGGCAGGCGAGGATTTGTCGGAGTTTCGCGGAATTCGCAATCGTCGATTCGAGGACATCAAGATGGGCGTGGGAGTCGGTGCGCGGGGTTGGATATGGTGGTTTCTTGTGAGCTATGATGTGGCTTGGCAATACGATTTCAGGGACTTCTCGCACAAGCCGTATCATCATGTGAGCCTTGGCGGCGAGTTCTAAATGGCATTTCGACGAGGCCAAAGGCCGAGGAGAAATCTCTTAATTATTGGGCGAGATTTCTCGCTGTGCTCGAAATGACAGAAAAACATCGAAATGACGGAGAAGATGATTGCAGTTATGAGACGTGAGGTTCGTTAATCAATCGGCTCAAATGTTTCGCTGGAAAGTTTTAAAGGAAAACTATGGCTACTTGGCAGATAATTCTAATAGGTATCGCGGGCGGCGCGACAATATTCGGGCTACTTATATGGATGGTCATTCGGCTGGCGTATCGCACGGACAAGTTTTGGCGGCGGGAAAATCCCGGCGCGGTGGTCGTGCTCTCGGCGAACGGCGCGAACTGTATGGCGTTCCCCGACGGGAAGATAACATTCCGCGGCAACGGCCTTCTCGTGTTGACGCCCGAGGAATTACATTTTGTCATGTGGGCGTCCGATAAAAGGTTGCGCATTCGCCTTTCCGACATTAAATTTGTCGGGACAGTGCGTAAGTTCGCCGGAAGACTCGGGAGGCTTCCGATGTTGCACATCAAGTTTCTTCGCGATGGCGAACTGCTCGAAACCGCATGGACTGTCGCAAACGCGAATTCTTGGGTCGATGAAATCACACGGCTGAAAGGCGGAGAATGATGAAAGACAGCGAACCGAAGGGACGCATTCTCATCGTCGATGACGAGGAGTCTATGCAAGAATTTCTTGACATCATGCTCACCCGCGAAGGATACGATGTTGAGACTGTCGGAAGTTTTCGCGGCGCGACTAACCTCATGGCGGAGAAGCAGTTCGATGTTATCGTGTCGGACATCAAGATGCCCGGCGGCTCGGGGCTGGAACTTCTCAAGAAAGCGCGCTCCATGGACCCGAACACCACGGTAATCATGATGACGGCGTATGCGAGCCTCCAGACCGCCGTCGAGGCCTTGCGCGACGGCGCTTTCGATTACATCACCAAGCCTTTCGAGGTGAGCCAGATAAAATATGCCATCTCGCGGGCATTCGAGAATAAAAAGCTCCGCGACGAAAACCGCATTCTGAAACAAAAAATCCGCTCGTCCGGCGGAGCGATTGACGATTTCATAGCGGTTTCCAAGGCCGGCAAAGAAATGAAAGAGCTTGTGAAAAAAATTGCCCCCAGCGACAGCTCCGTGCTCATCACCGGAGAATCCGGCACGGGCAAGGAGGTTATTGCGAAGGCGATTCACGCGCTTTCATCGCGGAGCGACGGCCCATTTTTGGCGATAAACTGCGGCGCGGTGCCGGAGCAACTTCTCGAGAGCGAGCTTTTCGGGCACAAGAAAGGCTCATTCACGGGAGCGTTTAAGGACAAGATAGGTCTTCTCGAAGCCGCGAACGGCGGAACTTTTCTGCTTGATGAGGTCGGCACGACATCGCCGACGATTCAAATTAAACTTCTCCGAGCGCTCGAGGAGCGCGAGATTACCGCCGTCGGCGCGACACAACCTACGAAAATAGACGTTCGCCTTCTCGCCGCGACGAATTCCAACCTCGAGGCCATGGCGGCCGATGGCTCGTTCCGCGAGGACCTTTATTATCGCCTGAATGTCTTTCATGTGCACATTCCGCCTCTCCGCGAGAGGCGCGAGGACATAGTTCCGGTGGCAAAATTTATCCTCGATAAAATCGCCGGGCGCACTGAAGAGCCAGCAAAAATTTTAAGCGAGGAAACCGCTGAACTTCTGGAGAAAGCGCCGTGGAAAGGCAATGTTCGCGAGCTGGAGAACGTGCTCGAACGTGCGCTTTTGATGGCCGATGGCGCAGAGATTTTGCCGAAGCATCTTCCGGAATGCCTTCGCGGAGTGGCTCCTGAAGTGCCCAAACGGCCTCTCGCGACCTTCCCCGATGAGCATTTGCCCTCGATAGAGACTATCGAGAAGGCATATATTTTCTGGGTGCTCATGTCCAACGAGTGGAAAAAGGCGCGCGCCGCAGAGATTCTTGGAATAGATGCCAGCACGTTGTATAGGAAAATAGAAAAATATGGCCTCAAAGATTACGAACCGGAATAAGGGGAGCATTGCGCTGTGAAATGCCCGTTTTGCAATGAGGATTCCGACAAGGTGGTGGATTCGCGCTCCGTTCGCGAGGGGTCTGCCGTTCGGAGGCGACGCGAATGCCTCTCCTGCGGCAATCGCTTCACGACATACGAGTTCGTCGAGGAGTCGCAAGTCAGCGTAGTCAAGCGCGATGGCCGTCGCGAGCCTTTCGACCGCGAGAAGATTGTCGGCGGCCTCAAGCTGGCATGCAGAAAGCGTCCGATTAACGCCGACGAAATCGACGGCATTGCCAACGCAATTGAGGCCGAGCTGTCCGGCAGAAACTCGTTCGATGTGAACTCCGATGAAATTGGCGAGATGGTCATGGCGCGGCTATCGGAGATGGATAGGGTGGCATACATCCGATTTGCGAGCGTGTATCGCAATTTCGAGGATGTGGGCGATTTCGAGACGGAACTTTCCAAACTTAAAACAAAAACCAGCGAAAGCGGGAACGATGAAAGTCCTTCCGATTGAGAGGCTTAACGAGATTTTCGATAGAATGTCGCAACTCAAAATCGCCGTTGTCGGCGATGTGATGCTCGACAGGTATCTCTGGGGCGATGCGGACAGAATATCGCCCGAAGCACCGGTCCCTATTGTCAAGCTGGAACGCGATGAGGTGAGAATCGGCGGCGCGGCCAATGTCGCGGACAACTTGGCCGTGCTGGGCATCGTGCCTCGGCTTATCTCCGTCATCGGCAATGACTCCGCGGGTGAGGCATTTCTCGAGCATTCGCGAGAACTTGACCTGCCAACAGACCTCGTGATTGCGATTTCCGAGCGGCCTACTACTGTAAAGACGCGTGTTATCGCCCGTCACCAGCAAGTTTGCCGAATTGACGAGGAGGATGCCCGCGAGCTTTCCGAGGACGAGAGTGATGCGATAATGAGCCGTTTCGCATCGATTGCGGGCGAGGTTGACGCGGTGATTATCTCCGATTATGGCAAGGGCGTTGTGACGAAGGACATTGTGCAGAAGATAGTCGAGCATTGTGGCAACAACGGTCGATGGGTGACAGTCGATCCTAAGGAAAATCACTGGGAATACTATCGCGGCGTCGATCTCATCAAGCCCAATCACCATGAGACGGCACGCGCAACGGGAATCTCGACGGCCACGCGCGTTGGGCTTGAGCGCGCGGGGCGTGCGCTTCTCGATATGACCGGCTCTGTCACCGCGCTCATCACCACGGGCGAGCGCGGCATGAGCCTCTTCCAGAACGGCCACTCGGAGGTGAAGCACCTCGAGACAATGGCACGCGAGGTTTTCGATGTCACCGGCGCGGGGGACACGGTGATTGCCGTCGCGACGGCGGCGTTGGCGTGTGGCTCGAGCCTCATCGAGGCGGCCATTATCGCCAATCATGCCGCGGGCGTAGTTGTCGCGGAGGTGGGCACGGCGGCCGCTACCCGCGAGCAAATATCCGAGAGCATGGCACGCGAAACGGGAAGGTTGGAATGAAATTTAGCGACGACGCAAGGGCGAAGATAACCGAAATATTGCGCCTCAAGGCCGAGGGCGCGAAAGTCGTCTTCACTAACGGCTGTTTCGACATTCTTCATAGGGGGCATGTCGAGTATTTGACTACCGCGAGGTCGTTCGGGGATGTGCTCGTCGTGGGGCTGAACTCCGACGAAAGCGTCCGGCGCATCAAGGGCGCGGGCAGGCCGATAGTCTCCCAAAGCGACCGAATGACGGTCTTGGAGGCTTTGCGCGCGGTGGATTTTGTTATAATATTCGAGGAGGATACGCCTGAAAAGCTCATCGATGCGGTTGCGCCGGATGTCCTTGTCAAAGGCGCGGATTGGCCGATTAAAAGCATTGTCGGCGCGGAATTTGTGCTCGGGCGCGGCGGCCAAGTTCGCAATATCGATCTCGTCGATGGGCGAAGCACAACCGCGATTATCGAAAAAATTATCAGCACGGTGAATGGAGGGCGCGATGTCCGATAAAAGGCTCAAGGATTTTCAGATAAACGACTCTTTCACTGGGTGTTTCGCCCTCCGGCAATGCCAAAAGAGGACGAAGAACAACGGCGAGCCGTTCCTCGCGATGGAGCTTGGAGACTCTTCGGGGCGGCTTCCGGCGGTGTATTGGGAGGCCGACGCGGGCGAGATTTTCGAGCAAATCGCCGATGCCAAAGTAGTATATATCGTGGGCATTATCACGGAATTTCGCGATAAACCGCAGGTGACGGTCCGCGAGATTCGCATTCCGCAGTCGGAAGAGTTCGACGCCGACGAGCTTCTTCCCAAAGGCGACATTCCGCCGGAGAAGCTCGCAATCGAGCTTAGGAACATTATCGAGACAGTATCCGACGAGTGGTTTTCGGCGTTGCTGGCGAAGATTTTCGGGGACGAAGAAATCCTCCGAAAATTTCTCGAAACACCGGCGGGCAAGCTCTGGCACGGCGCGTATGTTGGCGGCCTCGCCGAGCACTCTATTAATGTTGCCAAGATTTGCGAGCTTACGGCGTCGTTTTTTCCCGTTTGCCGAAGAGAACCGCTCATCGCAGGCGCATTGCTTCACGATTTGGGCAAGATAGAAGAGCTTTCGGCGGACTCGCATTTCGATTACACCGCCGAGGGGCGTCTTATCGGCCACATCGTTCTCGGTTATCAGCGTGTTCGCTCTGTGATAGCGTCCATCGATGGATTCCCGAAAGGCCTTGCCGATGAGATTTTTCACATGATTCTCTCGCATCACGGCGACGGCGACAAAGGCTCGCCCGTTCCGCCGATAACGCTCGAGGCATCTATTCTCCATCACGCCGATGCACTCGAATCGCAAGCCAACGCTTTCAAGCACGTTATCGAGCGCGATATGGCCAAGCCCGGGGAGTTTTCCGAGTGGGTGCGCCCTGTCGGACGCTTCCTGTTTATCGACCATTATCGGGGCGGCGAGGAATAGGACAGTATTTTGCGATTGTCGCTTGGCATAAGTTCGGGGGGGCGTCGGCCCCACCTGCGATTTTTCAAATCGCAGGTGGGCACGAGATAGTCGGGCATAAGACTTACTCGTGTCGCGAAAATCGTGCCCCGACTATCTCGGGGCGCGTGGACGCGCGCCGACGCCCCCCGGGTGCTCGATGCAAAAAGGACGAATATGAGAATTGGCGCTATCGTTTCGTTATTGCTTACTATCACGGCGTTTGCTGTATGGCCGCCGCCGGTGGTTCACGAGTCGAATCACCCGCGAATTCTGTTTACCGCGTCGGATTCGGCGGAAATTGCAGAGAGAATAGCCACTCCGCCTTATAGTTCCTACTACTCTTCGGTATGGTCGCGGGCGAACAACACGGCGGGCAACGCCACGCAGGCCGAGGATTTCGCCCGCTCGGCGATTGCGATGAGCGCGGCGTTCGTGCTTTATTTCGGCGTCCAGCCCGGTGGCGACTCTCTCACGACGGCACAGAGAACAAGCCTCCAGACGAAAGCCTTAGACTACCTCAACAACATGCTTACAAGCCTCGATGGCGCGACCGGCGGCGTGACAAATAACTCGAATTATCACTACCCATGCCAACGGCTAATACAATACTGCGTGGCATACGACCTCCTGACGGGCGCGGGAATAAGCGTCTCTTCGAGCAGAATACGCTCTCTGGCAAACGAGATATATGATGGGGCGACCTATTGGTTTTTGGGCTATCCGGTGGATGCAATCTCCCTCTTCATGAACCACAAGCTCATAGTCGGCGGAGCGCTGGGGTGCGCGGCGGTCACGCTTCCATCCGATGGCGCGAACTGGATTAACTACGCGATGACGAAAATCAACAAGGTAGCTTTCACCGATGAGTCCGACCCCACGAAGATAACGGGTTTTGCCGAGGGGCCGCACTACTTCAAATACTCGATGGAGCACCTGCTTCAGTTTTTCATGGGCATGAAGCACTACTGCGGCGACATCACCCAATCATACACCGACCCCTGCGGCGGCACAGACAACGCAAATGTCCGCACATTTTTTTACCACGAGGGCTGGGATAGTATCTACTATTGGATTTCCGCGATTCGCCTGCCCAACGGGACTATGCCGCCTCTCGATGATTCATTCCGCCGAAACGGGCTATGCCACACCGCGCCTTTCGCCGAACGCAACCCCGATTTCTTTTGGGGCGTATCCGGCGGCGGCTCGCGGATGTTCCTAACACCTATGCTCATCGCTGTGGGCGCGGAAGCCTCTCCGCCACTGGGCGCGGGACTCACGAGCCTCCCCCATGCGGGGAATCTCATCTTCCGCTCGGGGCCGGAACAAGGCAATATTTACTTCCACATGCTCGCCGAGCACGGCGTTGCAAACACCGCCACGCACAATCAGGCAGATGAAACTTCGTTTTACATCAATGCTTTCGGCGAGGACATCGCATTTGACCCCGGATACATCAGCTACACCCACCGCGACAGCGTGAACAATTCCACAAACCACAACATGATTCTCGTTAACGGTTCAGCGACAACGACGCTTTCGCCTCGGGACAGCTATATCACGGACGCGTTCGAGATACCGATGATTTATTTTGGAAAGGCATCTACGAACTATCAGAGCACCGACATCGAGCGGCGGTGCATGCTCCTCGGCGACCGATTCGCGGTAATAGTCGATGACCTTCGTCGGGGAAGCTCGGCGACATACACTTTTCAGTGCCACGGCAACGGCCTCGAATCGGCGGGCACTTTCGCGCCTACGCCTCACGGCGGAATCTGGACCGGCGCGGACTCATCGGGGCTCGAGCTGGCAATCGTAGCGGTGGATGGGGTTTCGGGGATTGATTATGAGATTAGCACGCACGAGACCGGTTATAACTCGTGGGCGCATCACACCGTTGCGCGCGCAAGAAAATCCGCGGCCAACACGAAGTTCGTCTCGGTGATGTTCCCCTTCCGCCAAAGCGATGACGGCATGAGCCTTTTCGTGCCGACTGCAACCGGTCAGGCGACGCTCCGCTGGGGCGCGCAAGGTTTTGCTGGCGCGGTAACAGCGACTATCAATCCCGAGCCGTTCTTCGTTCCCGAAACGGACGAACTGCCATCGGTCGAGGGACACGGCGAGGGCGCAATCGCCCTGTTCGATTCGGCATCGGGAAAAGTGCTCGCCTTATATGCTATGGTCTGCGATTCTGTCGCCGTCGGCGGCAGTAAGGTTTTCGACGGGCAAGGATCGAGAGTCGATTTGGGGCTTCATTTCGCCGAGGACAATGTCATCACCGGCTACTTAAATTCCGGCTCAGCGAGAATTGCCCTGCCCCTCGACGGCGAGCCGACTTCCATCACCGGCGCGATTTCGCACACATGGACGGGCGAAGAGCTTGTGCTTAACCTCGAATGCAAGTCGAAATTCACGATAGACGCTACGCCGCTGGTAATCTCGGAAACGGTGCTTCCCACCACGCTCTCGATTTCGGCATATCCAAACCCGTTCAATAGGGCGGTGACGATTAACATCGACGGCGTAGGGGCAATTCACGAATTGTCCCTACAAATCGAGATTTATGATGTGGCGGGGCGGAAGGTGGCGGAATTGCACGTAGGGGAAGGCCCCCGTGCCTTCCCGCTCTATGGTAATTTGGAAAACGGGAGCGCACAGAGGCACTCCCCTACGACCCGCGACTTCATCTGGCAACCTGCGCCGGAACTCCCCTCCAGCGTATATCTCGTTCGCGCGCGGGCGAGGGGAAATGTCGCGGCACGGCGGATAGTTTACATCAAGTAGTCGGCATGGAGGAAAAAAACGATTGCGAAGTCACTTAATAAG
>DSAF01000209.1 GCA_011388305.1 Candidatus Zixiibacteriota bacterium | reverse complement strand
GGGAGCCGGCTTCATCCTTAAAGAACTGCATGAACACAAGGTTCCAAATCTCGACGAAACGACCGCCGGGGTCGTTAGGGCGGCTTCCCTCGCCAACGCCGAAATCATAATGAATCTCGCTACACGGCCCACATGGCCCGACTTCGGCCATCTCCCAGAAATTATCTTTCTCGCCGAAACGGAGAACCCGCTCGGGCGGAAGAATCTTGCGCCAAATTCGCTCGGCCTCATCGTCATCTTTATAGACTGTCGCCCAGAGTCTGTCGGCATCGAGGCCGTATCCTTCGGTGATTAGCTCCCATGCCATCTCGATGGCGTCGCGCTTGAAGTAATCCCCGAACGACCAGTTGCCCATCATCTCGAAAAATGTGTGGTGCGTGCCATCGCGCCCGACATCCTCGAGGTCGTTGTGTTTGCCGGAAACGCGCATGCACTTCTGCGCCGATGTTGCGCGCGAGAAGGGCGGCTCGGCCTTATCGAGGAAATAATCCTTGAACTGGTTCATGCCCGCATTGGCGAAAAGTAGCGTGGGATCGCCTATCGGCACCAGCGGACTGGATGGAACAATCGAATGCTCCCTGTCCTTGAAGTATTCGAGGAATATGTTTCGAATCGTCTTGCTATCCATGAAAATCTCCTTAGAACCTAATGACAACGCACTAATATATAAATTCCCCGCCGAATGAGCAAGCCGTTTTATCCGAGAGGAGTCTGACAGGTGCATTCTATCTATCTTCTTGTCCTATAGGCGTTTAATAATAATGTGTCTGGCCCTTTAGGCCGGATTTCATTTCAATTTGATTAAGTTTGAACTTTTCATGGTGTAATTTTTTGTCAAAGTTATATATTTGCATTAAGCATTGTTGAAACCGGAGAGGAGAAAAATGGCCGAAAAATCCGACAAAGGCAAACTCGCCCTCTTTTTAAGCGGCGGCGGCGCGCGAGGGGCTTTCCAAGTGGGCGCGTTGAAACACCTCATCGGCGAACTTGGACGAAAATACGAAATCGTCACGGGGTTCTCCGTGGGCGCGCTGAACGGCTCGATGGTGGCGCAGGGCGATTTCAACGCGCTATACGAGCTATGGCAGGGCGTCGATTCCCCGTTCGATGTGATTAGCGGAAATTTTATGTTTTACAAGGGGCTTCTCTCGATGAAGCCTCTGCGAAAAATCATCGAGGATTACCTCGATATTGAGAAGCTTCGAGCCTCGGAAATCGAGTTTTTCTTTAGCGCGGTGGATTTGCAGAAAGGCGAGTCTGTCGTGCTGAACAAGCATTCCGAGCCGCTAATCGATTGGCTCATGGCCTCATCGTCCATCCCCGGAGTGTTCGCCCCGACGGAAATCGACGGACGGCAGTTCGTAGATGGCGGCGTCCTCGCCACGAAGCCTCTATCTCCGGCGATAAAAGCCGGCGCGGAGGAAATCGACATCATCCTCTGTGCGCCGCTGAGCGATTGGTCAACACAAGAGAAGTTCGACACTATTTTGAAGACGAGCGTTCGCAGTATCGAGCTTCAGCAATCGGAGATGATTAGCGCGGATATCGCCAACTGTGAACAAATTAACCAAATGCTCGCCAAATGGCGCGATGTCAAAGGCGAGGCGAATTTCGTCGAAGGCTTTGTGTTTGAGCGGCTCGAGCGCAAGAAGAAACTCCCTTTGGGCAAGATGAGACACGTGAAGTTGAACATCATCGAGCCGCCGTCCGATGTAATTAGCATCTTCGATTTCAACGGCGAAAAGATAAAAAAAGCGATAGACGAGGGCTATAAAAAAGCTCTTGACCTCGGCCTCGAAAATCGCGATATTTAATTTAACATTACTTCAACCGGACTGAATATGCTGGATTTCGACCCTACAATTCTCGTTCCCCTATACCCCGACGAGGAGAAGGCTTTTCGCCGTAAGGAGAACTGGCAACGCCGGATGATCGCTTGGTTCGGTCTCGGCACGGGCATCTCTTTCGCTGTCGAGTTCGCCCGCTCATACTATTTCCTCATTGCCACGCGAAGTATCGAGGGCATGCATCCTGAGACCGGTCAAATCGACCTCGAATTCAACGCAATTCTTGGGATTGTGCTCGGGCTTTTCATCGCGCTGGGGCCAGTTTTCTTCGCTTTCAAAATGAGCCGCAACAGGCCACAGGGATTCGCCGCGGAGAAATTCGACAAAGGCAAATCCAAGGCTTGGTCAACGGGCATCCTTTCGATGATCGTCGCCGTCGCGATATTGATTCTCGCCACACTTTTCATTATCGGCTCGCTGAGATATCAGTGGGAAGCGGGCATCGGCGAGATGACCTTCGTAGTCCTGTTTGGCGCGCTATTTCTTGCAGGCCCACTTATGGCCGAGGGCTTTTGGGCGACATTTGCCACGAGCCGAGGAATCAAGCAAGTTTATGTGCTCCGTCGTGGCCAGTGGAAAAAGGGCTGACGGCTATTTTTCCCGAATTGGACTTCACCGAGGAACAGAGAGACCGCCTGGCACATTGCGTGGAATGCCCACGACAATGCGGAGTTAACCGCTTTGATGTTGTGGGTTATTGCAGAACGGGCGTCATCCCAAAAGTCGCCAGCGTAAATCTGCATTATGGCGAGGAGCCGCCCATCTCGGGCGATAGAGGCTCCGGCACCGTCTTCCTCTGCGGTTGCAACATGTCCTGCCTCTTCTGCCAGAACTTCCCCATTAGCCAGCTCGGGCACGGGCGCGAACTCACGCTCGAGGGCTTCGTCGATGCCATGCTCGGCCTCGAGTCCCGCGGCGCGCATAACATTAATTTCGTCACGCCTTCGCACGCGACGGTTTTACTTGAGGCAATTATTCCCGAGGCCCGAAGGCGCGGGCTTTCCGTGCCGATTGTCTATAACTCATCGGGCTATGACTCGATTGAGTCGCTTAAGCGGCTCGACGGCCTCATCGAGATTTACCTCCCGGACATCAGATATGCCGATGCCACTGTGGCAGAAAAGCTCTCCGACGCACCGGACTACCCCAATATCAACAGCCGAGCGCTCATCGAAATGCACCGGCAAGTCGGCGACCTCGTGCTCGACGACCACGGCATCGCCGTTCGCGGGATGATTGTCCGGCATCTTGTGCTCCCCGGAGGGCTTGCGAACACGGAGTCCGCGCTCGACTTTATTCGCAGAGAGATTTCGCCGGAAGCCCATGTCGCACTGATGGCACAATACTTTCCGGCACATAACGCCCAGCATACAGCGGAAATCGACAGGCGCATTACCCGCGCTGAATGGCGCGCCGCTGTCGATGTATTCGAGGCATCCGGTCTCGATGGCTGGGCGCAAGAGCTTTAGGCGCGATTTTCGCTTGCGACAGCTCGGGGGGCGTCGGCGGCCGTAAACGGCCAGCGAAGTAGTCGGGGCAAAATCGAGCTTTTCCGCGGAAGACTTGCCACCGACTACTTCGCTCCCCCCTGCGATTTGTCAAATCGCAGGGGGGGCCGACGCCCCCCGAGCGCATATCGGCAAAATCGCCATGTCCCTTTACCCCCCAAAGGGACAAAAAAAATGCCTTGACAAATCGCATTCGGCCTTTATAATAGGTGTTCACATTGTTTGCGAATTTGGAGGATACTATGAAAAAAGGAATTCATCCTGAATACTATCAGGCGAAGGTAGTTTGCGCCTGCGGAAATACATGGACGGTCGGGAGCACCAAGAAGGAAATCCAGCTCGACTTGTGCTCTGCGTGCCACCCGTTCTTCACGGGCACGCAGAAGATTGTCGATACCGCCGGCCGTGTCGAGAAGTTCCGCAGGAAGTATGGAATCAAGGACAAAACGGCCGAGGCGATGAAGAAGAAATAATCGCCGCCGGAAATTTTCCACGAAAACCGCCTCTAAGGGCGGTTTTTTATTGCGCCACAAAATCGCCGTTTATATCTTCTTTACAAACATAAGGGGAGACTATGAACTCGTTTTTCAGAAAAATCGTCGATAACTTCGAGAAGAAGGGCACTTGCCTCTGCGTAGGCCTCGACCCCGAGCCATCGAAAATCCCCCATCGATATGCGGGAAGCGAAACACCTTATTTCGACTTCCTCGCCGATGTCGTCGAAGCCACGCACGAGTTTGTCTGCGCATATAAGCCGAACATCGCGTTCTTCGAGTCCGCCGGGCCGAACGGCCTTGACCAGCTCATTCGCCTCATTCGTCATATCCATGACATCGACGAGGACATCCCGGTCATCCTCGATGCCAAGCGCGGGGACATCGGCAACACCGCCAAACACTACGCCAAGGCCGTCTTCGACATCTACTCCGCCGATGGCGCGACGGTTAGCCCATACATGGGCGGAGACACTCTCACAGCATTCATCGAGCGGGAAGACGCGGGGATTTTCGTCCTCTGCCTCACCAGCAACCCCGGATACGCCGACTTCGAGAACTTGGCAGTCGATGGCGAACCTCTGTTCGTGCGCGTCGCCCGCAAAATGGCCGAAATCGACCGGCACGGCAACATCGGCCTCGTTGTCGGCGCAACGCACCCCTCCGAGGCCGAAAAAGTCCGCGAGACAGCCCCGGAACTGCCTTTTCTCATGCCCGGAATCGGCGCCCAAGGCGGAGACCCGTCCGCGATAATGAAAATCGGCATGACAAGCAAAGGTATTCCGCCCATTGTCAATAGCTCGCGTGGCATTCTATACCCCGAACAATCGACCATAGAGGCCGTCCGCGAATCCGCGATACGAACAAGAGACATGCTTCGAAGATATACATAACCGTAAAGGAAAATATGCCCGAAAAAAACATCCAACAAAGGCTCGCAGAGACAGGCGCACTGCTCGAAGGCCACTTCCTCCTTAGCTCCGGCCTGCACTCTAACCGATATATTCAGTGCGCCAAGCTCCTCATGCACCCAAATCACGCCACATGGGCGGGCGAACAGCTCGCCGAAAAGCTCCAAAGCGCGCAAATCGACATGGTCGTCAGCCCCGCAATTGGCGGAATAGTTATCGGCCAAGAGGTCGCGAAAGCCCTCGGCCTCCCCCACATCTTCGTCGAGAAAGAAAACGGCGTCCCCACGCTCCGACGCGGCTTCACAATCGAGACCGGCGCAAAGGCCGTTATCGTCGAGGATGTCGTCACTACCGGCAAATCCACGCGCGAGGTAATTGGCGTTCTCCAACAAGCCGGCGCGGAAGTCGTCGCGTGTTGCGCAATGGTCGATCGCGGCGGGAGCGAGAACATTGCGCAACCATTCCATGCGCTCGCCAAATTCCAAATCGATGTATTCACGCCGGAGAATTGCCCGCTGTGCAAGTCCGGCGTCCCGCTCATCAAGCCCGGAAGCAGAAAGCCCAGCGTATCCGCCGGTTAAAAAATGTAGAGTAAAAGCGGGCGAGCCACCCGTGGGGTTTCCTGCGGCCACCGTCTCGCCCAACTCCCTTTACCTTTTACCCTTTACCTAACACCTATAACCCATAACCTTCATTCCCTTGGCTCAACATTTTAGTCGAATAACATATTGCGAAATCGACAAATACGAGTATAATTTAAGGCTATTTATTAAACGAGACTGTAAATAAATGACGGCTAAAGAGCAATTTAAAATACTAATCGAGCGCGCAGTAGAGGTTATTCCCGAGGATGAATTCCTCGCAAAAATAGAAAAATCTATCGCCACAAAGAAGCCCCTCAAAGTCAAGCTCGGGTGCGATCCAAGCAGGCCAGACCTGCACATCGGGCACGCGGTAGTCCTGCACAAGCTCCGCGAGTTCCAAGACCTCGGACACGAGGCTATCCTCGTCGTGGGCGATTTCACCGCGATGATTGGCGACCCCTCCGGCACGAACTCGACGCGCCCGCAACTCACATTCGAGCAAACCCGCGAAAACGGCCTAACATACTTCGAGCAGGCGGCTAAAATCCTCGACACCGCGAAGACGCGCATCGTCTATAACTCCGAGTGGCTCGGCAAGATGTCCTTCGCCGAAGTCATCCGCCTGTCCGCGTCATACACAGTTGCACGAATACTCGAGCGCGATGATTTCTCCAAGAGATTCGCCTCCGAACAGCCGATTAGCGTCCACGAGTTTTTATACCCACTTGCGCAGGCGATGGACTCCGTCGCACTGAAGGCCGATGTCGAACTCGGCGGCACAGACCAGAAGTTCAACCTGCTCGTGGGGCGAGATGTCCAGCGCGAATACGGTATCGAGCCGCAGGTAATCATGACCATGCCCTTGATAGAGGGCACCGATGGCGAACGCAAGATGAGCAAATCCTACGACAATTATGTCGGACTCACACAGGCCCCTGTCGAGATGTTCGGGCGACTGATGAGCGTCCCCGACTCGATGATTGTCAAATACTACCAACTCGCCGCTTTCGCCGATTCCGCCCTGCTCGAAGAAGTCCGACGCAAGCTCGACTCCGGCGAAATCAACCCGATGGACCTTAAGAAGGACATGGCCGTCCGCGTGATTTCCCTCTATCATCCGCGTGAGGCCGCAATCTCGGCGCGAGAGGAGTTCGAGCGCGTGTTCAGCAAGGGCGAAGAGCCGGAGGACATGCCCACCGCGAAATACAATGCCGGCACAAAGATTTGGATTGTCGAAATCCTCCGCGAAAACGGCCTCGTCAAAACCGGCGGCGAGGCGCGAAGGCTCATCACTCAAGGCGCAGTATCAATCGACGGCGAGAAAATCGACGATGATAAACTCGAAATCTCAATAGATAAACGAATCGTCATAAAAGTAGGCAAACGGAGGTTCCTCGAGGTTATTCCGCGATAGATTTGTTAACTCGGAAGTCTGTCATTTCGAGATGAGTTCAGCGCTTTTCATAAATTCGAGGATAGTTCAGCCTCAATCTGTCATTTCGAGGCCGATGGCCGAGAAATCTCAAGCGCTACATCGCGGAAGTTCCCCTTTCGCCGAAATGACATAGGAAACATAACCGATTGTGAGGTTTTAACATGCTGAGAAAACTCCTTCTCATCGCGCTTATCGCGCTTCCCCTGTTGGCCGATGTTCCGGTCAGCACAGCTTCTCAAGACCAAACCGATGTCTCCGCCGCAGGAATGGCCAGCCGCTCTTTCGTCGCGTGGACGGACGCCCGCGCAGGCACCGGCAACAAGAATATATACGGCAACATCATCGAAACCGACGGATCGCTCGCCGTCGCGGCGATAGCGATTTGCACCGATTTGGCACAGCAATACGACGTTGCTGTTTCCGCCGGCCAGAAATTCATGGCCTTCTGGGTCGATGAACGAACCGACGAAACCTGGAATATCTGGGGACAGCATGTCAACCTCGATGCCACCCTCTCCGGCACGAACTTTCAGGTGACTACCAACAACACACAGAAATATCGCCCGGCGGCGGATAGGCTCGGCAATGACATTCTCGTTGTGTTCGAGGAAGCCGCCACTAACCGAAAGATTCGAGGCCAAAGGCTCACATGGGGTGGTTCGTCATACGCCCCTACCGGCGCGGTGTTTGATATATCCGACGGAACGCACGTAGCGTATAATCCCGATGTTGCCGCGGGCGACACGGACTATCTCGTCGTCTGGTCGGACGCTACGAATAAGCGCATCTATTGCCGAACAGTTAGTCCGACCGGCACGCTCGGAACCACGCGGATAGTCGCGGACTACAGCGGGGGAGCATATATCCCCGGCCAGCCGGCTGTCGCTTGGGATGGCACGCAATGGCTCGTCGCATGGCAAATATATGTTTTCGGTGATGAGCTGAACATATACGCCAGTTATGTAGATGCCTCGGGCGTGCCCTCCGGCTCGGAAATCAGCGTGGCGGTGGCCTCTCAAAATGAGAGCTTCCCCGCCCTCGCTTTCGACGGAATTGGCTTCATGATTGTATTTCAAGATACGAGAGATGTTATTGCGAAGATATGGAGCAAGAGAATTACCGGCACAACAGTGGATCACGAAGCCGCTGTCTCTTCCGGCACGAGCAACCAAAACAAGCCCGCCGTATGCTGGAACGGCACGCACCATGATGTCTTCTGGCAAGATTTCCGCAACACCTATAACTGGGATATTTACAGCAACCGTTTCGACCAAACTCCGTGGAACGGCCCCACCGCCTCGCCGCACACACCGCCGGACATGGGGGCATCGAGTTGCCCGCGCCAAGAGGCGGTGATGAATCTCACCGCCCCCGACGGCATCAATACATCCACAATTCAATTCACGGCAAACGGAACAAGCTACACAATCGCCAGCCCGCAACTTTCATACGCTTCGAACCGTCTGACGTTCACGCCGTCGGCGGACTGGCCGGAGAATGTGTGGATAGAGTGTTGCTTAAACGCCGTCGATGACATGAGTGGGAGAAGCCTTCTAAGCCCCGTTTGCTGGAGCTTCATGATTGACCGCACAAACCCGGTGTTTGGCACGAAAAGTCCTGCCGCAGGCGACTCCGCCGGCGCGGGTGCAGTGCCCATCTCCATAGGCGTCACCGATGCCGGAAGCGGCGTCTCCACGAATAACATGGCCTTCCAAATCGACGGCACTTGGTTCGTTCACGGGACATCGCCGGCGGTTAGCTGGGACGGCGCGAGGATGCACTTCAACCCCGCCGAAGAGGGCATGGCGTTCGATCCGTTCGTCACGGTGAATGTTTGCGCCCGCGCGCGGGACAGGGCAGATTACTGCCCACCGAACGAGGCAACGACCTGCTGGGAATTCCATACTACGGGCACCAAGATTTACGGCACAGTCACTCTCTCCGGCGAGAGCGACCACTCTGGCGCAACAGTCGAGGCGCGATACGGCGACAGCCTCTGGACGGCCACGACCAACGCATCCGGAGATTACAGCATCCCCGGCGTTTTAGAGGTGGACGGTATCACTGTGAGGGCATATAAGGCGGGCTTCTCCGACTCGACGGTCACGGTGAACATGGGCGCCGGCGGCTTCGGCCTCGCGAATTTCACGCTATTCCCCATGGTGACGCTTTTCTATTCCGATTTCGAGGCCGATAACGGCGGGCTCGAGCTTGTTTCTTTCCTATATTATAATGACTGGGAATGGGGCGTGCCGACATCCGGCCCCGGAAACGCCCACAGCGGGACTAAATGCTGGGCGACCAAACTGAACTCCGATTACAATGATTCCAGCCAAAGCCGTCTCCGCCTCGGCCCGATTGACCTGCCCGAAGGCTCGGCGCCGAAGCTCTCATGGTGGCAGTGGTATCGCTTCCAACCGCCGACATGGACGGCATCTCAATGGCAGTGGCACGACGGCGGCAATGTCAAGCTGTGGACATCGATGACGGACTCGCTCCTGATTGTGCCGGACAGAGATTACGACACCACACAATCCCAGTGGAATCAACTTATTCCCTACCAGCGCTCATACGCCGGCGCAACGAGCGGTCCATATTGGCACAGAGTGACAGCCGATCTGTCTGCATGGGCGGGACAGACAGTGTGGATTTCTTGGGATTTCGGAAGTAGCTCGCGAAATGTCGAGTCCGGCTGGTTCATCGACGATGTGACCATCGGATACGCTGACTATATGGCTATAGATGACAATGTCAAACTTCCGACAGTAGCCGAAATCTCCGTCCTTCCGAACCCGTTCAACGCAACATGCGCGATAGAGGCAGTGGGCGATGTCCAGCTCTTCAACATTACCGGGAGGCTCGTCAAAACGCTGATTTCGCCTGACACATCCACGAGA
This sequence comes from Candidatus Zixiibacteriota bacterium, assembly GCA_011388305.1. GTDB lineage: Bacteria > UBP14 > UBA6098 > UBA6098 > UBA6098 > UBA6098. Next base: position 6,651 of record DSAF01000209.1, on the reverse strand, counting down.
ACGCGAATGACATGGGACGGCAGAGATGAGAGCAACCAGGAACTTCCCTCGGGCATATATTTCGCGCGAGTTAAAGACCGCCCGAACGTAACCGCAAGGGTGATATTACTCAAATAGCGTAGTAGAGACGAAGGGATTAGCTTCCTCCTTTTCACAACTTCGCACCAAGACAAGGGCGAGCCGACGGCTCGCCCTTGTTGTATAAGACTATCAGTATATGTGTGGTGGGCTGGCACGGGGGTTGCGGGGGCAACCCGCGCGCCAGCCCACGCGTCTGCAATTTGACTGTTGCGAACTATAATATTTCGTGTATATTACCATTAAGTGTCGGCGCCCATCGGGCTTAATTGGGAACCGGGTGAAAATCCCGGGCGATCCCCGTCACTGTTAGCTCGGACGAAGACCACCATGCCACTGCAACGCCGGATCGGAAGGTTAGCGTTGTGGGAAGGCGGTTCGGAGAACGATGAGCAAGCCAGGAGACCTGCCGACTTAGACTAACCGAAGCCTCGGGGGCTGGGTCGGACGGTTCTCCGCACCATTCCCCGAAAGAAAGTTCGCCTATGCCCGAAGTTCGGGGAAAACTTTGGGGGGCAATCCTCGCCCTATGGATGGCTCCCCTCATCGCTGTCGATATTTCCGGCAGAGTCGTCGATTATGCTACGGGGTTAGGCGTTTCCGGCGCGATAGTCTCGGTAGATAATCGCGCGACCACCACAGACTTCGACGGAAGATTCACCCTCACGAACATCCCCGAAGGCGAGCAAATAATCCGCGTCGAGCATGTGGCATACGAGCCTTTCGCCGAACATATCGTCTTCAGGGGCGCGGAAACATCGGGCATCAATATCTCCCTACGCCCGCGCGTGTATTCTTCGGATCCGGTGATTTCTTTCGCGAGGCGAAACGGCCGCACGCGAACGCTCGATTCGCCCGAGGAAATCATCGCGCTAATAAGCTCACTGCCGGGAGTGAGCGTGGTTCAAGGCGATGGCGAGGTCGGCGTGTCAATTCGCGGCTCTCGCCCGAAAGATGTCCTCGTCGTCGTCGATGGCGTCCAGCAGGCGCGGAACGCCCGCGGATTCACGGATATCGCCTCCCTGCCGCTATCCCGCATCGCCAGCATCGAAGTTCTCACGGACGGCATTCCGGCGGAATATGCTTCGATTGCAACCGGCGGCGTTTTGATTATCGAGACGAGGCGCGATGAGCCGGATGGCGCGGAGATTTCACACAGGCAAGCGTCTTTCGCCAGTTCCACGACAACCGGCGCGATGACTTTCCGGCCGTCTCGTGCAGTGAAACTTTCTGCGCGAAGCTCGTTCTCATCGGCGAAGTCCGATTTCCCATATCAAGCAGGCGACACGACCGCAATCCGCAACAACAACCGTAGCGATAAACGAAGCATCGCCCTCTCCGCCGACTACACGGCAAACAACGTCACAGCTTGGCTTTCAGTGAGCTACTACACCCTCGGCGAGGGCATGCCCGGGGACATCTATCACCCATTGCCCACAGCGCGAAGAAAGGGCGATGGCCTCGAAACGGCGGCGAGAGCGGCATTCGAACTGCCGCTGAAATTCGCGTCCGAAATAAAAGCCTCGGTGGGGCGAGCCGAGCGACATTTCTACATCCCACGGCCGTTCGTCTTTGTCCCCGTGGATGCGGAGCACATCATCGATAAGTATTCCGCGCAAACAACTGTCTCGCGTGCGTTTGGCGATTTCACCGGCAAGCTTGGCGTGCGTTGGGATGAGGAAGGCTATGCCGTCGAGAACAACCTCGCGCCCTCGCGCAATATTCCCCGCGAGCCGCGGCGAATCGCCTCGACGTGGTGGCAGGTCGATTATCATCGCGTTTTCGGAGAGGCGACGACGGTTCGCGCATTCTCGTCGGCGAGATGGGACGGCAACGACGAATTGGGCTTCTCGCGAAGCATCACCGCCGAAGGCTCCATCGCGCAGGGGATAGGAAAACTCTCCATCGCCCTTGCCGGAGGATATTCCGAAGCGCACCATTTTCCGGAGTTCGCGGATTTGTATTGGCTTCGCGATGCTTTCGCCGAGGGCAACCCGAACCTCGCGCCGGAAACCGCCCAAAGACAACACATCCGCTTTTCCGCTGGATACCGTGCCGATTGGGCGACAGTCGATATCGATTGCGATTTCTTCGCGAGGGACTTCGATTCGGTAATCATCTGGAAGCGCGATTTCGACGGCCTCTATCGCCCGCGAAATTTTTCACGCGAGGAGACGCGCGGACGAGAGGATAACATCAGACTGCGCCTATTCGAAATGTTCGAACTTTCGTGGTCGAACACCGTCCTCTCGGCGATTCACCGGACGCCCGAACGGGCGATAGATTCGCTGTGGATTCCGTTCAGAGCGCCCTACGAGCAGAAGCTGTCGGCGCGCTTTTCCCATTTGGGATTCTCCGCGGGCATCGACGGCAGGATGCTCGGAAAGCGATACACGCTCCTCGCGAACACCAAGTGGGCAGAGCCTTATGAAATATGGGATGCATTCGCGGAATATCGCCGTCCGATGGGGGCTATCGAGCCATCGCTTCGCCTCGACGCGCAGAACATCTTCGACGAGGAATACGAAATTCTAACTAATTATCCAATGCCCGGAAGAAGTTGGGCTATTACAATAAAACTCGAATATAAACTGTGAAAGGAGTCTCCATGAAGTCTATCGTGTCGCTACTTCTCATCGCATCAATCGCGCTGTCCGCGCCCAAATACATAGTCCTCAACAGTCTCGGCGAGACATTGAGCATGGGCGAATGGCTCTCACCGCCCGCCAATAACTTGACAACAGTTGAAGCAATTCCTAACCAAATTCTCGCGGATGACGATGGCATCTGGGTGCTTTCGTCGGGCGCAGGGGCCGTCCAGCGCTTCACGGTCTCCGGCGCGTCAATTTCCCTTGTCGAGCAGTTCGCTCTGCCCGCCGGTTCCAATCCTTACCTTATGCACAAAACCGGCGGAATGGTTTACGCTTCGCTCTGGGTCTCCGGCGGCATTGGCATTATCGATATCGGCACCGGCCATGTGACAGCGACCGACTCGTTCTGCCTCGGCCCTCAAGGGATTTTCGCGAACGAAGATTACATATTCGTCACCGCCGGAAACCTCGACCCGATAAGCTTCACTTATGGCGTCGGCGAACTCTGGCGACTGTCCCCCGACGGAACGCCAATCGACTTCATCGAAATCGGCACGAACCCGCAGGAGATAATCGAGAGTCCGCTGGGAGATTTGCACATTGTCTGCACGGGCGACTATTTTTCGACTTGGGGGATTGTCTATGTGGTCGATACGGCGAGTTTTTCGGTCATAGATTCCATTCCGCTGGGCGGCTCGCCGCAGAGGCTCGCTCTCGATAGTTACACGGGCATCATCTACTCGGCGACATCGATGTGGGGCGAGCTTGGAAGCGGGAAACTTCTGGCATACGACGGCCGAACGCGCGAGATTTTGTGGGATGCCTCGTCCTCGGGGAACTCGCTCACCGGCACGGGCATAGTCGGGCTGGCGGCGCATAACGGCTACATCTTTCTGCCCTCGATGGACTCATCGACCGTCGAGATGTGTTTTGTGGACCGGGTGACGATGACGCTGACGCGAATCGGCGAACACCCCACCGGGCACGGCCCGCTCGATGTCGCTCTGCTATATGAGACGGGGATTTCGGAGACACACCTTCCACGCAAGACGGCGATAAGCATATCGCCGTCTCCGTTCAACTCCGTTTGCGAGATAGTCGCCCCGTTCGAGATACGGGATGCTTTCGTCCGAGACCTCACCGGCCGCACAATTGAGAAACTGCCTTCGCGGTCGATTTCAGGTAATCGAGCATATTGGGCACCCGCTGAAGAGACGCCTTCCGGCGTCTATCTCATCGAGGCCCGCGGCAAATTCAAGACCGGGCTTGGACGCGTGGTCTTCTTAAAATAACCCTACTTGGGCTCAGGCGAGGTCAGTCCCTCGGTAATCGCGAACTTCGTCAGCCCCGGGAGGTGATGTATATCCAGCTTGCGCATGATGTTCGAGCGATGTGCCTCGACTGTTCTTCCGCTGACGCTTAGTTTGTCGGAAATCTCACGATTTGTGAAGCCTTCGGCCAACAGTTGAAGAACTTCGCGTTCTCTGCCGGTAAGCATCCAGATATAGGGCGTATCATCTTCGACATCTGCCGGTTTGAGATACTCGAAGATTACATCGCTGGTAATCTGACTACTGAGGAATTTCTGTCCTTGCACGACTGCATGAACCGCATCTCTAAGCTCCTGCAAGCTGGAGTTCTTGATGAGGTATCCGTGCGCGCCGGCCTCGAACATCTCCTTGATATGTCGCCTGTTAGAGTGCATAGATAGGCCGAGAACTTTCACCTTCGGATAATCTCTCTCGATTCTCCGAGTGGCTTCGATTCCGTTCATGTCGGGCATTGTGATGTCCATCACAATGACATCCGGCTTGAGTTTAGGAATTTCGCTGAGGAGGGTTCGCCCGTCGCTCACCTGTCCCACGATTTCGACCTGAGAATCCTCATCGAGAATTCTCTTGATACCCTCGCGGACGACCTCGTGGTCATCGGCGATAAGCACTTTGATGGTCATTTGCTCCTCCATTGTGTAATGGTGCGTATAGTTCGACGCGGGTTCCTTTCCCGCGTTCAGTTTTTATTTTCATTTCTCCGTCGAAACTATTAAGCCTGCGCTCGATTGTCGCGAGGCCAAATCCGCCTCCACTCGAAGGCATCTTATTATTATGAGCAAATCCCTTGCCATTATCTTCAACGATTATCCTTATAAAACGGGCTTCTTTTTCGAGAACAACATTGACCTGCGTGGCTTGCGCGTGTTTTATGATATTATAAAATAATTCTCTCGCCATTTGGAATAGCGCTAATTTAACGTGCTCATTGAGCGGCTTATCCTCGCCGTCATCGATGAAGTCCGTGTCGATTCCCTCGCGGGCGACTATCTCGTAAAGCAAGTCCTGCAGGGCTTCCGAGAGACCACTATCGAGAGCGATTGAGGAGCCTAACTCCCAAGTTCGGCGCTGAATTTTCTTAATCGCTTCGTCGAGATAGCTCGCCGCATCTGCAATAGTTTTATTGACATCGCTTAGAGAAGCGCTCCTTTGGGACTCGGCGAGCTTGTTGGCGGAGATTGCCAGAAGTTGAGCAATCTCATCGTGGAGAAACCGTGAAATCTCGACGCGCACAGCTTCCTCCGCCTCGGCAACATCGGCGGTTAGTCTGCGGACTTCCTCGGCATCGGACAAGTCTCTCACTCGAATGACTGTGCAATGTTCCCCGTTTGAACAGCGGTGAACCTCGAGGTTCGCAGGGAAAACTGCTCCGCATTTTCGCACGGCAAAAATATTTTCTCGGAAAATTCTATTTTTTTCGTTTGCCGGCAGAATTTTTTCAATATATTCTCGAAGGACGAAGCGTTCGGCGTGTTCATCTATCGCGATACTCTCGATGCTCCGGCCTGCATAATTGGCAAAAACGATTTTGCCATCGCCATCGAGGATGATGATGCCTTCATCGACAAGCTCGAGCGCTCTATGTAGCGCAGATTCGCGGTATTCGGGCGTTATTTTCACGGGTTGAGCGTTGTTCTTTCTATTATTCTACTTTAACAGAATAAGCTTCGTTCTTAACTATTATCAAGTGCATAATAAATTATACACGCAAGAAAGCCCCGCCATTGAGAACAATGCGGGAAGAAACATTCTAACAGATAACTGGGTGAGTATCAAAAGCTACTCCAACTAATATAATATATTCAAAACTCGAATTCAAGTAAAAAAGTGGAGTTTTTTATGAAAAGAGAAGATTTACTAAAAAAAAGTCAGAAACCTGCTGATGACGCTATGAAAATGCACCCATTCTATCGCGGAAAAATCGAGACAGGAATCAAGTGCATAGTTCGTGGGTTCGATGACTTCGCAATTTGGTATTCACCCGGCGTGGCCGCACCATGCCTTGATATACGCGACAACCCCGACAAGGTTTTCGAGCATACAAACAAAGGGAATACCGTCGCCATTATCACCGACGGGACGCGCGTTCTGGGACTGGGGGACATCGGCGCGGAGGCTTCACTTCCGGTGATGGAGGGTAAGGCGCTTTTGTATAAATACTTAGGCGGCGTCGATGCCGTGCCGATAGCCCTCGACACCAAGGACCCCGATGTCTTCATCGAGACGGCCTTACTCCTGCAACCATCTTTCGGCGGTTATAACCTCGAGGACATCGCCCAGCCCAAGTGTTTTAAAGTTTTAAGCGAACTCCGCAATCGTGCGAGAATCCCCGTCTGGCACGACGACCAGCAGGGAACAGCGACCGTCACCGTGGCCGGGCTAATGAACGCCGTCCAGGTCGTGGGCAAAAGGCTTCACGAGATAAAGGTCGCGTTCGTGGGCGCGGGCGCCGGGAATGTTTGCATCGCAAGGCTTTGCTTTTCGGCGGGAGTCGATCCCGCGAAGGCGATTATCTGCGACATCGACGGAACGCTCGGCGCATTCCGCGACGACATCAAGGACGACCCGCTCTGCGCCGAGAAGTGGAAGCTGTGCCAAATCACCAACCCGAGAGAGATTCGCGGCGGAATCCCCGAGGCTATGAAGGGCGC
>DSAF01000123.1 GCA_011388305.1 Candidatus Zixiibacteriota bacterium | reverse complement strand
TGGCGGGTGTGTATTTGCTTTTAGTTCGCCTTGAAAGCTCGACACTTCAGGCCAAGTTGTTGTTCTTGAAGTAGTTCAACGGGCGAAATAAACTATTTCGTATTAACCAATAGCCTGCTGTCCATAAAACATCTTCTGATGCAATAATTTATTCTATCGACTGTGCTCTTTGATTAGTAGCAAAGTAGCGGCAGTTTTTTTATGTGCATTGTTAGATAAAGCGCATAAAATGTTATAAATCAATACGATAAGGCATATTCGAGTTGTCTGTTAGTAGAAAAAAAATCTCCTAAATTAAAAAAAGTCATTGACATACACCGATTGCAAGTTTATAAATTTTATTAGTGGAAGTCGTTCAAGAGGTTAGGGCGAAAGGCGCTATGAGCGTTAAAAATACGATTTCAGCTTTGTTAGCAGTCCTGTGCATTCTGTTTTTGGGATGCGCGACGACAGATGCTCCTGCAAGGCCGTCGAGAGCTTCGGCGGTTCAGCGCACCGAGCTTGGCGAATTCCCCGCCTATGAGTTGCTTCGCTCGGCGGAGGCGGCATACGCCGATGGCGTAGTTCACAACATGAAGCGCGATTGGGAAACTGCCAGAGCAATGTTCGATGAGGCTTTGCGTCTTATCGCGCAGATAGATGTCATCGACGACGAGGACCTCTCGGCGCGAATTGACCTGCTCTTGCGCGAGGTCGCATACGACTACCGCTTCGCACTCGCGCACACCGACAGCCTCGAAGCCACTGCCGCCCCGATAGTCCTTTCAGCGGCGCTCGAAGGGCTGGCCTCCAGTGAATATACAAAGCAACGTCTTTCCGAGTTGGCTGGCGACCTGCCCAAAGTTCTCCGCGGAGAGTTCGATATTCCCGTCGTTTGGAACGACCGCGTGAAAGAGAAGATAATCTATTTCCAGACGCGCGCTCGCGAGCCTTTTAGCGAATGGCTCCGGCGGAGCGGACGATACACGCCGATGATGAAGGAGATACTCGCCGAAAAAGGCCTTCCGCTGGATTTGGCCTATCTTCCGCTTATAGAGTCGGGTTATGCGCCGACGGCGTATAGCTGGGCGCATGCGATGGGCTTGTGGCAATTCATTAAATCCACGGGCAGGATTTTTGGCCTCGAAGTTAATTGGTGGCTCGATGAGCGTAGAGACCCCGTTAAGGCGACATACGCCGCGGCAGATTATTTCACGAGCTTGTATCGAAAGTTTGGGGACTGGGAGCTATGCCTCGCGGCATATAATTGCGGCGATGGCCGCGTGGCGAGGTCGATTGCCAGTCAGGGGACGAGCAGCTATTGGGAGCTTAAGCTTCCCAATGAAACGATGAACTATGTCCCATTGTATTTCGCGGCGCTGATTATCGCGAAAGATCCCGCCGCATACGGCTTTGACGTCGAGTATTACCCTCCATACGAGTATGAGACTATCACGGTGACGCAACCCACGAACCTCGAACTCATCGCCAAATGCACGGACACCTCGCTGGCGTTTATCAAGGCGATTAACCCCGAGGTTATGCGCTATTGCACCCCTCCGGATGCCACCCACTACCAAGTTCGCGTCCCGAGGGGCAAAGCCGGCTCTTTCGCCGAGCGGTATGCCGCCGTTCCCGAGAGCGAGAAGACGGTTTGGGCAAAGCACAAAGTCAAGAAGGGCGAGACGCTCTCGGAAATTGCGCTACATTATGGCACATCAGCCGCGCAGTTAACCGAAGCGAACAACCTGCGAAACGCACACCAACTTCGCATAGGGCAGGAGCTGGTTATTCCCGTTGCGCCATCTACAGCGAGAGCCATGGCCGACCGCGGGACGCCCGCTACCCCCGCCGCTCCGAGCGGCGCGCCCTCTTCGGTGACAAATTACTATTCCGTGAGAAAGGGCGATACGCTTTCCGGTATCGCGCAAAGAAATGGCGTCGCGCTCGATGAACTTCTTCTGGCAAATTCGCTCAAACGAGGTTCGGTAATCACTCCCGGAATGCGCCTCAAGATTCCTGTGGGCAAGAAAGCTACCACATATACAGTCGCGTCCGGCGACACTCCCAGCACTATTGCCGCGCGCTTCGGCGTCACGACAAACGAACTTCTCGAGTGGAACAAGCTCGACCGCAACTCCACAATCTACCCCGGCCAAAAGCTCACCGTCCTTGTAGGCGAGTCGCAGAGACAGCCTATGGGCAAGATTGTCCACACGGTTCAGTCCGGCGAGTCGCTTTGGGCAATTGCCCGTAGATACAATGTCCATGTGTCGAATATCGTCGAGTGGAACAATCTATCGAACAATCAAGTTACTCTGCAAATCGGCCAAAAGCTGGAGATTATTGGCACATCGCCGGAAATGCAAGGCGGATACACAGAGAACCGAAAGCGAATCGTTTATACGGTGAAGAAAGGCGATAACCTCGGCAAAATAGCCCGCGAATATAGCGTGACGGTCGAGGCTGTTCAGCGCTGGAATGACAAAAAGGATACGAAGCTCCAAATTGGCGATAAGCTAACAATCTACACCGACGACCCATCGGCGGTGGATGTCGGGCCGATACGCGAGGTCGTCCACACTGTGAAATCCGGCGAGACACTATCGGGCATTGCCCAAAAATATGGCACGACCGTGAGCGACATCCGTAATGCTAATTCCAAGAAAAACGACAGAATTACTCCGGGCGAGAAGCTGAAAATAACGACCACATCGTCGCCACCTGTGGCGCACCAACGCAAAGCGGTTGTCCACAGTGTCAAGCCCGGCGAGACGCTGGGGCACATCGCAACGGCATACGGCGTTCGCGTCGCTGATATTAAAGAGTGGAACAACAAGAAATCGGATATTATTCGCCCGGGCGAGCAGCTTGAAATCTTCGGTGCGTCATCGCCGGTTGTCACCGAGAGCGCTCAAGCGCGCACTGTGCGTCATACGGTGCAAGCCGGAGAGACGATGAGCGAGCTTGCCGTCAGATACGCTGTCGATGTGGCGGACATTATGCGCTGGAACGAGAAGAAGAACAGCAGTTTGCGAATAGGCGAGATATTGGAGATTCGCACGCGTGAGGCAGGCGGAGCATTCGGAGGAGGCCCGCGTTTCGTCACGCACCGCGTTGAGAGCGGTGACACCGTCTGGGGAATCGCCAAGAGATATGGCACAACCCCCGACGCTATTTTGAAATCTAACGGAAACATTAACCCAAATTCGCTTCGTATAGGCGATGTTTTGAAAATAAAGGTCGAATAAATCTCATAACCAAAGATTGGAGAAAAATGAGCGCTGAAAAATCTAATGTGGTGACGAAGGCCGAACTCGTCGAGCGCGTCGCCGAGATGACCGGTTTTACTAAGACCGAGACCGCTGTTATCTGCGAGGGTTTCCTCACGGCAATCAAAGATGTCATGGCTGAAGGCTCTAACATCGAGATTCGTCGCTTCGGAACGTTCAAACTCAAGACTCGCAAGCCAAGAATCGCGAGAAACCCCAGAACGGGCGATGCAGTTCCAATCGAGGAGAGGCTCATTCCCGTGTTTAAACCCAGTAAGGCGTTTAAGGTTCTCATTCCTCAAGACTGACGAGGCGGACATTGAGCGACGCCAAAATTTCTAAATCCCCGACGCACAGACGGTGGGGCTTCGTTCTTGTTCTACTGCTCGCGATTTTGTTGATGGACTATGGAATCCGTCTCGGCGATTTCGGGCAGGTAATCTCGAACGCTATTATGTTATGTCTCTCCTGTATTGGGATAGGCTGACTTTCTGTTAAATATGAAACGTATTATGAAACATATTCTGTTAAGGCGCATTAGCCAAATCGCCGGAACCCTCCTCGCGAATTCATATTTTCGGGCGTGGACCGGCAATCCACAGATATATCAGGGCAAGCTCAAGGGCATCGTCCCACCGATACTCAACTGCTATGCCTGCCCATCGGCCACCGTTGCTTGTCCAGCCGGTAGCGCGCAACACTTCGCCGCACTGAGGATGATACCCTACTATGTCATCGGCTCGATAGCGATGTTCGGCGTGCTTATCGGACGCGCGGCCTGCGGATGGGTTTGTCCTTTCGGCCTTCTTCAAGACCTCGAATACAAACTCGGCAGACTCATCAAACTCCCAAAGATACGCATTCCCAAATGGACAAGCTGGGGGAGATACCTCTTCCTTATCGGCATGGTTATTCTCGCGCCAATTTTGACGGGCACTGCTGAAGAGGGCTTTGTGATGCCGGGAAAGACAACATTCTGCAAATTCTGCCCGGCCGGCGCACTAGAGGGCGGCATTCCGCAAGTTTTGCTTCATGCCAATCTTCGTCCACTTTTAGGCTCGCTTTTTACGAGGAAAATGATTATACTTGGTATATTCTTAATCGCATTCTTGCTGATTAAGAGACCATTCTGCAGAGTCGTCTGCCCCGTGGGCGCCTTTTTAGGATTGTTCAATAAAATTAGTCTTCTCGAGTTCAGAGTTGATTGCGAGACTTGCACAAGTTGCGGCTATTGCCGCAAGGTTTGTCCGGTAGATATCGCGATTCACGAGAGCCCTAATAGCCACGACTGCATTCGTTGCGGCGACTGCATCAAAGCATGTCCTCTGGGCGCTGTCAAGGTGGGAAGCATCTTTGGTAAAGGTGGTTTGAAGGAGTCTCCAAGCTCATGTCCCGCAAAATAATTTTTCTGTTTGCTCTCGCGATTGCTATTCTAATCTTGGCCTGTAACGGCACCCCCACAGATAACGATCCCGAGGAGGGCAAGCTGGTCGTTCTCTCCGAGCCGGAGGGGGCTTTTGTTTTCTTGGACGGCACATCGACATCGCAAACTACGCCCGCCGAATTCGACCTCGATCCGAAGGCATACATGGTAAAAGTCGCCAAGATTGGCTGGATTGCCACACCCGAGAGCATTCGCGTTAATCTCCTCGCTGATGAGACGGACACTGCTTTCTTCGAGCTGACGCCCGCAAGCGATACCGCGTTCATAGCCGTTTCCGCCAATTTCGACTTCGTTCCGATTTATATCAACAGTGTGCCGACAGGGGAGTTGACCCCTGCGATGATTCCCGTGCCCTCGGGAAATTTCGAGGTCTCAGTCGCCGGATGGGTATTCGATGGCAATTATTCACAAACTGTTTCCCTGACAGCAGGCGAGACTACGGCGGTCGAGTTCGAGCTTGAGTTCGGCAATCGCGTTCTTATCGAGGAATTCACACATGTGAACTGCCCCAACTGCCCCGAGGCGGCAGAGGCTGTTCATCAAGTAGTCGATAATTTTGGTGGTTCGGTCGTAGCAGTCGAGTGGCACCCGCAACAATCCGGCGGCACAGACCCATTCCATCAGGCCAACCCGGCAATTCACGACGGACGCGTCTCCTATTACGGCTTCGCGGGCATTCCGCGTGTTTTCGTAGCGGGAAAGCAGGTGCCCGACCCGAGGTCGGTATCGGCCATAACTGCATATGTCAATAACTACATGTCGCCCGATAATGACGCACAGAAAGTGAAGATTTGGGGTGTCGCGCAAAACGGCGGCGATTTGAAAATCGGCATCTTCGCCGAGGGAATCTCTGTCGAGGGTGCGTTCAACATTGCAGTTGTTGAAAAATCACGCCACTACGCTACGGCGCCCGGAACCAACGGCATGAAGGACTTTTACAATGTCCCAATGGAATTTTACTCTTATCCGAGCGCGGGAACATTGGCTTTAAGCTCCGGCGTTCCCCAATATATCGAGCTTTCCGGCATGAACATCCCTACCGGCGGCAATCCGTCGGATTATTCATACATTATTTGGTTTCAACGTGACGACGACGACACATACTTGCCGGAAGAGGAGATTCTCTGCTCCCCCGGCATTCTTGAATTTTAACCTTACTATAAGGAGGCGACGGTGCGTTTTTTCAAACTCGCCCTTATACTCTCTTTAGCGCTTGCGATAACTCTCTCTTCCGCGGTGAGAGTCCCGCTAATCGAGCGCTTCACAAATACTTCCTGCGGATATTGCCCGCCCTGCGGCGAAATGATTGATAACCTTTGGGACACACACGGGGAAGCGATTAGCATTGTCGAGGTTCATACTAACTGGCCGGGGCCGAGCGATCCTTATTATCTCGCGGCGCCCGCCGACAATCAGGCGCGCTGGAATCATTACGCGATTACCGGCGTCCCTGCGGTGACAGTTGACGGCAAAAAACTGGCCAACTGGGCGACAACGCCCACGGAAACATCCACGAGGCTTGCGGCTACATCCGATTTAGGAATGAGTATAGCCTCAACGGATTCCGGCCTTTCCGGCGTTCATGTCACGCTCGATGTCGAAGCCCCGATTTCCGGCACGAACAACCGCCTCTTCGTCACGGTAGTTCAGGACAATAACTATTATCCATCGGCACCCAATGGCGAAGTTTGGGCACATCATGTGCTCATGAAAATATTCCCCACGCCGGACGGACAGGTGGTCAACCTCTCGACGGTAGGCGTTCAGGAGATATTTGTGCCTATAACGGTTGCCGGCACATGGCGCGTCGAGGACTGCAGAGTTGTCGCTTGGGTTCAAAACATGTCCGGCGCGGTGACCGGCTATAATGTCATCAACTCCGTTTCGTGCCTACTTCACACGCCGGAGTTCTTGTTCGCATTCAGCCCGGGAAACACCAGCGGTGTGATTTGGTCGGATACATCATTCTACGCGCTCGAGGGTGGCAAGATTAAGAACCGTGGCCTCAGCGCAGACGAATATGTCATGACAATTACGAAGGATTTGCCAGCGGGTTGGACTGCGGCTTTTTGCGCGGGGATGTTCTGCTTCCCGGACTCGGGCGCCATAACGCTCGACCCCGGAGACAGCGCAGACATAGCCATCGACTTCTACCCCGGCGGCCCCGGCACCGGCATTGTCGAGTTGAACATAATCTCAGTTGCCGGCGGACAAACCGCAAGTGCTACATATACACTCAACCACAGCCCGGACATTCTCATCGTCGATGACGACGCTGGCGCAAATTACGAGAGCTACTACATCAATACGCTTGATGCGCTCGGCGAACACTATGCGGTGCATAATCGAGGCTCGGACGAAGTGACGGGAGCACAGCTGTTGCAGTATGACATCGTTATCTGGTTCACAGGCGGAGATTATAGCGAAGTGACAACCGCGTCCGACAGGACGGCTATCGGTCAATATATCGATGGCGGCGGCAAGATGTTCATGACAAGCCAAGACCTGGGCTGGCACAGCAATGAGACCGGCAACATCGCTTGGTTCAACAGCCGCTTCAAGGCGAATTACATCGCCGACGATTCCGGCCTCCGCTCGGTGACCGGCTCTGCGGGCTCGCCGTTCGAAGGCGTTTCGCTTAACCTCTACACCGGCGACGGCGCGGACTTTACTCCGTATCCCAGCACTATTGCGCCCATAGGCGGAAGCACGGAGTGCTTCAGATACGGCGCGACGAGCAATGTAGCAGGAGTTGTCTATGAAGGCGATTATCGCCTCGTGTATTTTGCGTTCCCGTTCGAGGCAATTAACGGCCAGACCGCGCGAAACAACCTCATGACTCAGGTTTTGGGTTTTCTCCGCGAAGGCACCGTCGTTGCCGATGAGGTTGCGCGTCCTGATAAATCGCTCATCGTGTCGGCATCGCCGAACCCGTTCAACGCGGCCGTATCGCTCGAGTTCGAGCTACTGAACTCCGCCGAAGTCACCTTGGATGTTTTCGACCTCTCGGGCAGAATGGTCGCGAGGCTTATAAACGGAGACCTATTCGCCGGAAAACAGCGCACGATTTGGGACGGAAGGTCGTCATCGAACGAGGAGCTTCCCAGCGGAGTATATCTCGTCAGGCTCAAAGCGGGCGAGCTAACAACGACGAGCAAGATATTGCTCGCGAAATAGTAATCACAATTTTTCCAAGGGGGAGATATGGGAAGGCAAAGCGCAATAAGCATTTTGCTCGTTATAGTTCTATTAGCGATAGCGTTGTTTTCGGCGGAGCGAGTGCCGCTTATCGAGCGCTTCACGAACACATCTTGCGGTTTCTGTCCGCCATGCGGTGTTATGGTCGATACGCTGGACATCCGCTGGGGCGACCAGCTTGCGGTCGTAGAAGTTCATTGCAACTGGCCAAGTTCGAGCGATCCGTATTATGTTCACGCCCCCCTGGACAATCAGGCACGCTGGAACCACTACGCTATTTCTGGCGTCCCATCGGTCTCCCTCGATGGATACAAGCTCCCGTCATGGTCTTCCGCCGCGACGATGGTTGGCTCGCTCATTGGTTCTTATGCTCCGCTCGACTTGACAATTATTCCCGGCGATAACATACACATTCGCGTCGAAGTCGAAGAGCCGCTTCCCGGCTCTAACAACCGTCTTTTCGTTGCAATAGTCGAGGACAGTCTCTATTTTCCATCTGCCCCGAACGGCGAAATTTGGGCAAGTAACGTCCTCCGAAAACTGCTTCCATCTTCGAACGGGCAATTAGTAGATTTATCGGGCGTTGGCTCGCAGAACTTCACCTTTCCATTGGAACTTCACTCAGCATGGGACACGGATCACCTCAAAATCATCGCGTGGGTGCAGAATATGGCCGGGCCGGTGAGCGCATACAACATTCATAACGCGAAGGTAGAGGGTTGGCGACTTGATGGTTACCATCATAGTTTTACGACCTCGCGCGCCAAGGATTTTTCCGCGCCGGGAGAGACTGCGGAGTTTAGGGCGAGTATCAGCAATATTGGAAGTCTCGACGATACATACAGCGTTTGGGTTGAATCGGAAGTGCCCGCAGGCTGGATGGTGCGAGCCGAATACGGTGCAACACCGTTCGACAGCACGGCGATTTTCTTGGGGAGTCTCGAGAACGCTCAATTCGATGTCTTTATCGTGCCATCAACTTCGAGAGGGCAGGGGAGAGTCCGCCTTCTGCTTCAATCAGTTGGCGACACCACCGGCGCCGTCGATACGCTTATGTTCACCGTGATGAACGGCGGGGATTTGTTATACATTGCGGGCGAGGCGGCGACAATCGATATTCCAACCTTTCATGCTCTTTTCGCAGACAACGGCGTTGATTTCCATGAATGGCATATTTCGGCTGACGGTGCGCTTCCGGATTTTTCTGACGCACCGTATAGCGCGATAGTCTGGCACGAAGGCTTTAATTTGTCAACTTCACTCTCCGTTCAAGATAGAAGCTCAATTCGCGACTACCTCGAAGGCGGCGGCAAGATGCTCATCACGTCGGCGAGTTGGGGGAGAACTATCGGCGGCGTTTTCGATTTCTACTATTCTGTTCTCGGTGCAATCACCGATGGCGTCGAATCCTCGCCAACCTCGGTGATGGGCACTTATGGAGGCACGGAATTCACAGGATTTTCGGCGGACTTGGGAGGTCTTCTTGCCGAGGGCATGACGGTGACCGCACCGAGCAGAGCGATTTTGCGGCTTTCATCCGGCAAAACATGCGGCCTCACACGTATCACAGACGGCGGAGGAAAACTCGTCTATGTCTCCTTCCGTTTGGAGGACATCGCGACATCTGCAGGACTGAATGATTTTTGGGGCAGAGTGGAGGATTTTTGGGGCGGCTTCGATGTCCCCGAGCGCGAGATGCCATCGGAAAAAGCGCTCGTGCGAACATTCCCGAACCCCTTCAACACAGCGCTATCGATTGACATCGAACTTGCCAAACCGGATAATATCACCGTCGAGGCCTTCGACATTTCCGGAAGATTGGTCGAGAGCATATACAGCGGCACGGTTTCTGCGAATACTACTCGTGTCCAATGGGACGCAGGCAACCTGCCGAGCGGAATATTCTTGATTCGCGTTAGCGGGCGGGATTTTTCCGAACAGGTGAAAACGATCCTGATAAAATAGGAGAAGTATGAAAAGCCGAATAGTAATTTTAGTGCTAATGCTACTTCCGATTATTCTCGCGGCGCAGTCGATATTACCCGATTTCACATTAGAGACTATGGACGGCCGCAAAATTACATTATCTGAAGTGACGGCTGAAAGCGGCGTAATACTTTCGTTCTGGGCAACATGGTGCAAACCGTGCGTTCGAGAGTTGGGCAAGCTCGAAGAGATGGAAGAGTTTTTAGCACAGCACAATGTAATTGTGATAGCCGTCAATGAAGACGGCCCGCGGACGCGTCCCCGCGTCAAGCCTTTCGTCACCAGAGAGGGGTGGAGTTTCGACATCCTGATGGACCCGGGGCATCGCGTCAAGAACCAGTCCGGCATTGCCGAATTGCCGGAAACTTTCATTATAGGGGCCAACAACGAAGTTTTCTACCGACATTCGGGCTACAAGCCCGGCGACGAGGCGATATATGAGCGCAAAGTCCGCGAGTTGTTTGCACCAAAGGAAAATGATTGACAGGCGCACTGCCGGCCATTTGATGACTTAACACTCACGGAGGCACATTGAATATAACTTACTGGGTTTTCGCGGCGGTCGCACTACTCGCGAGCGCCGTTTTAAGTATTTCCGTTATAGGTCAGAACTCTCTTGAATTCCGCGTTGCGGCTTCGGAGGAAAGCGAGAGTTTTTTCGAAAATCGCCTCGATTTACGCGTTTCCGAGTCATTCCTCACGCTTGGCGCGCGTTTCGAAGCCATGCACCCCTCGCGCATATCGGCGATAACTCGTCCCGGCGAGGAATACGCAGAATTTACACATTTGTGGGCGAGAGTGTCAATAGATAATGCCGAATTTACCGGAGGCACAATCTTGGAATCCTTCGGCAACGGCACGATCCTCGATGCGCTTGAACGCCCGGAGATTCAAGAAGATAGGCACATCGAGGGAATCTCGGTGAGATTGAAACTGCCGTTCTCGTCGCTGAAATTGCTCGGCGGCATCGCCGACTGGAACGAAATTGACTATGTCACCATTAAGGGTTTCGACCTACAAGTTAGTGATATTCATTATATCAATTTTGGTGCAGGCTACATTGCTTATGAAAACAAAATGGAGGAGGGCGAAATTTTGCCGTCACAGCACGGCGAAGTCTGGGGCGTCCGCGCGATGCCCCAGTTTGGGGCATTTTATGGTGAAGCTCAATATTCGCGGGGATGGCGAAATAATATTGCAGGCGGTGATTTCGCCGAGGGCGGAATTTTTTACGGAAACACATCGTTCTTTCTGGGAAGCTTCGTCTTCTTCGGAGAATACCTGCAAGCCGATGGATTCCCTGCGCGGGGATATGATGAAAACTCTTGGCTTATCTCGCTACCGCTGATTGTTCATCAGCCAGCATACGCCCTTATGAGCCGACATCTCAAAGAGATAGACCCACGAGATTCACGAGCCTTTAGCGGAGAGATATCTACATCTATTGAACGAGGCGATATTCTTCTTTCTGCGGCATCTGTGAGCGATATTGATGGCGAAAAAGATGCATATTACGAAATTTACGGCTCTTTCGGTTATGAATTTGACAAAATATCTGCGAAATTCGTCACGCAATATCAAGAACTGGCAGGCGACGACTGGGCTATGAACCTCGTGTTAGAGCCATTATTATACTTGACAGATAGGTCTGCCCTAATTCTCGATTTCGAATTTCAAACGGCCGTGGAATATGGCGAAAACATCACAAATCTCTACGGTTCCGCTGAATATTCACTTTCGCCGCACGGCTCGATAGGCATAGAGGGCGGCAGGATTGGCGAGGATAGCGAACTCTTTGCCAGAGGCTATATCGATTTCAATCTTGGCGCACATAAGTTGACTTTGGGCTATGGCAAACGCCCCGGCGGCTGGACATGTAGCGGAGGAAGTTGCCGCTACGAGCCAGAATTTGAAGGTTTCGAATTCAAACTCTTGTCAAACTTTTAGCTGTGCTAATGTTACCCCACAGACGCTACCCGAAATGGGGGCGAATACTCACTTTTTTTCTATTAGTATCAGGTCTTTTTGCTCAAATTCCATTTGTATTCGAGACTGGGGGCCGAAAGCTTCCCGAGTTCGAAAATCGAGTTAGAAATATTGCAGAGTCATTCGAATCGCGAGTTGGCATCGAGTGGAATATTCATGATACAATTATTGTAAAGACTACATATTCCCGTGAGGAGTTCAACAGATTAACACATAACGCGATACCTGACTGGGGGATCGGTGCGGCACTGCCCGCGAGAGGCGAGATAGTCCTGCTTTTGCGCGACGGGAGCATGTCAAGCAAAACAGCCGAACTTGTCGCGCATGAACTTGGCCATATATTTCTGCATCGTGCCACCGGCGGTGTCCGAGTTCCGAGATGGTTCGACGAGGGCTTTGCGCAATGGTCAACCGGCCCGACGAGGTTCGAACAGTCAACGAGATTGGCAATGGCATTCATGTTCGGAACCACGATACCACTCTCTGCGCTCGATGATGTTAACGCATGGGACGAAGATCGCGCTGAGCTTGCCTATGCAGAAAGTCGCGCCGCCTTCGATTATCTAATGGACATGGGCATCTCGCCCGAATATATTTTCGCTCAAATAAGATCAGCCGGAGATTTCTACGATGGTTTTCGCAACGCCTCAGGTATCACAGTCTTTCAATTTTATACGTTGTGGGCGCAAGAGGGCGCGCGTAAGTTTAACTATTTCATACTGTTAGCCGATTGGCGTTTCACTTTTCTTGCATTGACGATTCTTTTTGTTATATTTGGCTCAATCAAATTGATTCGAATTAGGATTGCGGAGGGTAAGGCCGATGAAATCGGCAGTTAAGAAAATTAAGCACACTTTTGAATATTGTGCCATACTCATATTATTACTGCCTTTAAGGATATTACCAGTAAAATTATCCGTAGCAATTGGCGGGATATGCGGCGGACTCCTGTGGAAATTTGGAGTTCGCCGAGTAGTTTCTCGATTCAATATCAGCTTATGTTTCCCCGAATATGACAATAAAAAAATTGATGATATACTTGAAGAAAGCTACAAGAATTTCTGCCGCTCAATGGTTGAATTTGCCCTTTTGCCGAAAATGCGAAATAACATCTCCAGATTAGCAACCTTTCCCAAATCGGACGAGCTTATGAAAATGGCTGAGACCGGCGAAGGCTCGATTTTTGTATCAGGGCATTTCGGAAGCTGGGAGCTTATGGGGGCGGCCGTCGCCGGTCTCGGCATTCCAGTGGACTTCCTCGTTGGAGAGCAGTCAAACCCCGCCGTGGACAGTTTTATCAATAGAATTCGCGCCAAAATGGGCGTAGGAATAATACACATGGGCGTCGCGGCCCGAGGTGTTATCCAGTCCGTGCGAAATGGGAGGACGGTCGCAATGCTCTCCGATCAAGATGCAGGAAGAAGCGCCGTAATCGTCGATTTCTTCGGACATAAAGTTTCTACGCCACAAGGAGTTGCCGCGTTCGCACTGAAATTGAAATGCCCCATAGTGTTAGCCGCAACTTATCGCGAGGGTAATTCTATCCGACATCGAATCGAGACAGAAATTATTCGACCGGACTATTCAAGTCTCCCGCCAGAAAAGGCAGATGCAATCCGCGTGATTACGCAAGAATATACTAACCATCTCGAACAGGCGATTCGCCGTGCGCCTCAGATGTATTTTTGGCCCCATCGCCGCTTCAAACACTCCGTCGAATATCCAAAATAATCGGATCGCGTCCACAACCTCCGGAGCCAAAGGCCACTCACCCTTGGCGGTATTCGCGGAGAAGCGGTGTCCAGTGTAGTTTCGATACGAGCTCAGCTCTACTCAACGACCAGACGGCGAAGTGCCGGTGGCTCGTCGTTGTTTCCGGGGGAATACCATTCGCTCATTCGCCGGCGGGGCGGGGGACACGTCGCCTACGCGATTATCACCACGATGCAAGGAATTATACTTAGCTTAAGTTTGGTGTGTGCTTGATGATTCTTTTCGCATGTAGATTGAGCAACAGCATTCTGATGACATAGGAGGAGTTCGACTGAACTTCTTATCGTTGAAAGTGTTATTTTACTCCACTGTCACCGATTTCGCCAGATTGCGGGGCTGGTCAACATCCGTGCCGCGTAGAACCGCAATGCGGTATGCCAAAAGTTGTAGCGGAATCGCCGCTATCATGGGCATGACCAACGGATCCGCTTGCGGCAGGTAAATTACATGTTGCGCAAGCTCGGCGATTTTCTCGTCGCCTTCTGTAGCTAAAGCGAGAATGCGTCCGCCGCGCGCACGAACCTCTTCGATATTCGAGACTATCTTATCGTATAAGGGGTCTTCCGTCGCGATAAACACGACCGGCATATCGTTGTCTATCAATGCGATAGGGCCGTGTTTCATTTCTGCGGCTGGGTATCCCTCGGCGTGGACATAACTGATTTCCTTGAGTTTGAGCGCGCCCTCTAGTGCAACCGGATAGTTTATCCCGCGCCCGAGATAGAGGAAATTCTTAAAATCGCAATAATCGCGGGCAATCGCCTCGATTTCGCCCAACTCGCGTTCGCGGGAGAGCACGCGCTCGACCTTGTCGGGCACGGCGAGGAGTTCGCGGGCGATTTTTCTTCCGCGCACACTCGAAAGGCCATGCATCCGCGCCAGAAGAAGGGCGATTTCGCTAAGAACCATGAGCTGGCTCGTGAAAGCCTTCGTCGATGCGACGCCTATCTCCGGGCCGGCGTGAATATACACTCCGGCATCGGTCTCGCGGGCGATAGTCGAGCCTACGACATTGACGATACCGAACACCGCCACGCCCTGACGCTTGGCTTCACGCAATGCCGCCAAAGTGTCGGCCGTTTCGCCGGACTGGCTTATCACAAACAGCGCGTCGCCGTCGCGGAAAATCGGCCCGCGATAGCGGAATTCCGAGGCGTAATCGACTTCTACGGGAATCCGCGCCAGCTCCTCGATAAGATATTCGCCTATAAGCGCGGCGTGCCAGCTCGTTCCGCAGGCCGTAATGAGAATTCTGTCAACATTTTTTAAGAGGTCGAAGTATTTATTAAGACCGTTAAGGCGTGCCGTGCCGTCATCTGGGTTCAATCTGCCGCGAATAGCATTGCGAAGCGTGTCCGGTTGTTCGCAGATTTCTTTCAGCATGAAATGAGAAAACCCGCCCTTCTCGATTTCTGATAGCGTAAGCGAGAGCCTCTCAACTTGGGGTGTTACATCCTCGGCATCGAGAGTGCACATCTTGACAGAGTTTGCTTTGATTGTCGCGAGAGTCCCCTCGTCGAGGTAAATCACCCTGTCCGTGTGGCGGATTACAGCCGAGGCATCCGATGCGACGATATTCTCGCCATCGCCGATGCCCACCAAAAGCGGGCTTCCATGGCGGGCGGCGAATATCTTGTTAGGCTCGCCTTCGAATAGCACCGCGATGCCGTATGTTCCTTCCACCTCGCGAAGAGCCTCGCGCACCGCTTTCCAAAAGGGCATCAGCGAGCCGTCGCCATAGATGTCTTCGATGAGATGCGCAATGACCTCGGTATCTGTTTCCGTGCGAAACACGTGGCCTTTGTCGGCAAGATATTGGCGTAGCGCGCGGTAGTTCTCGATAATACCGTTGTGCACCACTGCGATTCTGCCGGTGCAGTCAGTGTGAGGGTGGGCGTTTGTGTCGTTGGGTTCGCCGTGTGTGGCCCAGCGGGTGTGCGCGATACCGATGTTAGCTTTGTCGGGGTGGTTGGCAATTAGACGGGAGAGCTTGTCCAGCTTGCCCGAGGCCTTGATGGCTTTGACTTTGCCGTCATAGAGATATGCCACACCAGCTGAATCGTATCCTCGATATTCGAGGCGCTTCAGGCCGTCGAGAAGAATTGGCAGGGCATCTTTTTGGCCTATATAACCGACAATACCGCACATATGTGGCTCCTAAGTAAATCTTTCATTGCGAGAATCACTTGCAAACTCGCTTGTCGATGGTGAATCCTCTTTCGTCTTGAACGCAATTGCT
The DNA here is from genome assembly GCA_011388305.1 of Candidatus Zixiibacteriota bacterium. Classification (GTDB taxonomy): domain Bacteria; phylum UBP14; class UBA6098; order UBA6098; family UBA6098; genus UBA6098. The sequence goes on along the minus strand of DSAF01000123.1, from coordinate 610 downwards.
ATGCCAGCGTTGACCTTACCGACTCGACGAGTTTTTGGGCCTCGCACAAATTCTCGGCCTCGGCGATAATCCGCAAAATTGGTTCGGTGTTGGATGCGCGGACATGAACCCATTTATCCGCCCATGTTAGACGGATTCCATCGGCGGCATCGATTTTTTCGGGGGAGAGGGCGCGTAAAATTGTTTCAGTCATTTCCTTATCAAAAGTTCCATCGAACGAGATTTTAGTCTTTATCATCGTGAGTTTTGGGAATTCCTCGATTGCCTGCGTCAGAGGGATTCCCTTCCGCGTCAAGCGGTTGAGCACGACCGCCACTGCGAGAATGCCATCACGGCAGGGATGACAGGCGGGTATTATCAGTCCGCCGTTGCCCTCGCCGCCCGCAGGCGAATCGAGTTCGAGCATCTTCTTCGTCACATTAATTTCGCCGACCGGCGTTCGGATGACCGGAACGCCGAGGCTCTCAACCATCGCGCTCGTCGAGAGGTTGACTACGACTGTTCCCGGAGAGTGCTCAATTGCCTCCGCGACGCCGAGCGCGAGTGTGAACTCTTCGCCAATTGCCTTTCCCGTCTCATCGACGAGGGCGAGCCTGTCGGCATCGGGATC
>DSAF01000115.1 GCA_011388305.1 Candidatus Zixiibacteriota bacterium | reverse complement strand
GGGGTATAGCAGGTCGTTCGTCATCGAGGGCAAGGGCTGGTATTTGCAGGAGGCGCTTCTTCCGATGGAAGTCCGGACGATGAAAGAGCGCGACCGCATGATTTTCATCAACACAAGCAACTCGGTGCAGAGGCTCGCCATTTCGATACCCGAAGATGGCACAGGCCCATTTTTTCCGCACACTGAGAAAGACACCGAGGAGGCCAACGCATTCGTTATGAGCGTTGTTATCACGGACACCGACCGCGAGTTCGTAAGCCAAGAGGAGTTCAACCAAGAAGGCTCGGAGGATGTAATAAGCTTTAAGCCTAAAGAGGCCAAAGGGCCGGTTTTGGGCATCAACGGCGAGAATGCGGGCGAGCGGATATTGCCCGGCGAATCCGTCGCGATATGGATGCAACTTCGTGCGCCGGCTTATGCCTTTGGCGTAGAGGGTAACCAGCAATGGATAAACATCAAAATCGAGGTTGTTCCGGCCGATTAGCCGAGGAGAGTTATGAATGGATAGCTTCTGTTTCCCACTAAAAAATAATGAGTTAACTCCGGCGCTTCGTGTAATTTATAAGCTAACGGCTTTCAACTTACAGGCATAAAATGACTTATGGCTTTAATAACAAAACATGAACATCATACAAACACAGGAGGCATGATGAGAAGGACAAAGGTCGTCATCATTCTGGCGATGGTTCTGGCTTTGGCCGCTTTTGCAGTTCCGCAGAGGATCGGCTATCAAGGCAAACTCACCGACCCGGGCGGCGTGGCCGTCGAGGGCGTGGTGAATATAGGTTTTTCGATTTGGAATGCTGAAACCGGCGGCGACTCCCTATGGGGTGAGCTTAACTCGGTCGATGTCACCAAGGGGCTTTTCGATGTCGTCCTCGGGGTGACCAACCCCGTCGATGTCGATTTCTCAGGAGCGCGCTGGGTTCAGCTTATTGTCGATGGCGAGCTTATGACGCCGAGACAGCCATTGAGTGCTGTTCCATCGGCTCTACACGCCAACATGGCAGATTACATTATCGGGCAAGGCTCGACATCCGGCGCGGTGACGCCAGTTGTGCCAATCACAAGCACCGCTACTCCCGTCACTCTTGCGTCGGTCTCATACACATCTGCAGGTCCCGGCTCGGGCATTCAGCTCTCGTTCGCGGGCACTTTCGATGACAAGGGCGGTCAAGATGGGGCTTATGTCGAGGTTGAGCTTGTGCGCAACCCCGGAGCAAGTGAGGTCGTGATTTCGAGTGTTAGCGTGAGTATTTATTCGCCCATTGTCCACCAGTTCCAAAATGTGGCTATCAACGGCCACGATACACCACCCGCCGGAACGCACACTTATGCGGTTCGGGCAAGAGTGGCCAAGGAGCCTTATACCTCCGGCCGTTGTATCGACGGCGTTCTTCAACTTGCGGAAATCAAAGATTAACTCGAGAGCTCTGCAAGTTGTATGAAATTTGTTCTAAGGAGGACGGAAATGAAGAAGAGAAACTTAGCGGTTATCGCGGCGCTTGTGGCGATGTTTTTTATCGTGCAAGCGGCGATGGCCGATGTTCTATTTAAGTATCCGGTGGAGGCGAATGAGGAGCACGCAATTGGAACGGTGGTGCGAATCAACCCTGTCACCGAGCAAATTGTTAAGGCGACGGTCGGCGATAGAGATGTCATCGGCGTCGTGGCGGGATATGAAACCGACGGAACGACGCACTATGTGTTAGTTGCCTCGTCGGGACAACTGGCAGTTCAGGTCGCATCGGCGGTTTCGGCGGGGGATAGGCTCACTGTTTCCGCAACCCCCGGCATGGCGAGAACATCCGTTAACACAGAGGATGTCCTCGTGGCAGTTGCTCTCGAAAGCACTGTCGGTGCGGGGACAGCAATCGCCCAGATTATCGTTCTCGATAATCAGGCGAAGTTCAGCGCTTTCGACGATGCCGTGGCGGGAATCGGAAGGGATAATGTTCAGGGCGCAATCGAGGTGCTTGATAGCAGAATCGACGGCCTCACCGGCGGAAGCTGGGATCACAACGACCTCGCTGGAATCCAAGGCGGCGCGGCAGACGACCACTGGCATCTCACCGGGGCGCAACACACCGCCCTCACCGGTGCCGGCAACGCCGACGGCCAACACTCTCACGACGCCGATAACATCCTCGGCGTATCGAGCGGGACTTACATCTCCAGCGGCAATGTCGATGGCGCGCTCGGCCAGCTCGACGCCGCGATTCTCGACTTATCGAGCGGTGGGACAATCGACCACGGCCTTCAGGAAGCATACGACGACGGCAACACAATCGCAGTAGCGACGGGCAGGACTGTTCAGATTACTTCGACAGGCGCGACGCGTGCCCTCGATGTGACTGGCGGCTCGGGCAGGGCTTTGCAGGCGATTAATAATGGCACGACCGAAGCTCTCTATGCCCGCAACGACGGCTCCGGCCCGGCGATTTATTCCGGAGGAAACCTTCGGATGAGCGGAACTTCCGGAGTGAAGATTTATTCCACTGCGGACATCAATATTCAGCTCGATGAGGGCGGCGGACCCGGCACTACCAATACATTTTTCATCCGCGATGACGCCATGAACCCCGCCTTCACAGTGAACGAGCTTGGCGAGACTTGGGCACTCGGGAACATCACCGCGACGAACAACCTCATCGGCACCGACCTCAGCCTCGGCGGGACACTGCTGTCTTCCACAGCCGCGGCCAGCGGTGCGCGCCTCGTGGGATACAGCAACGCCGCTTCCGGCCTTACTGCTACGAATGTTCAGTCTGCGATTGACGAGCTTGACGGCATAATCGACGGCCTTACTGGCGGAAGCTGGAACCATAACGACCTTTCCGGAATTCAAGGCGGCGCGGCAGACGATCACTGGCATCTCACTGGCGCACAGCACACAGCGCTCACCGGCGGAGCCAATGCCGACGGCCAGCACTCTCACAATGCTAACAACATTCTCGGCGTCACTGCGGGGACATACATCTCCAGCGGCAATGTCGATGGCGCGCTCGGCCAGCTCGATGCGGCAATCGTGAGCAACGCAGGCGACATCACCGCACTCGACGGCAGACTCACGACTGCAGAAGGCGACATTACGACCAACGCCACGGACATAAGCAACCTCGAGGCCGCCGTCGGAAGTTCGACCGGCCTTACGGGACTGGACTATTCGTCGAACAATTATGTGACGGACGGCACATCGCTTGAAACCGCAGTCGGTGCGCTGGATGCCGCAGTCAAGGCCAACGAAGACGCAATCGACGCTATCGATTTCGGCGCGGGGCAACAAGCGATGTCGAACAGCTTCTCGACAGCCGCGAGTCTCAACAGCACTTCGACTTGGTCGAACCTTGCATCGGTGACATTCACCAGTGCCGAGGCTAACCCGGTAGTTCTGAACTTCACCGGCACTTTCGACGACAGAGGCGGCCAGAACGGCGCATATTTCGAGGTGAGAATCTGGAACGGCACGACCGAAATCGCCAAGCGGACGATTATCATGACAGACCGCAATTTCTACCAAAGTCAAGAGGTGAGCATCAACGCCCATATACCATCGCCGGCCAGCGGGACAACATACACCGTTCAGGCCAAGCAGGTGAAAGCGCCCTACGACGCGGGGCGTGCGGTCAACGGAACGCTTACACTCCTGGAAATAAACGGCTAATTCCCTTCCTGGGCGTTCTTTGGGGCGTCCGGGCTTTTGAAGTTGCTTGTTAATGAAGTTGAAAGGAATCATATGAAAGTCGGAAGCAGAGCAATTTTTCTTGTGGCGCTGATTGTCGCGCTGTGGTCTGTCTCAGCGATGACCGACGGCATTCTCAAATACGAAGTTATCGATAACACCACACCACTCGAACTGGGAACAGTCGTGAAACTCGTCGGCGACATGCAAATCGATGCCTGCGGTTCCGCCGACACTCCTGTTGGTGTTGTCATAGGATACGAAGGCCCCTCATCAGCACCGGAGTTTTACCTCGTGGCGAACTCCGGTATGGCACGAAATCTCCTCTGTGCAAGTGTTATCAATTCGGGCGACAAGGTTATCGTATTCGATGACGGCGCTATAAGGTCGCTCGATTCCGACCCAATGGGTTTCGTAGTTGGCACGGCTATGGAATCCGGCTCTCATCTCAGCAGAATTAAGATTATGATTAGTCTCGATGGTTCTGGCGGGGGAGAGAGCCATTGGACAAGGCATCCAGATGGATATATTTTTTCTTCCGGGAATTTTTTCGGCAGAGTCCATGATGTTCCCTCCGACGGTGATACAACCGTCTTCTATGCCGAGAACATGTTCGGCTATGGCGGTATTTTCAAAACAAAATACTATGGCCTCGATAGATTCGCCGGCGTTTATGGTATCGCGGATGCATCTATGGGCGCACCCGAGAACTACGGTGTCCTCGGAAGAAATCAACACAGCGGGAACTGGGGCTATTTGGGCGGCCAAAACTTCGGTGCACAGGGGAGGTTTGATTCGGGCGCGAGATGGTCATGGGGCGCTCTCGGAGGTTCAAGCGCCGCTGTCATCGGGAAAAAGTATTCGGACGATACTCCGGGAGCAATAGGCGGCGATTTCTTCGTCCAAGCAAGCACCGAGGGTCACCCTACTTTAGGAGTCCTGTCGATGAGTTATAGCGACAGTAGCTATGGCGTCTATGCCGTTAGCAATACATATTCCGGCGCAGGCTGGGGATGCGGGCTATATTCTACAGCTGTTGGCAACGGAAGACGCCTTGCCATTTGGGGGGAGATAGAGAGCTCCTTGGGAATCAACAGCCCATATATGGAGTGGGATTGGATTGAAGGAGCATCTGGCACATCACAAAGCGGCTGGGTATCGAGGGGCGGCGGGGATTGTATTGATAACCAGAAAGCCGCGATTTACGGCGAAAACCACGGCACAGACCTCGCCGTGGGAATTGTCGGCAAGGCCATAAACGGGAACAATTGCGTTGGCATTGCTGGCTTCGGCGGAAGATTCGGCATTCTTGGCGTTTCCACCGGGACGGGATCAAACCGCGCCGGCGGAGCGTTCCATTGCAATAACTTCGGCGCAAAGGGCGGAGCGGGAGAGCCTACGGGCATCGGCGTGATTAGCTCCGGCGGAACCGCCGGATTGGTGACGGTGTCCGAGCACCTCGGCATCTACTCCGCGACGACAATCGACTCGAGAGGCGGCGCGGCCTATTTCTCCGGCAATTCCTACGTTTCAAATGGCCAATCCATTGCACTCATAGATACCGCGACAGCCACGAAAGATGCGCCGAGGGTGCCCGCTTTCAATAATGTTGGGCTTTCAGCGAAAATTAAAACCGAAGGAATCGCCCGTCTCGAAGGGGGGAGAGGCTTTGTCGAGCTACCCTCTGCCTTCCTCCGTTCTGTCAAGAACGGCGAGAAGCCGGTTATCATTCTCACGCCATATTCTGCTGATTGCAAAGGCCTCGCAGTCGCGAGATTCGAGCGCGACGGATTCGCTGTCATGGAGCTAAACGATGGAGAGAGTGATGCCGAGTTCGCATGGACGGCATCCGCCACCCGCAAAGACTTCCCCGAGGGCGGCGGAATCGACGACGAAATCCTCGACCGCAATTTCGACGAGAGTTTTTCGCGCAGGCTTCCCATGTTCCCAGATGAGCAGGATGCCGGAGCGATGCCGAGAATTGGAAACGAATATTAACATAGCTCATAACAGTAAGGTAAGGCAGGTTGTTATGTTTTCTGGCGTATGCAAAATAAAAATAATAAAAATAATGATAATAGTCACTATGGGAGTGTTGTGTTTCGGGGTTTTCGCCGATAGTATCATCAAAACCCCCGTCGGATCGTCATCGCCCCTGTCCGTCGGGACTGTTGTGAGAATCACCGGCGATAGGCAAGTTGTTGCTTGCAATGCGGGCGAAGAGGCGGACGGCGTGATTATCGCGCTGGAGACTTATTCGGCCGCGCCGGACTCCTATTTGATACACTCGGCGGGAATTGCGCGCAATGTCCAATGCGCTCTCGCCGTGATGGCCGGCGATAAGCTCGTGCCTGCGAATTCCGGCAGGGTTCAGCCGCAATTTGCCGACCCGGGCGGCCATATCATCGGCACCGCAATGACTAACACACCCGCTGGCGGCGCGGTCACCGTCCTTCTGAATGTGGGCTATGCGAGTGGCGGAGCAGGAGAGGACAACCAGACTATCACTACCGGCGCCGGCGTGACGGGCGCCGATGGAGGCACGGACGGCGACTTCACAATCGACCTCGCCCTGACCTCCGGCGGCGGACTGACATTCACCGGTTCGGGCGCAAGCAGGACCGTCGGCGCGGATTTCGGCACGGGTGTGAATCAGGTGTCGCGCGGAAACCACGCACATCAGACGCTTACCCCTGGAACAGGGCTTACCGGCAGTAATTACAATGGTTCGTCTGCAACGACTTTTGCAGTGGATTTCGGCACGGGAACGAACCAAGCCGCCCGCGGTGACCATAACCACAGTGGCCTCTATGACAACTATGCTTCGTGGAACCTTCGGGCGAACACAGAGGCCTCCACCTCGATTGTTTCCGGCGCAACAGTCTCTTTCACGGGAGTAGGCGGGGCTTCGGTTTCTCGTTCAGGCAACACAATCACAATCGACGCAGGCGGCGCGAGCGACGGCAATAACTATGTTGACGGCATGAGCTTCAATACAGGCACCGGCGTTCTTACGCTTACGCGCCATGGCCTCGGTTCGCTTACACAAAGCCTCGATGGGCGCTATCTCACATCTTTCAACGAAACCGACCCGACATGGAGCGGCACGGCGAACACTACCGGTGATATTGGCAGAACTGGCAGAGTCGGCATCGGGACTACAAGCCCCACAAATGGAAAACTCGTTGTTTCATACTCCAGCACGGACATCTACGGCATCTACGTCACTATGCCCGGATGGGCGATTTACGGCGACGCCACGGGCGGCGGAGGACGCGGTGTGATGGGACGGGGCGGAGAATACGGAGTTCTCGGAACACATCTGACAACCGACAGAATGGGCTACATAGCCAGCGCAGATTACGGCGTTTACGGCCAATACAATACCAGCAACTTCGGCTTCTTGGGCGGAAACGTCTCCGGCTATGGGAATGTCGGTGTCCGAGGAACCGGACAATGGGCTTCTGGCTTCTTCAGTGGCGGCGAGAGGGGAGTTTACGCGCGCGGCAACGAATATGGTGTTTTTGGCATGGGGCGATGGTCCGATAATTACGCCTATCTTGGCTGGGATGGCTCCACCGCTCCCTTCGAGTGCGGTATTTACGCCACCGGATACGATTACGCCGGATACTTCGATGGCGATGTTAACATTACCGGAAACCTCACAGTGAGCGGCTCATATCCCGGCGGCGGCGGAGGAGGCTACTGGACGCTTTCCGGCTCTAACTTATATGCTAACAACACAACATATAATGTCGGTATTGGCACGACTGCACCGAGCTATAAACTCCATGTCGAGCAATCGAGCACCGCGCCGAGTGTTATCTACGCATATAAGCCGACAGGTTCGACCGACGTTGCCGCAGTCGAAGGATACTCGAGCGACCGAAACATTGGCAAACTCGGCGGAGAAAATAATACGGGCGATCCCATCGGAACAGCCTACAATTACGGTGTCTATGGATATGTTAGGGACGCCGGCTGGGGTGGACACGCCGGAGTTTTCACCAACGATAACGGCAATTGGGCGATTTTAGGTGGTGGGACTGCGGGGCCATATAACTACGCCGGCTACTTCTCCGGCAATGTCCATATTACCGGCAACCTCACGGTTTCGGGGAGTTACCCCGGCGGGGGCGGCGGCGGCTACTGGACGGACAACTCGAGTTATATCTCATGCAACACGATAACCGATGGTTATGCGTTGAATATTTACGACGATTTCGACGCAGTTCCGGATGGTTCGAGGTTATATTTGACGGGATATTCTTGGTCGGCGACCAGAGCATCGCTCATTAAAGCGATTAAAACAGGAAACTCCTTGACATCGACAGGCCATAGCGCAATCTACGGGTCTTGCGATAATTATGGAGCATCATACTGGGGCCTTGACTATGCAAGTTGCGGGGTTCGCGGCCTCGCCGCAAGCTACGGCCAAGCCTATACCGCCGGAGTCGCGGGTTATCGTTACGATGGCGGATATGGCCCTTCTGCGGGTGTTTTCGGCGCGGTGAGCACCGATCAAACTCCATCAGCATGGGGCGCGCTGGGCTTCCAAGACGCTTCATTGAACGAATTCGGCGGATATTTCACGGGCAGGGGATATTTCAGCGACAGGGTCGGATTGGCTACAGCAACCCCGCAAAGCCTTTTACATCTTAGCTCATCTGATAACTATGATGGAATTCGACTGGAATATAGCCCGTTCGGATATTGGGTTGTCGGGACAGCGGCTACATCCAATCTATGGTTCTCGTATAACGGATCATTGAAGTCTTGGATTAACTATTCAACAGGCGCATGGACGACTTCAGATAGAAATCTAAAAAACACAATAGAGCCTATCTCCGATGTTTTGGACAACCTGATAAAACTCGAGCCTGTGAGCTTCTACTATAATGACGATAAGGAAAGAACTACAAAAACCATCGGATTAGTCGCTCAGGATGTGGCGGAACATCTCCCGTTGGCCGCGCAGATTGAAAGCGAATTTGGGTATTACGGAATTAACTATGATTATATAACATTATATACACTCAAAGGCCTCATAGAACTGAACTCGAAATATGAAGCCACAATTGAGGATCAACAGAGAACAATTGAATCATTGCAAGATAGAGTTAGTTCTCTCGAAGCACTTGAAGCTCGCATCGAAGTGCTTGAACGGAATTGATATTGACAGTTTGCTAATCGAGGTAGAACCATGAAGAAGTTTGCCATTATTTGCATTTTAGCCCTGATGACAATCATGTCGGCGACCGCGCAGGAAATCCTCAAGGTCTCCGTCGGTGGGAGCGGGGGACTCCTCCCCGGCACGGTCGTTAAAGTGACGGGCGATAACGCTGTTGACGCTTGCAACGAGGGCGATACACCAGTCGGCATTATCATCGGGTATGAGGACGAAGGAGCGGACAGGTTATATCTTATTACACCATCGGGCATCGCTACGAATGTCCTCTGCGCGACGAATATCTCCGCCGGCGACCAGCTCGTCCCCGCAGATGGCGGCGCGATTCAGCGCCTCGCCGACGACCCAGATGGCTTCGTCGTAGGCGTGGCTCTCGAGAATGCTACTTCGGGCACGCGCACGAAGATTATGGCGAATATCTTCACCGGCGGCGGATCGGGCGCAGGCGGCGAGGATAACCAGACAATCACAACCGGCGAAGGCCTCACCGGCGCGGATGGTGGCACTGACGGCGACTTCACAATCGACATCGACCTGATGGCGAATAGCGGGCTGAAAATCGAAAGCGCAAAGCTCGGCGCGGATTTTGGCACGGGAACGAACCAGGTTGCCCGCGGCAACCATGACCATGACGGCATTTATGAGCCTGCATTCACGAGAGGAAATCTCACGGCAACCGGCTCGATTCAAGTCGATAATGTTCGGCAGGTAATCGGCGGCGCGGCACAGATTAGTCACCTCACATCGGCGGGTCATCAGCACATCCCATCCGGTGGCGCGACAAATCAGCTGTTGATTTACGGCGGCTCTTCGGGGACTGCCTCATGGTCGGCGATGAACGATGCAATCCACGGCAATAGGGGCGGAGGCGATTTGCATTTGGTGGCCACTACTTCTGTGAACGGTTTTATGTCTTCTGCAGATAAGACTAAACTTAACGGTATCGCCACGGGCGCGGACAACTACGCAAATTGGTTGATTGCGGCATCGGGCACAGCAGGCACGGGAACAGTCAGCTCGGGTAATACTGTGACAATCACCGCCGGCACCGGTATTTCCGCGACGAGATCCACTCGGGATGTCACAATCGAAAACACCGCGCCTTGGACTTCCTCATCCAACGATTACATCCAAAATCAAAACTCATCGAACCAATCGGCAAACTTCAGGATTTCAGGTGTCGGCAGGGCCAACACCTCGTTCCAGTCGCCTCTTTACACGCGGCCAGACGCGGGAACAGTTGCTATCAGGCCATATAGCAACTCGACCACGGCGATTCAGCTTCAGAACTCCGCTGGGACGAACATCCTGAACGTTGATGCCACGAACCAGCGCGTCGGCATCGGGACTTCGACCGTCAATGCCAAACTTCATGTCGTTCAGAGTGCCACTACTCAACCCGGAATATATAGCGAAATAACACCGACTACCAGCACATACGCCTCAATTCAAGCCGTCAATCCGAATGCATCGGGCGGCGCGGGAATCATATCAACGGGTTTCTATGGTGTTTACGGCGAAAGCCCCGCCGCAACGGGCTTCGGCGGACGGTTCCATAACAGTCATGCCAGTGGAACCGGGCTATTAGCCGCCGGCAACGATCTCGGCGGAAGCTATTTATCCGGCGGCTCGGGCGTTGCGGGCACAAGTTCCAATGTCGGCGTCTATGGCCGAGGCACAGATGCTTCCGGAAGTGTAGGCGTTTACGGACGCACCGTCGCCTCTGACGGAGTGGGCGTTATCGGCGAGTTCGACGAAGATATCTACGGCGCGTTGGGCACCCAATACAACGGCGTTCTCGGCGTGAGCGATAATCCCGATGGTGCGGGGGTTCTCGGCAACGGACTCACAACAACAAACGGGGTTTACGGCAGAACCGAATTAGCGGTCGTTCCAGAACTCGGTAGCGGCGTATTTGGATATGGCGCGAGCGACAATTCAATTGGTGTTATCGGCATAGGCGGGGAAGGCGAAAACTCATCGGGCATCGCTGGATGGGGCGCGGATATCACGTCGATAACTGTTGTTCGCGGTGTCGGTGTCATCGGCCAAGCCGATCCCAATATTTACGGATACCTCGGTGGCTCTAACACCGCCGTTTTCGGCAAAAACGAAAGCGCAGAGACAAGCCTTGCGCAATTCGGAGTTATTGGCCAATCAATTGGCGCAGGCTCGACAACCGAGCATTTCGGTGTTTATGGATATGCCACGGGCGGCTCATCTAATTTCGGCGTATATTCCGATGCCGCAGTCGGCGTTGGAGAATATACAATCAATCTTGGCGGATCTGGCGGGATATGGAACAATTGCGACATCGGTGATGCAGGTTATGTCCGCATATACGGCGCCGGAGCCGCCACGACAATTACCGGATTCACCGGCGGATATAACGGGAGAATCCTGTATCTCTTCTGGGACGCGACTTACAATCTGTCGATAGCTCATCAAAACACCGGATCCACAACAACTAACCGGATTATCACGAACACCGGCGGCACTGTTACATCGAGCGGCGTGGGAATGGCTACATTCATCTACAGCGAAACGCTCTCCAGATGGATTTTAATTTCTTGGTTGTCATAACAGCGAAGGAGACTATTATGAAAAAACTATTTTACGCTATCCTTTCGGTTTCACTGCTCGTTCTGATTGCATTTGGACAGGCGATTGACGAGGCTTCTATAGAGGAGCTTAAAGAGCAAATTAAGGCCGAGATTATCGAAGAGCTGAAAGCCGAGTTCATTCTGACACCGAGAGAAACCATACAAGTTAATAGCGATGCGCCCGCAATAGACGCATCGTCAATCAAACCGGTCAGAGTGGCAACTCCATTGGGAGCTAACGGCGATGAAAAAACCGAGCGAATAGAGATCGAAGACGATGACAGGAATAAAGCCGCTCGAATTGAAGACAATAACCATAAGCGCCGGGACAACATCGAGATAGAACTCGAGGATGTTCCCGCGCCGGCGGAGAAAAGATAGGCGGTAGAACTTCCGCCGAGAGATACTAATTAAGGTAAGGATGAAGTCGCTGGATGAAATAGAGAGAATTCTCGCAGAGCACAAAGAGGAGCTTTGCCGAAAGTATGCCATCAAGGCGATTGGCATCTTCGGCTCGTTCGTCCGCGGCGAGCAGACCGAGACCAGCGACCTCGATGTCCTCGTCGATTTCCACGAACTGCCGGATTTGCTCACATTCTGCGAGATAGAGCGCGTCCTTGAGGAAATCCTCGGCGTCAATGTGGATTTGGTCGAGAAAAGCTCGATAAAAAGGCGCATCAAAGACCGAATCCTCAGCGAGGCGGTGACAGTGTGAATAGGGACTTCGGCCTATATGCGGAGGATATTCTCGACGCGATAGGGAAAATCGCCGAGTTCATAGGCGAACTCGATTTCGAGGGCTTTGTCGAGGACGAGAAAACTTCGAGCGCGGTTATTCTTCAGCTCATTATCATCGGCGAGGCGTCGAAGAACATCCCCGAAGAAATTCGGGCGAAATATCCCGATGTGCCCTGGAGCGATATGGCGCGGATGCGCGACAGAATCAGCCACGGGTATTTCGGCATAAATTTGAAAATAATCTGGGAGGTCGTGAAGAAACGGCTTCCGGCACTCAAGCCTCGAATCGCAAAGATTTTGATAGAATTAGATTATGGTAACGATTATAAGGACTCCCTTGAAGGGGGAAAACTATGAGAAAATTTGTTTATCTGTTAATGGCTATGTTTATTATCGTAAATATAGCTACCGCACAAGAGATACTGAAACTGTCTGTCGGGGGAAGCCCCGGGCTTGATAAAGGCACCGTTGTGAAACTTTCCGGCGATGGCACCGTCGCCGTCTGCGACGAAGGCGAAGAGCCGGTTGGCATTATTATCGGACTTGAGGAAGACGCTGGAAGACCGTTCTATCTCATCGCATCGTCGGATATGATCGACAATGTCCTTTTAGACAGCGATGTGACGGCCGGCGACCAGCTTGTTCCCGCCGATGGCGGCAAAGTCCAACGCAAAGACCTCGCTCCGGATGGCTTTGTCGTGGGCGTTGCGCTCGTAGATGCTACCGCGGGAGGGCGCATTAAAATCATGGCGAGCTTCGGAATGGGGGAGTCTCACAACCGCGAGCATTCGCTTACAAGCCCGGATGACCATACGGATGTCATAGTCACAGACCTCGAATTCGGCGACCTTCTCGGTTACGACGGCGAGAATTGGCAGAACTTCCCCTCGTCGAATTTCTCCTTCTCCGATCATAACCATCTGGTGACTTTGCATGAAGGAAGCGACATTATCAGCGCTGAAAGCCTTTTCGTCGATGGCGAGTGGAATTTGCAGTTGAATGAAGATGTTGTCGGGAACGCAGAACTATCGCCAATCGCGATTTTCACAGATGTTCAGCTTGATGGGGCTACGCGCTTCAACATCACGAATTCCGACCGAGCTTTAGACTTCACGGCGGAAGGCGGCCTTACCATTACGAACCCGAGCGGTCACAACTTGCATTTCGACGCTTCGGGGATTAGCGGCGAGGACAATCAGAACATCATCACCGAGCAAGGCCTCAGCGGCGCGCCGTTTCCGGGGACTACCGGCGATGTCGTTCTCGCGGTGGATATCTTGTCCGCCGGAGGCTTGAGGTTCGACGGCGACGGCAAACTCGCCGTGGACTTCGGCCTCGGGACGAACCAAGCCGCCCGCGGCGACCACGGGCACACGAATATGCTCACCGGAGCCGGCACGGATGGATATAACGCATATTTCACGGGCACTAATACGCTCGCGGGCGAGCAATATGTCTCGACTGCGCGCGGCGGGCTGGGCGCGAACATGCTCGCCGGAGCGGCCGGAGCGATTCCAGTCTCGACTACCTCGACTACCTATGGCGTTATTCCTGCGGCGGCCACCGGCAATGCTCTAATTTCTGGGGGCACGGCCACCGCGCCCTCATGGGGCAAGATTCGCCTTTCGGGCAGTCCCACGCACATCGAGGGAACACTCCCGATAGGCCACGGCGGAACTGGACTCACCACACTTGGGACCTCCACGCAATTGCTCAGGGTCAACTCAGGTGGCACCGCCCTCGAATATTGGACTGCAGACTACATTACCGAGAACCAGGAGATTACTCTCACCGGCCATGTCACCGGAACAGGCAGAACCTCCATTGCCACGACAATCTCCGACGGTGTTGTCACCAACGCGAAACTGGCGCTCATGCCCGGAACATCTATGAAAGGCAATCCCTCCGGCTTCCCCGGAGGCGCTCAGGATATTCAGTTCACCGCCAATAACCAGGTTTTCGGAAGGCGAGACGGCGAAATCGTCCCCATCAACATCGGCAGTTCTGGCGGGCTTGCATGGTTCGATCATACCCACGAGGGCGAATGGGACAACTATAACTATTGGAGAGCTTTGCCTTTCGACGGCGGCACGGCCTTCAATGTTCCCACAACTACTGAAGTCAGCTTCTACGGTTCCGGCGGCCTCAAAGTCAAGCGCGGCCCGGGATTCAGTCTTCACTTTGACGCCACAGAAGTGACAGGGACAAACCAGATATTTCAGCTTAAAGATGGGATCAAAGGCGCATCTTGGGGCACAATGGCTGACACCATAGACATCGAAATCGACCTTATGGCCAACAGCGGCTTGAGGTTTGCCAGTGGCAGGCTCGGCGTGGACTTCGACGGCCCCGGTTCGGCGAATACTGTTTCCAGAAGCGACCACACCCACGAGGGCGACTTCGACAATTATAATTCTTGGTGGCTCTTTGCCGACGACGGCGGAGGCGATAATCTCGAAGTGAAATCTGGTGACCTAATAACGTTTCAGGGCGCGGGCAATACGACAATCAGCCGTAGCGGAAACACAATTGTTATTTTCTCCTCCGACACGAGCGGCGGGAGTGGAAGCGAACCAAACCAGCTCATCACCACAGCCGCAGGACTCAAAGACGCGCATTACGGCACGAGGGGCGATATCGTGATCGAAGTTGACCTGACCGAAAACGGAGGGCTTGCATTCTACGGCTCTCCAAACCCTGAAAGGACTTTGGGCGCGGATTTCGGCGATGGATACAATCAGGTTGCCCGCGGGAGCCATCAACACGAAGTCGTCTTCGCCGGCGACGCCACCGGCACGGTATATATTCCCGGCACTGTTGACTTACAGCTTTCTAACACCGGTGTTTCAAGCGGCACATATGGCGGTTCCGATGCGAACATCGCCCATATACAGGTCGATGCAAAAGGCAGGCTGACTTACGCCGGCAACAGAACTCTTTCCGCAATGGACATCGGCGCGGCATCAACCGCACACACCCACGACATCACATTCTCCGGCGATGCCACAGGTTCGGCGACGATTCCCGGAGATATTACGCTTACGCTCTCAAACACCGGCGTCTCTGCGGGGACATACGGCAATGTCGGCGCGAACATTGCGAGCATCAATGTGGACGGCAAAGGGCGCATTACATCCGCCGCGAATAGGGCGCTCACTGCGAGCGATGTCGGCGCGGCTTCGACGGCGCATACCCACACAATTACTTTCGCGGGCGACCTCACTGGCTCGGGCAGTGTCACCGGCACCGTGACGGCAAACCTCTCGAACACCGGCGTCTCTGCGGGGACTTACGGAAACACCGGCGCGAATGTCGCGAGCATCACTGTGGACAGCAAGGGCCGCCTTTCAGGTGCAACTAATAGGACGCTCTCGGCGGGCGATGTCGGCGCTTCGCCGGCGGGGCACCAGCACTATCATTCGGAAATTCTCGGCGTTGGCCCAGACGACCACCATGCACGTAAGCACCATATCACAAGCACTTCCGACCACTACGCCAGCCCTTGGAGGCTTTTCTACTCTGACGCCGCAGGCGACATCAAAGAGCTGACTCTCGGCCCATCGGGGCAAGTTCTTACATCCAACGGGCCGAATGCTATACCAACATGGGGAGAGGGTGGCGGCGCGGGAGGCAATTTATGGAGAGATGCTACCAACTACATCTATCCAAACAACAGCGAGACAGGCGGAGATATCGGCACAAATCTGCGCGTAGCAGACACGCGGAGTCAAACATACGGCTACTATGCCAGCATGACCGGAACATACGGAGGTTTTTTTACTACTTCGGGTGCTGGCTCCTACGGTGTTCGTGCGCAAGGTGTCACTTACGGCATCTACGCCGTAGGTGCAACAGCCGGATATTTCGACGGCAACGCGACAATTACTGGGGATTTGCAGGTCGGCAACGGAACTACGACGGGCAAGATCAACTGCTATGAAATCGACCCGGCATACAAGATTGGCGATGATTTTTACTCTGTTTACGGTGGAGAAAATATCGGCCACCGCGTCGATTTAGTTGCAACGGGCAAACTCTCCGACGGCGAGGCTGTCATCGACCTTACTCAACAGAAAGAAGGCACGGACTTGTGGCTGTTCTCGAAGGTAGTTGACATTTCGACCGCCATGGTAATAGTGACGCCCAACGGGCCGGCGAACCTTTATGCATACATGGAAGGCTCAAAGCTATATGTGAAGATGCTTTCGGGCGAAAACGACGTTCCGTTCACTTATCGCATCAGCGCGACGCGTCTCGACAAGGCGCATCAGCCGGTGCATGTTATGAACAGATGGCGCGACGATGAAGACCCGCTGGGCTACATCGAGATAGACGCCGCCGGCAACGCACATAACCGTTACATTTGGGACTTTGAGGAGGACAATCCGGAGGTGGATCATGAGGAATAAGACATTATTGAT
>DSAF01000175.1 GCA_011388305.1 Candidatus Zixiibacteriota bacterium | reverse complement strand
GGTTTCCCGTCGGCTCGTCGGCGAGGACGATGTCCGGCTCAGTGACGAGCGCGCGGGCGATTGCCACCCTCTGGCGCTGTCCGCCGGAAAGCTCGCTGGGCTTGTGCGTCATTCTGTCGGCGAGGCCGACCATATCGAGCACATGTTTGGCGCGCTCGTGTCGTGCTTTTCTGCTCATTCCGGCATAGACCAGCGGAAGCTCGACATTCCCCAGTGCCGATGTGCGCGGCAGGAGGTTGAAAGTCTGGAAGATGAAGCCCACTTTACGGTTACGCATTGTCGCGAGTTGCGCATCGCTGAACTCGGAGACCTCCGTGCCGCCGAAGTAGTAATGACCCTCGGTCGGAAGGTCGAGCATCCCGAGAATGTTCAGCATGGTGGATTTGCCGCTCCCTGATGGTCCCATGATCGCCAAGTATTCCGAGGAGAATATCTGCATATCTATACCGCGGAGAGCATGCACCTCGGTTTTGCCCATCTTGTAAATCTTTTTGATTGCTTTAAACTCAATTAGGGCGGACATCCCAAGCTCCCCTTCCTGCAATCGGCGCTTCCTCTCTGATTCGGTCGCCGTCCTTAAGCTCGCGAAGCGCGCGGTATCTTCCGATGACGACCTTCTCGCCGCCATCGAGTCCAGATTTTATCTCGATGTATCTGTCATCGGCGATGCCGGTTTGCACCAATTTTTGCACCGCGACGCCGTCCTCTACGACGAAAACCGCCTCGCTCGGCCTCCTTGAAGCGCCCATGCGTGTGCCTCCCGGAGCCTGCTCGGCCTCTTCCGGTGGAAGTTGCGCGGAAACTACCGCCTGAATCGGCACGGCGATAACGGAATCCGCCCTCGCCACCTCGATTTCCGCAGAACAACTCATCCCCGGGCGAATTCTTTCGTGCGGCTCCTGCACCGCGATTCTCACCTCGAAATTCGCGACGGTCTGTTGTCCGCCGATACTCTGCAGACTGGCGCGGTTGGCGATTTTCGCGACCTTCCCGATTAGCGGCCTGTTGGGGAATGCATCTACCTCTATCTTCGCCTCCTGACCCACTTCCAAGTCCACGACATCAGCCTCGTCAACATCGACGACGGCCTCCATCGCTTCGAGCTGGGCGATAATCATAATCGAGCTTCCGGGGACGTTGGTCGTTCCGGTGATAACGTTCTCGCCTGCCTCGGCATCGAGTTTGACCACGACGCCCGAAACGGGCGCGGTGAGTATCGTCTGGTCGAGGTTATCCCGCGCCTCATCGACGACAGCCCTTGCGCGCTCCACGCCGTCGCGGGCGGAAGCCAGTTCGGCATCGAGAAGCTCCACCTGCGTTCTCGCGCGGATGAGAGCATCTTCGGAGACGAGATTTTTCTCGAACATCGCCTCTGTCTTGCGGAATGTCTCCATCGCGACGTTGAGGTTGACCTGCACTCTATCGACCTGCGTCCTCGCGCTTCGTAGCGAGGCCTGTGCGGAGTTCAGCGAAGCGATATAGCGAGTCTGCTCGATTTTCACGAGAGTATCGCCGCGTTCGACGGTGTCGCCCTCGACGACATAAATCGCCTCGATTTGGCCGATTACCTTGGTCGAGATGTTGATCTCTATCTCCGGAGATAATCTGCCGAATGCCGTCACGACCTGCGCGATGTTCCGTCTGCCGACGGTCTCGGTTTGAACCTCGATAGCCCCGCCGGAGCGCCGAAGCATAGCTCTACGCCCAACGAAGAGAATCGCCAAGATGACGAAAAGAATGAGAATTACAATAAAGGCCTTCTTCATATCGGCTCCTAATTAGTATTCGAGGCTTCCGGTAAGCCGGTAAAGCTCCGCGATTGCAATGTTATAATCGAAGTTTGCGTTGACTGCCTCGGTTTCGGCCTGCCTGAGCGAGAGTTCCGCCTGCAAGAGTTCAAGGAGAGTGCAGTCGCCGAGGCCGTATTTCTCGCTGAAAAGCTCCTCGTTGAGTTTCGCGTCGTCGAGGCGGGCATCGGCGAGGGCAATTCGTGCGCGTGCTTCTTCCATGCGCCGGAATGCATCGCGGACGGCACCCTCGAGGGACTGGCGAACGAGTTTGAGGTTTGTTTCGGCGTCGCGGAGCTGGCTGTTGGCCGTTTGAATGCCCGCGATTCGTGACGTCCCCGCAAACAGTGTCCAGCTGGCGGAGATGCCCGCGCTCCATGATGCTTGGTCGTCGAAAGCCGAGAGATCGTCCGGCCATTGCGAGCCGCTCCAACTGTATGAATACGATGCGTTTACGCCGGGGATATACTGCGTCCAGGTGGACATCATCGACAGGTGCGCTCTCTTGACGGCAAGCTCGGCCTGCCTAATTTGCGGGCTGTTCTCCAGCGCGATGCGAATTTGCTCTCCGAGCAATGTCGGCGCGTCGGCATATGTTCCCGAGTCGATGAGGTCGAAATCGCTGTCGAGGGGGAGAGAAAGTAGCATCGCGAGCGATTCTTTCGCCTTCGCGAGGGCGTTGTCGGCCTGAATAACCGCAAGCTCGGCCTGCGCCCGACTGACCTTGATTTGCGTGATTTCCGTGGGATCAGCGAGGCCGTGGCGGTCGCGTTCGAGGACGAGGATGTATTGGTCTTCAATGCGTTCGAGCGATGCTTTAGCATTCTCCGCCGATTCCTTCGAGCGGATGACCGAGAAGAACGCGCCTTTAACATTATAAATAAGCTCGGCCTCCCTGTCGGAGAGGTTCTCGCGGGAGATGTCCCTTGCGAGGCGCGCGGATTTGGTATTGAGGATATTTCTTCCGCCGGAGAAGAGCGTTTGACTGGCGGAGAAGCCCGTGCTGTAATGGTCTCGGCTCACGATGAGGCCGGTCTCACCGTATGACACTCTGTCGTCGCCGCTTCTCGACCAAGAGAATCTTGTTGATGCGGCGGGCATGAAACTCGACAGACTGCTTCTAAATGACCACTCCGAGCGGAGAGCTTCCTCTCTGCGCATGGAGAGGCCGTAGTTAGCCTCCAGCGCTCGGTCGATACACCAATCGAGCGTGAAAGCGCTCTCCTGCGCGCCGAGCGCCAGCGCTATCAGGATTGTAAAAATTACTATTCTTTTCATAAAACTCCTACGCAATATGACCAGCGGGTCATATTTGATTATACGCAAGATGATTAGCATTGTCAAACTCTAATATGATATTCAATTCTTCAATAATCTATTGAGACGCGATTTTTCCCGAAAGGTTTATAAGATATATGAAAAAAGCCTCCGAAGAGGCTTATTTATTTATCGCAGTTCGAAGCGTAGTGGGATTTGGTATCGCACTCGCACGGGCTTGTCACGCTGTTTGGCGGGAGTGAATTCCCACTGGCGGGCGGCGTCGAGCGCGGCCTCTTCGAAAAATCCCTCCGGCCTCGCTTGAATCACCTCGGCGTGCTCGACCTTGCCATCGAGGCCGATGACGACCTGAACCAGCACCACGCCCTCAACTTGCGCCCTCTCGGCGAGTTGTGGATAGCGCGGGCGAACCTCTTTGACCGGTTTGGGCGGCGCTTCTAAAGCGAAGAAATCCACAATTTCATCCTCCATAGGCGGCGGCGGAATGAAGGAATCGGTCACCAAATCCGTTTCGGCGATAGTGACGGTGTCGGGAATGTCCTCATCCTCTGTCGCGATAACTTCTGCAATTTTGGGCTTCGGAGGCTCTTCTTTCTGTATCTGCTGTCTCGTCTCTTCGATTTCTTCGATTTGGATTATCTGTTGATACTCGGGGCCTTCGATTGTGCCGATTTCGATAGAAATGAAGGTCAAAGCTATAAGGAGCAATCCGGCGAGCGAAATAATGATGCCTCGTTTGAGGTTAGTGCCCCACTGGGATGGCAAATCGGCTTTGGGATCCCTATATCTCATGGCATATCCTAACTTTCCGAGATAGTTGCGAAGTTAATTCTCAGCGCGTTGGCCTCTTTGAGAGCCTCCATTAGCAGGGCGACATTGCCATATTTGGCTCGTTCGTCCGCTCTAATCGACACAATAAGCGCGGGGTTTTCGCGCATCTTTTCCGCCATAATCGGCCGAACCTCAGGCATGGAGAGAAGGACATCGTCTATGTTAAGGCGGTTTTCTCTATCCAACCAAATATAAGAGATGTCCCTTCTGGCCTCAATTTTCTGTGTGGCCTTGGCCATAGGAAGCTGAACTCTCAAGCCTTGATATTCCTTGAAAACCGTGACGGTCATAAAGAATATTAACAGCAAGAAGACTATGTCCGCAAGCGATGAGTTCGGAATCTCGCTCGAAAGTTTCGATTTCTGTTTAAATCCAACTGCCATTCGGCCTCCGACTATTTTTTATGATTAAGATTGATGATAACGATTGAAATTCGGCGAACATAGCCGGAGTGAGTCCAATCTGCAATCAACAATCAAATCCTCAGTCAACAAAGCGAAGCGTCGATTTTCCATGCTTAAAAATGCGGAGTCGCGATGGAAATCTTTGTCGCTTCAGCCTGCTTTATCTCGTCGAGAACATCGATCATGTGCTTATACTCGGCCTCGGTATGCGCCAAAAGGCTTACGATAATCTCATCGTCCTCGCCTCGCCTTCTTTTGAACTCCATACGAGCTTCATAGACTTTTTGGCGAACATCGCGAAGGTCGGTAATTTCACCGGCGACAAGAATCGCTCCCTCGGGATTGACGAAAATGTTGAGGACGTTTTCCTGCCGAATCTCGACTTGTTCTCCCGGCGGAGGGAGCGTCATGCCAATGCCTTTGGCGGGGTTCATACTCGTCGTCACGAGAAAGAATATCAGAAGCAGGAAGACAATGTCCGCCAAGCTCGACGTCGGAATCTCCGCATTCGGTTTAGCGTGCTTCTTGAGGTTCATCGAGAAATCCTCTACTTGGCCACAAGATTGTTATCGAGCAGAAACTCGACGAGCTTGTTGGAGTAGTCCTCCATCTCCACGACCATCCTATCGACTTTGTTCACGAAATAGTTGAAGAAAATCTGCATCGGGATAGCGATGGCCAGCCCAGAGAACGTTGTAAGTAGAGCCGTCGAGATACCGCCGGCCACATCGCTTGGGACAATATCGCCGGCTTTGGCGATAGTGTCGAAAGCGATTATCATGCCCTGCACCGTGCCCAAAAAGCCCAACATGGGGGCAACGCTGATGATGGTCGAGAGCCAGATCATTCCGCGCTCGAGATAACCGAGCTGAACGGCCGCCTCGTTTTCTATCGCACGCTCGACATACGCGAGACCGCGTTCGGCTCGCTCAAGCCCTGCGTGGAAAAGCGCCGCAAGGGGGCCGCGCGTCTTTTCGCAAATCTCGATGGCCTTCTTAAGGCCGCCGGTTTCGAGCGTCTTGGTCGTTTGGTTGAAGAATCTCTTGCTGTTGATGGTGGCACGCATGAGAAGCCAAAGTTTGACGATGGTGAATGCGATTCCAATAACAAACAGCCCCAAAAGGGGATACATTATGAATCCACCCTTGTTAAAATACTCGACCATCGCGTAGCTCCTTTCTGAAAATATCAGATTGTGTTAATTTCAAACATTGACATGCGAATATAAGCAGGCCTGCTTCTAATGTCAAATAAAAAATATTCATGTTGTTGAAAAAGGATTGGATTCATCTTACTGTTTTATCGGATGGATGCCAAGTCTAATTGCCTCCCAAATTTCTCTAAATAATGAAGGAGGAAAAATTTTACCTGATGAAGAGATTCCGAAATATTATCGGCGCACAAATTCTGACTTGGGAGATATGTCAACAGCGTAAATCATATTATTCAATTATTCAAATAAAAAGATAAAATAGGCCTTGACTTTCACCGGACTTCGCTTATACTTAAAGGGTGTAAATTAACAACGAAACGGAGGAAACATGGCACACAATATCACAGACGCCGAATTCGACGCCAAAGTAGCAAATGCAAAAGGTCTCGCGCTCGTGGATTTCTGGGCACCTTGGTGCGGCCCTTGTAGGATGCTTGGCCCGGAGGTCGAAAAGCTGTCCGAGGAAATGGCCGGCAAAATCGAAGTATTCAAGCTCAACATCGACGAGAACCGCCAAACCGCCGCGAAGTTCCGCATCATGAGCATTCCGACTATAATGTGGTTCAAAGACGGCAAGCCGGTCGAGACGGTGATGGGCGCGGTTCCTTTCGAGTTGCTCAAAGAGAAAACAACCAAACTCCTCGGAGAATAGTGCGCGATGAAAATTAAGTTTCCTTTGATTTTCATACTCTTCGCGTTTCTACCAATATTAGCCTGCGGAGTGAAGACCGAGAAGACTGAACAACCGGAAGTTATCGGGGAAGAGTTGCCGATGAGGGAAGACGTTGCTCCTCTCCCAATCGACGAAGAACCTATTGAGAAGGAACTCAAGCCCGCGGAGGAGCCAATCTCCGAGGAGATCACCTGTGAAACCCCCGCACCCGGATTCAACCTTCCGGACATCGATGGCAACCGCGTTTCGCTCTCCGATTTTGCCGGTAAAGTTGTTCTAATCGACTTCTGGGCGGTTTGGTGTGGCCCATGCAGAATAATGATCCCCGGGCTTATAGAGCTTCAAAATCAATATCGCGACGCCGGCCTTGTTGTGCTCGGCATATCGGTTGACCAGCAGAGAAACAACGTGCCGGGATTCGTTCGGCGTGAGGGCATTAACTATCCAATAGTATTCCATGACCGTAATGTCGTCATGGCCTATGGGAATGTCTCCTCGATTCCTACAACGTTTGTTGTTGATAGGAATGGATGCATTAGGCACAGGCTCGTGGGCGCACACTCGAAAGCCCAGCTGGAGCGAGTCATCAGGCCGCTACTCGGCGAGACTGTGGCCATAGCCGAGAAACAAGGCGGAGCCGCAGAACTATGAGCGGCGAAATCAAGCTCATTGCCCGCAAAGCCGGTGATGCCGGCTTCATTGCCCGCGGCAAGAGCGGCCATTGGTCATTGATGGATGCAGGCAAAGACATCGGTGCGATGTCGCCGTTCGAGATGCTATTCTCCTCGCTGGCCGGATGTAGCGGATACGATGTTATGCTCGTTCTCCGCAAAAAACGCGTCGAGTTCGACGACCTGTGGATTAGCATCGAGGCCGACCGCGCCGAGGAACACCCGCGCGTCGCCACGAGAATACATTTGCACTTCACGGTCGTCGGCGACAATGTCCCGCCGGAGACGGTCGAGCGAGCAATTGCGCTCTCGCAGGAAAAATACTGCTCCGTCTCGGCGATGATATCGAAAGCCGCGCCTATCGAGACAAGTTTCGAGATTATAGACAGGGACGAGGCGCGCCGCCGAAACCCCATGGATTTCTTTTCGTAAGGCCATACAAGCCATAATTTTAGGAGGGGAAAATGGACCCCAAAAAAGCAAGCGTCAAACTTGTTGTCGTTTCGATTATCGTCATCATCGTGGCGATTTTCATTATGGCGTCGATAACAGTCGTGCCGGCAGGGCATGTCGGCGTTGTGGTTTTGTTCGGCAAAGTTCGCCCGAATCCGCTTCAGCCGGGGATTCACTTAATCAACCCGTTGGCCAGCACGGTCAAGATGGAGACGCGCCTCCGCGAATATACGATGTCAATTGCCCGCGAAGAGGGCGTCCGCAAGAGCGATGACGCTATCGATGCGCTCACTTCCGAGGGGCTGACTGTCCGTCTCGACCTGACAGCATGGTTCCGCCTCAATCCGGAGGATGCGCCGAAAGTTTATAGCGACATTGGCGCAAACTACGACCAGCGAATAATCCGCCCTACACTGCGGACGGCCATCCGCGACATCGTTGTTCAATATACCGCCGAGAACATTTACTCGGTCAAGCGTGATACCGTTGTTACGTCGATACACGCGCGGGCGGCCGAGCTTATCGCCGGCAAAGGCATGACAATCGAAAGAATACTCCTTCGCAATGTCATTCTCCCGCAACTCATTAGCGACGCCATCGATGCTAAACTCGCCGCCGATCAAGACGCTCGAAAAATGGAGTTCGTTCTCCAGAAAGAGCATCTCGAAAAGGAGCGCAAGGTCGTCGAGGCCGAGGGAATCCGCGAGGCGAACAGGATTATTGCGCAAGGTCTTACGTCAAGCTATATCCAGTGGTATCGCATCGAGATGCTCAAGCAGTTGGTCAATTCGCCCAACAACACGATTATTATGATTCCGGAAGACCTGAAAAGCTCTCCGGTGATACTTAACACGAATTAGCAAGTATAGAAAGGCGCAAAATGCAAGAACAATTGAGGGCATCCGCGGATGTCGCAATCAAGGAATGTCTCGCCGTCCAGCCACACGAGCGCGTTCTCGTTATCACCGATACTAAGCTCCACGAAGTCGGCGAAGTCCTGTTCCGCACCGCCGCAGAAATCGCCGAGACCGCCATGGTGACGATACTTCCGCGCAAAAGCCACGGCGAAGAGCCGCCGCCCGATGTCGCCGAGATGATGAAGGCATACGATGTGCTCATCATCCCCACTGATAGGAGCATGAGCCACACCGAGGCACGAAGAAACGCCTGCAAAGCCGGCGCACGATGCGCCACATTGCCGAATATCCTCCCCGAAACGATGGTTCGTGCGATGAACGCCGACTATCGCCGAATCGCCGATCTCTCAATCAAGATGGCCGAGCTTATCACGAAAGCGACTTCCGCGCAGGTGACAACGCCCGCGGGCACCGACCTGTCGTTCTCTCTCGATGGAATGACGGGCATCGCCGACACGGGGATTCTCCATAAGCCCGGCGGATTTACCAACCTTCCCGCAGGCGAGGCATATTCTGCGCCGGTCGAGGGCACCGCGCGAGGAACGCTCGTCATAGACGGCGCAATCGCCGACACCGGCGTTTTATCCCCCGATGACCACATCCACATCGATGTCGAGAACGGATATGCCGTGACAATCTCCGGCGGAAAATCCGCCGAATATCTGCTCTCCATCATGGAACCGCACGGCAAGAAAGCCTTCAACATCGCCGAATTGGGCATCGGCACGAACTACAAGGCCAAACTCATAGGAAGCATTCTCGAGGACGAGAAAGCGCTCGGCACAATCCATATAGCCATGGGCGACAACCGCTCGATGGGCGGCAATATCCGCGTGGCGTCCCACCTCGACGGGATACTTCTGCGCCCAAGCCTCTATTTCGACGGTGAGCCGATAATCGTTGACGGCGAGATTGTTGTGTAGTGGATGACAGCTTTGCTAAAGCAGTATGTCTATTTCTTCCAGCGACTTAAGCCGCTCGAGTTCAGTGATGCATCTATCAGACAGTTTATTGTCATAGATGCGAAGCTCGCGCAAGCTCTCTATGTTTTTCATCGTCTCGACGCAGAAGTCGGTGAGTTGGTTGCCATAGAGCCACAGGGTGCGCAAGTCCGGGCATTCGGCCAGCGGGGCGATGTCAATACTTCCCAGTTGGTTATTCTGAAGCTGTAAAATGCGCAATTGCGGGCATTTCGCCAGCGGTGAGAGCGAAATGCTTTCCATACGGTTGGACGCCAACACGACGAGCGATAGCCTCGGCAGGCCTTCGAGAGGCGACAAGTTGATCTCGCGCAAGTTATTGTTAGATAAGTCGATAGAGAAGAGGTTGATTGCATTCGATAGTGGGGAGAGGTCGAGCCGCGAGAACTTATTATCGGAGAGGTTAAGCGCTTGAATTGTGTGGATGTGCGGCCGGAGGTAATCGAGGAATCTCTCATCTCTCAACCCCATTCCGCTGAGGTTCAACGAGATAACCTGTCCCGCGGCATCGCGCATGAACTTGCCTTCCGGCACTTCGACGCCCCCGAGCCTCAACGGCATGCCGTGTGCCGTCGATATTGCAGAGAGAAATAATCCCAAAGCAAAAATGCAAACCCAGCCTCGCAGTGCCGCAATTAAGCGGTTTGCCAATAACCGAATAGCCTCGGTTGAAGAGCGAGGTTCATTCCCTTGCGCCATCATATAAATTTATAATATACATTTTGCAGGAGATTTCAACACATTTTTCTGCGGCGAGTGCGAGGCGCTAAACGCCGTTCTGCAACCACCCCGCGAGGACTTCGCGGATGTATCGCTCGATATAATCGACTACGGCCTCGGCATATCTATCGGCCTCGTCTTTGTCGAAACGGGGCGTGCCCTCGCCCTCTTTATATTGTAAGATAAGGCCGGCATTGGGGTAGGGATACGCGCCCTCGCGGACAAGGAAGGTCGTTTCCGGCGTAGAAAGCTCCGGAGCGACGAGCGATTCGTCCGCGGCCATGACCATATATGTCTCGTCCAACGCGGAATGCCCGCCAGACTCGCCGAGAATCTCGCGGGTGAGCGGCTCGCAGAACTGCCACCAGTGTAGCACAATGGACTTAGCGCCCGTTTCGCGCCAGAGCTTGAGCGCCAACCGTGCCAGCTCATCGATGTGCCCGCCGTGGCCGTTAAGGAAAACGACGAACTTGAATCCGGACTCGACAAGCGAAACCGCGACATCATGGGCGTAGTTCTCGAAGCTCTCCGGCGATACGGTCATCGAGCCGGCGTATGGCAGAAGCGTTCGGGTGATGCCGTAGTTTATCGTCGGCGCGATGAGCAAGTCGAGGCGGTCGGCGAGCTTTTTCGCGAGGAACTCCGGAATGGTGATGTCCGTGCCGAGGTTTGTGCATCCGTGCACCTCGACCGTGCCCACGGGCAGAATGACGCCGTCGATGTTCTCGACAGTCTGCTTGAATTCGTGCCAGTTGAGGCGCGCAATCTCTCTCTCCATGTCATCTCCTCTCGGCGAAAATATATCGGTCTTTGCCGAATATGTCACTGAATGTTTCGGCGGTGAAGCCCCCATCGGCGAAGATTTTCACCGTCGGCTCAGCCATGTTCTCGTGGATTTCCATAGCGACGAAGCCGTTATTTGTTAACAAAACTCTCGCGGTTTCGGCAATCTGACGGATGATGTCGAGGCCGTCAGCTCCGCCGTCGAGGGCCTCCGGAGGGTCGAACTGCACCTCGCGCGGAAGGCTATCCATCTCCGATGAAAGCAGATACGGCGGATTGCTCAGAATGAAGTCGAATGTATTGTCTGTAATTTTTTCTTGCGCAATTAGTTCGAGCCTATCGGCAACGCCGTTGAGTTCGGCGTTCTTGCGGGTGAGAGCCAATGCCCGTGCCGAAATATCCGTGCCGAACATCGTCAACTTGGGCGATTCGCAGAGCAGGCTCACACATATCGCGCCGCTTCCCACGCCGACTTCGAGGCCGCACAGTTCGGCTTTATCCTGCAAACGCGTCAGCACAAGCTCTACCAACCCCTCCGTCTCGGGCCTTGGGATAAAGACGCCTTTTTCCATGTAAAACCTTCGCCCGAAAAACTCCCACTCGCCGAGAATGAGCTGAATCGGCTCGCCTTGTGCCCTCCGCGCGGCAAAATCATCAAGCGTCGCGAGCGCGGTCGTTGGAATCTCGATGTCGGAGAATAGTTGAGACGGCGGGATTTTCATAATTGCCGCCAGCATCCATCGCGCCTCGTGTTCGGAGTTCTCGACATCCGCCGCTCTTAGCGCCTCAAGCGCCGCTCTTATAGCATCTCGTGCGTTCAAATATTGCCCGGAATGCGCCGAAGTTTGTCGCGGACGCGTTCGAGGTTGACCGCGTTTTTGTAATCTGCCAAAATTCTGTTGTAATATCGGACGGCCACAGTAGGGTCGCCGTCTTCGAGCGCCAAGTCGCCCAATTTCTCTATAGCTTGCGATGCGTGGTAGCCTTCGGGGAAAAGCTCCGCGATGGAGTTCAAATCAGTTTGACAGCCGATGCGGTCGCCGGTTTTGAGGCGGATATGCGCCCGCTCCCATAGAAGGATGTCCGCCCAAGGTTGCGATGAATGTTTCTCTATGAGCGTGTCGAATCTCGCGAGCGCGAGGGGCAAATCGCCTTTGCGGAGAGCGGAGAACGCTGATATCACCAGCTCGATGTCGCCGCTCTGGCCTGCATCGGCCATTAGCGCGAGATATTCCACCGCGTTGTTCGCCTCGCTCGAACGCGGAAAACTAAGGACAACCTCTCGGAATATCATCCCCGCCGTATCAATCGCACCGCGGAAGAATGCCAGCTCGCCAAGCCCGAAAAGCGCCCATGGGTCATCCGGCGCAGTGGCTCGGCGTTGCGTCAATATTTGCTCGACGGCCGTCAGGTCGTCCTCGCGCAGATGCACCTCGACAAGCCCGCGATACGCCGTTGCAGTTTCGGGAAACCTCGCATATTTTTCGATAGCCTCCGCGAAATAGCCCTTCGCGGCTTTTGGGTTGTCGCGGTCTTCGAGGCTGATTGTGCCGAGAAGGACAAGTGCCTCCGCCGCGATATTCGGCGTTTTGCCCTTGGCGAGGGGCGCGAGTGTTTTCTCTGCGTCGGCGATTTTGCCAGTCGCACGGAGCGAATAGGACATAATCAGGCTCGCCTCCAGCGAGAACCTCGGCTCGGCGTCGGCGAGGTAGTTCCCTGCGAAGATGACCGCGTCGTGGGCGTTTGCAGACAACATCTCGCGCATGAAGCCGAGCACATAGATGCCCTTCGCGCGCCGCTTAGTCTCCGCGTCGATGAGGCTACGGACGGCGGACATGTAGTCGCCTTTCCGCGCCAAAAGACGCGCGAGCATTCGGTCGATTCGGTCGCCCTCGATGCCCTTATCGCGGAGCTTAATTACCGCTTGGATAAGGTCGTCAAGTTGGTCTTCATTGGCAGAGACCTCGTTCATCCGCCGCTCGATGTCCGTGAACCTGTCGGGGAACTGCTCGAGGTATAGCGCATATTCGTCGGCGGCCTTCGTCCACTCGTTGGAAATCTCATAGACCGATGCAATTTCCAGCGCAAAAGCGCCCTTATTGCCGCTTCGTTTCCGCGCGGCCAGCAATAGTTCCACCGCTTCTTTGGTGTATCCCCAAGTCATGTATGACCTATAGATGGCGAGGATTTTCGCCTCGTCATGCGGGACAAGCTCCACGGCGGTGTTGTATGCCCGCTTGGCCTTGTCGGAGTCGCCCATAGCGAGCGCGACATTGCCAAGCTCTATCCATAAATTCGCGTTATTAGGGTCATCGGCGATTTCCGCCTCGATGATTCTAAGTAAGGAGGCGTTATCCCTGAGTGCGTGGTATGTTTGCTTGAGAAGAAGCCGCAATCCCGCGTCCTCGGAATGCGTCTCGAACAGCGGTTCGAGAAGGGCGCGCGCCTCCTCAAATTTCCCAAGGGCGACATATCGGCGGGCAAGTTCGACATCGCGAGAGATGTTCGCGAAAACCGATAAGGCCAGCAGAATTGTAAAAATTATTGCGAGTATAGTCTTTCTCATCGTATTCCGATTACTTTAATTTCCGCTCTCGATTGCCGAGACGCCGTCCTCGCGCAGGGCGCGGAAATAGTCCTTGATGTGCGTCTCGTATTCTTTCGGGTAGGGCTGGTTAAGTGCGCGAAGGAGCTGTTGCTGAAGTAAGTCCCTGCGCTCGCCGAGGTCGTCCGGTAGGGCGTCCGGGCTTCTTCGGACGACATCCTCCCCAATGCGTCTCTGGCGTCGCTCTTCATATTCCTGCCGATGTAGCGACCTCTGAACATCGAGCATTCTGCTCAAAATGCGCTCTTGGCGCTCGAGTGTGCGCTCGTCGGCGCTTCGGTTGCGCAAGTCCTCGACGACCTGCTCCATTTCGGCGACAATGTCGTCCATTCTTCCGGCGATGTCCGAGCGACCGGCGGCCTCCTTCGCAAGCTCCTCCATCGTTTTCTGGACGGCCTCCTGTTCGGCGGCGAGACGCGCCGCGGCGGCTTGTTGGTCGAGAGACATGCCCCCGGGCTGTTGTCCCTGCGCCATAGGCATTGTCATCTGGTTGATTTGTCCTTGCTGGTCGGCCATCTGTTGCATCTGCTGGAAAAAACTCTGTCCGCCGCCGCCGCATGACGACGAACTGGCCATCTGATCCATAGTCTCGAGCAACTTCTCCGCCGCAACATTCATCGAGGCCATAGCCTCGAGGCCGGGAGAGTGTGCGCCGTATCCTCTGCCGAGACCGAGTTCACCCAACATGTCATCCATATAGCGGTTGGCGTTGCCCAATAGTGCGATTACACTCGGCGGAAGCATGATGTCCTTGTTGGCGATGTCAACCACATCGGCGGTGACGCGCGCGAGCGCCGACCTGATGTTCATACCGTCGGAGACAAGCCCGCGTGCCAGCTCGAAGCTCCGCATATCCCGTGAGATTTGCGCGAGAATGTCCTCCTGCCTCGCAGAGAGGTCTAAAAGGTCGAATACGGCCTTGCGTATCGCCGCGATAAGTTCTGCCGACATGTCTTGTTGCATGTTTTGTTGCATCTGCTCCATCTGCTGGGCTATCTGGTCGAACTGCTCGGAAAGAGCCTTCGATTGCGATTGGCACTGCGACATCGAGCCGGACTGCATAGAGCCTTTGCATTGCGATGATTTTTGGCTTGGGCTGTCGCTTTTCATCGCGTCGGAAATCGCCTGCGCCTCGTCGGAGGGCATGTCGGAGAATTCCTGCATCATCTTCGCAAGCTCCTCCGTGCCTTTCTCGAGAAGTTCGCTTCCTTTGGTCACTCTGTCCTGCATTTGCTCGGCCTGTTCTTGGGACATCTCGCCGCTTTCGAGGCCTTCGCTTATCTCGTCTTGCATCTCCTTCAAAGCTTCGGCGAGGTTTTTCATGTCCTCGACGCGTTGCTCGATTTGCATTCGCTTGAGTAGCGAGAGCGTCCGGTCGAGGCGCTCCATTAGCTCCTCTTGCGACATCTGGAACTGCTCGGCGGCTTTGCGAAGTTCCTCGGGATCCATCGAGTCGAGCGCTTCCTGAAGCTTTTTCATCGCCTCGCGCATCTCATCCGTGGCCACCTCGTCGAGAAGGCGCTGAATCTCCATCATCTTTTCTATCATGTCTTGGGCGGTCATCTGGTGATCCATCACCTTGTCGGTAGTTTGCTGGTAGTCCTCGGCGGCCTTTTCGAGTTCATCGAGAAGTTGTTCTTGCTTTTGAAGAAGCTCGCGGAGGTCTTCTCTTTGCTCGTAGCTGATGTCGCGGTCGGAACG
The DNA here is from genome assembly GCA_011388305.1 of Candidatus Zixiibacteriota bacterium. Classification (GTDB taxonomy): domain Bacteria; phylum UBP14; class UBA6098; order UBA6098; family UBA6098; genus UBA6098. The sequence goes on along the minus strand of DSAF01000175.1, from coordinate 1,715 downwards.
GATGTCCCTCGCGATTTGATCCAGCTCGCGCCCGATTTCTTGCTCTCGTCGGGCGATTTCCTGCATGTCGGTGACGTGCATGTCCCGTTCGCGCGCAACATCCTCGAGAATCTCCTCGATGCTGGGGAATCGCGCCGCATAGACCTTGCTTACGCCCATCTTCGGGCCGGTGAGCATGTCGTTGTCATAAACCTCGACCCAATAGAGAATTATGTCTTGCGGCATGAGGTTGTATGGCACGAGATTCCACTGGTAGCTGACGCCCAACTGCCGCTTGCCCGCGATGTCCGCGGAGATTTGCGTGCGCACCGTGTCTTCGGGGGCTTTCTGTTTAACATGCGCGACGACCAGCCGCGTGAAACCGTAATCGTCCTCTGCGATGAATGACAGCGGAATCTTCATCTCCTCGGTGAGCTGGACATCCACTGCCGGCGCGGTAATTTCCACCGAGGGATACTCGTCGGCGCGGACGCGAATCGAATATTCGATTGGGTCGTCGTTTTCGAGTCCCTCGTCGTCGGTAGCGAATATGTGATAGCTGTAATTCTTCATCGCGCGGAAGCTCGCGCGTCCGGCTCTGCCGTCGATTTCCATTGCCCGCTCGGTTTCGTCCGAGAAGACGAGCACGCCCGAGACGACTTCCTTCGAGAATCGCGCCTCGACTGTCACATTTGTTCCATAGGGCACATCGATTGAGCCTTCGTTTTCTTCGAGCCTTCGGACGCCGAGGCCGGTGTGTCCCGGATAAGTCAATGTGATATTGAGATTTACGATGCGCGGACGGTCGAGCACGCGGACGCGGTATGTTTGCCCGACGAAATCCCCGCCCTCGACTCGATATGTGAAGTCGCGCTTGACATCCTCGAAGAGGAAGCTCCACTCGCGATGGTCTTTGCCTTTCCTTTCCGCCGGGAAAGCCCGCTCGTCGCGCTCGCCCTCGAAGCGCCGATAGACGGTCACTTTCTCGGGGAGTTTGCCATCTGCGGTGATGTCGATTTCGAGTGCGGCGTATTTGGTAATCTGTGCATCTCCGGGGGAGACGCGAAGCTGTGTCAGCGAGGGGCGCGGGATGTCGGTGAAGGGGCGCATTCCGCGAATTGCGCCCTCACGGAAAGTTGATGGAAAGGCCGTGAAAAGCCCGATGGTCAAGAGTAGCGCCAGCGCAAGGAAAGCCGAATTCTCCCGAAGTGACGAAAGCGGCGCGATTTTCGAGGGCTTTAGCCCCTGCACGGACTCGCCCGCATCGACAACCGCCGCCTCGACAAGCCCGCCGGAATAGCCGAGCCGCTCGGGATCTATCTGCAGAAGGTCATAGGATGAGATGAGGCGTGTCTTCAGCTCCGGATACGCCCTTTCGAGCGCAATCGCCACGGCGCGGAGCGTAGGTCTTCGGAGGATTGGCCAAATAATCCAGCGAGTCAGCGCGAGCACTGTCACCGCAATCCATGCGAAGAAAAACACGCTCCGAGTCGGCGAATCCATAAAGAATAGCCCGTTGACGAGGATAAAAACCAGCGCGGTCACGAGAATCGCCGAAATTGCCAAAATTAAACCGGCCATGACTCTAACGGCCGTGTCGTAGTTCCTGCCGTTGCTCAGAAAAGCGATTATCTTGTTTCGTGCTTCGCTCATAGTCTCGTCATTGCGTAAATTATTATATTCGTGCCCATCTTGAGTGCCGCCTCGCGCTTCTCCGGCGGGTTGTTGTGGACTTC
>DSAF01000034.1 GCA_011388305.1 Candidatus Zixiibacteriota bacterium | reverse complement strand
CGTTTGCAATTGCAGATTGTTAGTGCTATATGCGCTTAACCGACTTGGATTGCCCACGAGCCATACATCTTTATTGAAGTAGAATCTATCTCTATCGGTGTAAATATGAGCGCCTCCGGCATTCTTAGGACCGAATTCGATGTAACCATTACTATTTCTAAAACGAGCGGTGGTAGCTGAAGTTCCTGCATACACATCGAGTTTGTAGCTCGGGCTTGTCGTCCCGATACCGACGTTGCCATCGCTGGCTCTTGCATAAAAGGCATTGCCTGAATGCATATAAACGTCACCAGTTGAATTACTGATCATAAAAGGCCTTAAACCATTCCACCCTCCGTAAGCGTCGCCAGAGTTAGTCAGCAATATATATGTATTACTACCGTCATTGCGAATGAAAGTGCCGTAATTACCACGAACTGCTCTGAACTGCCCATAGCCGCTACCTAAAGTGCCTATAAATTCTCCGGTAGCGCGGGCATTTCCTCCAGTTATATCCAACTTTTGCCCGGGGCTTGTTGTCCCGATGCCGACGTTGCCTGCTGTGCCGACATCAATGAATATATCGTCTGAGCCATTGCCTATAGTTAGACAGGTCGCCATCGGTTCTTCCGGCCGCAGTAGCGGTGTCGCGTCGGCGGATGGAAGCTTGACTGTGGGCAGGGGCGCAACTTCGGCGGGGGTATAGTCTGCCGTGTCAATCTCCGCGACTTGGGCGAAGGCAGTCAGCGCAACGATAGTTGCCAATAATACCACGATTTTTTTCATTTCAGTTCCTTCTCTCAAAGATGGTGAACAACAGCTCGACAAATTCACAGCGGACATCTACAAAGATGCTCACTTATTGTTGGCATTAAAACATAAATTGCAGATTTGATGCCAGAAAATAACTCATTGTATATCAATGACTTATGTTTTATGCAAATTATACACGGGTGATATTGCCAATATTCCAATGTTTATCGGGTATAATTGCCCAGCAAGAGCCTTCGAGCGGAGCCGAGACCACAAAGCATGTGCATTGTGGCGCGCTGACAAAGTGTGCGTTGCCCTATTGCGAACCTAAAAGATGAGTGTCTGTCTCGACTTCCTCGTTGCGAAGTTCGGTGTCGAGCAGAAATTTTGCTTCGGAGTCGGGATGGTCGATGTTGAAGTGAAGTCCTCTGCTCTCTTTGCGCATTAGCGCCGATTTTACCACGAGAGTCGCTGTGAGGGCGAGGTTGCGAAGTTCGACTAAGTCCCTCCGGACGGGGTTTGCGCGGTAGAACAAATCCACCTCGCGCATGAAGTAGTGAAGAAGTCTCCGCGCGGCCTCGAGGCGGTCATCGGAGCGGACGATGCCGACATAGTCCCACATGAGGCGTGTAATCTCCTCGCGCAGATGGCGGATTATCACCCATTCGTGGCGGTCGAACACTCCCGAGTCGTCCCAGTCGGGAAGTTCGGGGATGTTCTGTTCGAGCCGGATGCTCTCTCTCGCTGTTTCCGATGCAAAGTGCGCGTATGCCAGCGACTCGAGCAGGCTGTTGGAGGCGAGGCGGTTAGCGCCGTGCATCCCCGAGAAGGCCACCTCGCCGGCGGCCAGCAAGTTGACAATGCCCGTGCGCGCCGATGAGTCAACCTTGACGCCGCCGCACATGTAATGCGCCCCCGGAACCACGGGAATCCACTCCTTGCGTATGTCGATGCCGTTTTCGAGGCAGTGGCGGAAGATGTTCGGGAATCTTTCTTCGATGAAATTGCCGTCTTTGTGCGTGAGGTCGAGAAAGACGCAGACATCGCCGGTGCGCTTGAGATGAGTATCTATCGCCCTCGCGACGACATCGCGGGGGGCGAGTTCCATGCGCTCGTCAACGCCCTCCATGAAACGCTCGCCATTGCGGTTGCGGAGCATTCCGCCCTCGCCGCGCACCGCCTCGGATATGAGGAAGCTATCGCCGCCGGGGTTGTAGAACATGGTCGGGTGGAACTGGAAAAACTCGAGATTGGCGACCGTCGCGCCCGCGCGAAATGCCATAGCCACGCCATCCGCGGTGGATACCGGCGGGTTGGTCGTGTGCTGATAGAGCCTCCCGCCGCCGCCTGTCGCCAAGAGCGTCGCTTTCGCGCGCACGGTTCGGACGATGCCGAGATTTTCGTCGAGTATATATGCGCCCCAGCACTGCGTGGGCTGATTTTGCATGGGATGCGACGCGGGCAGGTGGTGTTGCGTGAGAAGGTCTATGGCGCAATGGTTTGTGATGAACGTGATGTTTCGGTTCTTGGCGGCCTCGATGAATGCCTCTTCGATTGCTTTGCCGGTGGCATCGGCAACGTGGAGAATGCGTTTGTGGGAGTGGCCGCCCTCGAGGCCAAGCTCGAGGGTTTCGCCGCGCCTGTCCAGCGGGACGCCAAGTTCGATAAGTTCACTTGCCGCCTGAGCGCCGAACTCGACGACGCGCCGGACGACATCCACATGCACGAGGTCTCTTCCGGCGCGGAGGGTGTCCTCGATGTGCGCATCGATAGAATCCTCCGGCGACTGCACCGCCGCGACTCCTCCCTGCGCGAGCGAAGTTGCGCCCTCGCTTATTCCGCCCTTGGTGGCTACGACGACTTTGCCGAGCCTCGAAGCCTTGAGCGCGAAGGAAAGCCCCGCAACGCCCGAGCCGAGCACGAGGAAGTCCGTATCGATATGTTTCGAGTCGCCGAACATGAGGGGAATTTATTTGTAGAAGCGGCGAAAGTCAATCGTTTTTCTTGATACAATTCACAACCCGTTTTTGCGACGGTTTTTCGATAGGGTTTTCAATCCACCTCTAACGCCACCCCTTCGCCGCGCAGTTTTTTGTCGTTTTTTATTGCGAAAAAAGAAAAAATTTCGTAGTCTAATATAAATATGAAGTATCTACAAAGGGAGAGAGAATGAGTGGACACTCCAAATGGGCGTCGATTAAACGCAAGAAGGCGGCACTCGATGCCAAGCGCGGCAAGATTTTCACGAAAATCATCAAGGAAATCACCGTGGCGGCGCGCGAAGGCGGCGGCGACCCCGACGGCAACGCGAGACTTCGCACGGCAATCGAGACAGCCAAAGCCGCAAACATGCCCAAGAATAACATCGAAAACGCCGTAAAGAAAGGCACCGGCGAGCTTCCGGGCGTGGTCTATGAGGAAATCAGCTACGAAGGATACGGCCCCGGCGGCGTCGCGATTCTCATCGAGACGATGACCGACAACAAGCGCCGGACAGTCGCCGAAATCCGCCACCTCCTCGACAAAAACGGCGGCAACCTCGGCGAAACGGGTTGCGTGGGCTGGATGTTCGACCGCAGGGGATATATCACTATCCCGAAAGAGGGGCTTTCGGAGGAGGAAATCTTCGAGAAAGCACTATTAGCGGGCGCGGAGGACGTCCAAGACGGCGGCGAGAGCTGGGAAATATACACGGCGGCCACCGAACTCGATTCGACGAAAAAGGCTCTCGAATCTGCAGGCATCACAATCGAGACCTCCGAGCTGACACAGCTTCCGCAGAATTTCGTCAAGGTCGAGGGCAAGGATGCCGAGAAGATGCTCAAAATCATGGAAGCGCTGGAAGACCACGACGATGTCCAGAACGTCTTCTCGAACTTCGATATCGACGACGAGACTATCGAGGCGTTCAACTCGGCGAATTGACGATGCCCAAACCCCGCCTCATCGCGATAGACATCGACGGGACGCTCATCGACTCGAAGACGAGGCTTCTTCCGAGCGTCGAGGCCGCCGTCCGCAGGGCGAAAGACGACGGCGCGATGGTGACACTCGCCACGGGCCGCATGATTTCCGCATCGCGCCAATATATCCTGAAACTCGATTTACATCTGCCGATAATCGCCCTCAATGGCTCGATTGTCGCAGGCCATAGAGACGGCGCTAAGCCGCTCTATCACGAGCCGATTTCGCCCGAAAGTTCGCTACAACTTATTGAAAGTGCGTGGGATAGCGGCGCGACATTGATTTCCGTGTGTTGCGATACGGCATTCGCGCGCAATGTCGATGAGCTGACCGGCCCTGCGCTGGACACTTGGATTGTCAACATGACGGATTTCGCGGATATAGCTACAATAGATGGAAAGCCGCCTACGGCAATACTCATAGCGGGCGAGCAGGAGGCCGTGAACGGCATCTACACAGGAACGACTGCGCTCAGCCTCGACGACATCGACCACTATATGTTTCCGTCAATTCGTTATTTCCCAATGCATTACATAGAATATCGTGCGAGGGGGACGAGCAAGGGTAGGGCGCTCAAAATGTTAAGAGAATATCTCGGTATTCCACGTGAATCTGTCCTCGCCATAGGGGATTATGTCAATGATTTGCCCATGGTCGATGAGGCGGGCATTTTCGCTTGCCCCGCGAGCGCACATGATGATATTCTCGCCGTTGCCGATTATGTCAGCCCGCTCTCGAACGAGGAGGGCGCAGTCGCGCAAATTATTGAAGAATTATACTTTAAGGCTAACTAACAATCCGCTATGATGCGAATCCTCGGAATAGACCCGGGAACGGTCAACACCGGCTGGGGGCTTATTCAAGTCGAAGGCAAGAAAATATCGCTGGTTGAGTCTGGCGTTTTTCACCCTAATGGCAAAGACCGCATCGCGAAACTCGTTCAAATATATGGCTTTGTGGCCGATTTAGTCGAGAATTTCGCGCCCGATATAGTCGCAGTGGAGGACACTTTTTTTGGCAAGAACGTCCAGAGCATGATTAAGCTCGGCGAAGCCAGAACGGCCGCCATTTTGGCCGCGGCGCTCGCCGATGTCGATGTTGCCACGTTCGCGCCGAGGGAAGTCAAAATGGCCGTTGTTGGCAACGGCAACGCCGCCAAAGAGCAGGTCGCATTTATGGTGAAAAGATTATTGAACGCGCCGGAGGACTGCCCTGCCGATCAAACGGACGCCATTGCGGTGGCATTTTGCTGGGCGCAGAGGGCTTTGAGAGTAGGCTAATATGATTGACTTCATTCGAGGATATATCGCCAAAATCGGCGAGAATTTCGTCGTCATCGACGTTGCCGGCGTGGGATATTACATTGCAATATCCTCGAACACCGCGCAAGAAATAGGCCAAGCCGGCGAAGAGGCGATGATACTGACTCGCCTGCTTCACCGCGAGGATTCGATGGAGCTTTTCGGCTTTGCAACCGAGCCGGAGCGGCAACTATACGATGCACTGATTTCCGTTTCCGGCATCGGCCCGAAAATGGCGATGAGCATTCTCTCCGGCATCGGCGCGGAGGAGTTTGTCTGTGCCGTCGCGAATCGCGATTTCAAAATGCTCGCCACCATCAAGGGGCTTGGCAAGAAGCGCGCCGAGAAACTCTGTTTCGAGCTGGAGGGCGCGCTCGACGGCATTCAAGTCGCAACATCTCCCAGAGGCGGCGCGTCTGTCGATGCAATCGACGCGCTTGTCGCGCTGGGATATTCGCGCGCCGAGGCTGGTCAGGCAGTCCGTGATGCCGCCCAGATTGTCGGCGATTCAAACGCGGATGCGCTCATCAAAACTGCGCTAAGTATAATCAGAAAGTGAAGTTATGCAGGAATACTTGAGGCCTGACCATGTCGCTGACGACAACGATTTTGAGGAGACCCTTCGGCCGTCGCGCCTAACGGAATTCGTCGGGCAGGAGGCGATAAAGCGCAAGCTCGCTATATATATCAAAGCGGCCAAACAGCGCTCTGAAGCGCTCGACCATACATTATTATATGGCCCGCCCGGCCTTGGCAAAACTACACTCGCGCATATTATCGCGAACGAGATGGAGGCGGAAATCCGCGTGTCTGCGGGGCCGGTGCTCGAGCGTCCGGGCGATTTGGTCGGCCTTTTGACCGGCCTAAACGCCGGAGACGTCCTGTTCATCGACGAAATCCACCGCCTCCCGAGGGCGGTCGAGGAGTATCTCTACTCGGCGATGGAGGATTACAGTTTAGACATTATCATCGATAAAGGGCCGGCGGCAAGAACAATCTCACTCGCATTGCCCAAATTCACACTCGTCGGCGCGACAACACGCGCGGGGCTTATCACCGCGCCGCTTCGCTCGCGCTTTGGTGTAGTCGAACGCATGGATTACTATCCGCCGGAGGAGCTGTTTCGCATCGTCCAGCGAAGCGCACGAATACTTGCTATCGAGACCGATTCTCACGGGGCGCAAGAAATCGCGAGGCGGAGCAGAGGCACGCCGCGAATCGCGAACAGATTGCTTCGGCGAGTTCGCGATTATGCACAAGTCGAGGGTTCTGGTATAATCACGGAAGATATTGCTAACGCATTCCTCGATTTATTGTTGATTGATGAGCTTGGTCTCGATGAGATGGACAGGCGAATTTTATCGACTATCATCGAAAAATACGATGGCGGCCCTGTTGGAATTGGCACTATAGCCGCAGTTTTGGGCGAGGACGAGGGAACAATCGAGTCGATATACGAACCGTTTCTCATGCAACTCGGTTTTATTGACAGAACCCCTCGAGGAAGACGCGCCACGCGTGGCGCATACAAACACATGAAATGCAACTTTTCTCCGGAGAGCGGAGGTCTTTTCGATGGATGAGAAAAACGTCGCCGAATTTGTCAATGAATACATGCGAAATCACCCCAAGTCGGAGCCGCGCGATTTATACAAACTGCTCTATCAGGCGTTCATGGGGCCGTGCCATATGCTTGAAGATATTTTTCACGCCAAAACATCGCTGGAGAGCGAGTTCGAGGCCGCCGCGCCAATCGAAGGTCAAGTTTTCGAGGCGCTTCTGCCCGACTCCGGGCTTGTCAGAGTCAATTTGCGCGCGTTCAAAGCGGCGGATGGAGATTTGTGCCAGCTCTGGAATGCGGTGAAGCTTACTTTGAAGCTGTTTCAGCCGAAGCCGGACGAGTTTCGCAATGCGTGGCGCGCCGTCTCACGGCATCTCAGGATTGCCGACTATGGCTTGGCCGAACTCGATCTTCTCGATGACTCTGCAGAGCAAGACCCGCCGCAAAGTGCCCACCACTCGGAGCAATTTCGGCACAGCGAGAATCCATCATACCGCGTTGTGGCCGTCAAAGCCATTGAGGGGATTGGCGGCGATATTTTCAGGCTCTTCCGCGAGGAGACTGAAATAACACTTGACAGAGCTGGGCTTCCCGATGTCGCTATTGACAAGCCCGAGCATGAAATTGCTATCGACCGTGTGGGCATCGAGGAGCTTCTGTATCCCATCGTAGTTTTGGATAAGAACAACCGCAAACAAAGCACAGTCGCTAAAGTGCGCATGTCCGTAGATTTACCCGCGCGATGGCGCGGGACGCACATGAGCAGATTCGTCGAGATAATCAACCGCTTTCGCGGCGAGATTACCTATGTTCAGTTGCGCGAAATTCTTGATACAATAATTACACAGTTCGACGCGCGCTCAGCACATATCACTCTCGAGTTTCCTTACTTCATCGAAAAACTTGCACCGGTCAGCAAAACGCCGTCGCTCATGCAATACACAGCCGTTTTTGACGGCATTATCGAGGACGGCGAATATCGCTTTATGCTGGGCGTCGAAGTTCCCGTCACGACCCTGTGCCCTTGCAGTAAGGAGCTTTGCGAGTCGAGCGCCCACAGCCAGCGCACGAAGATCTCAATCGAGGTGATTTCGAGCGATTTTGTATGGATAGAGGAGCTTGTCGAAATCGCAGAGTCGTCCGCCAGCGCGCCGCTTTTTGCCATGCTCAAGCGCGAGGACGAGAAGTTCGTCACTGATCTGGCATACGCGAATCCGCGTTTCGTCGAGGACGTCGTCCGAGCCGTCGCCGAGAAGCTCGGTGCGCGCGGGGACATCCTGAGCTACGATGTTCGGGCATCGAGCGAGGAGTCGATTCATAATCACTCGGCATTCGCCAGAATAGCGCGTAAGCAGTAGCTTTAGGGCTTCGGCGAACAGGCGAAAGCACAGACACGTCGCCGGCATGAAGCGGAATATGCTTGAAGGACAATTCTCATAAACCGCCTTCGGGAAAAGAGTTGGGCGCTATCGGCCTGCATCTGGCAAGCAAATAATCCAATCGCCTTGACTATGGGCGCGAAGGTGCATATTTTATTGCCATGAAACCCGACGATTTCGACAAAATTATCTCGAAAATTAAAAGCAAGCCGGATGCCCGCGGGTATTACGTTTTCGGAGATGAGGCGTTCATCAAGGGACAAATTCTCGCCGCCATCCGCGAGACAGTCATCGCGCCGGACTTCGCCGAGTTCAACTACCACGAATTCCGCGCGAAAGAGCTTCGCGACCCCAAAGCCCTCGCCGATGCCATCCTCGCTATCCCCATGATGGCCGAGCGCCGTCTCGTCGTGCTCCGCGAGGTCGAGAACGGCCGGAAAGCGCTTCACGACGTCATCGGCGAGCTAAATATCCCGGAGGGTTGTGTCTTCGTTGCCGAGGCCAACCCGCAGAAAAAAACCGTGGCGTTTCATAAGCGCCTCGTCGCTCTGCTTGAGCCGATTGAATGCACAATCGCCAATGACCGCGAAATGACACAGTGGGTGGCCAAATTGGCCGAGCGCGCCGGCGTGAAAATTTCTTCGGGCATTGTGAATTATCTCGTCGAGCGCGCAGGTGTGAACATCCAGACGCTGGCGGTCGAAATCGACAAGCTCGGTCTCGTCGCCGAAGGCAAGCCCATCACCAAGTCTGGCATCGACGAGATGACGGCGACATCCCGAAGCGTGAACATCTTCCGCTTGGCTGACAGCTTTACCAATAGGAATTTCGAGGAGACCTTCGAGCTGGTTGAGAGCCTTCTCGAGTTCGGCGAATCGGTGATCATGCTCGTCGCGATACTCAAGCTGGAGCTTTTCAAGCTCATCCGCGCCAAATCTGGGGAAGCGGGTTTGGCGAAAGTCCGTGCGCCGGCGTGGAAGCTTAAATTCTATAAAACCGCCGCTGGCAAATGGACTATCCCGATGATTCGCAATGCTTTAATCGAGCTGGGGCGAATCGATGTAGGCATGAAGTCTGGCAAGCTGACAGAGCGCGAGGCCATTATTCAAGCGCTCGCGGAGATTTCACTTAAAAGTTAACGGAGAACGATGGACGATAAAAATTACAGGACGAGAAAGCTGACCGAGAGCGAGTTGTCGCGCGTCCGCTTCGACCTCGCGTTTCGCGGGGTGAACTCGCTGGCGAGCGCGCTTATGGTAGTCATTTTCGCCGCGATGCTCTCGATTCACGGCGCGCCGATATTCGCAGGGGGAGGCATCTCGGGCGTCTGCCACGGCGGAATCTGGCTGGCGGTAATCGCGATTAACTTCGGCCTTGTGCGCACGGGCTTCCAGTCTTTGGCGTGGAGGAACGGCCGGCATCTCGGCGTAGTCTCGGAGGGCAAATCGCCGAGTGGTGCATTGGATTTCGTTTTCAATTTGCTCTTCGCGCTGATATTCGTCGGCCTCGGGATTGGGATTATAGTCTCCGGCGGGGCGATGGCCGATGGCCTTCGGACTGCCGTGCAGATACCGCTGGCGCTCCTCACAATAACGCTCGGTTTGGGTTCGGCGGAGAGTTGCGCAATGTTTTTGTGGCGTCGTCGCGCAAGCCTCGACGATTTAATCCACGAAATCCCTAATAAAACAAATAACGCTACAGATAATATTTGATGAAGTTATTCCTGCGGCTATCCAAATCGCTTCTGCCATATTGGCTCCCGCTGGCACTGGGCATACTGGCGATGCTCCTCTTTACAGTGAGCAACGTGGCATTAGTCTATATGGTGACGCCGGTGATGAAAACGCTGTTTCGTCCGGAAAGCGGAACTATCGAGACGGTGCGCGCAGAGCGCGAGGAGAGCTATAACGAGGACAGTCTCATCGAGCGCTGGAAGTTTAAGTTCCAAGAGAAGGTAGAGCCGTTTGTCTATAAAGAGACCAAGGTTAAAACACTTGCTAATTTCTGTTTATTATTGATTATCATAATGTTCTGCAAAAATTTCTTTCTTTACTGGCAGACTGTTCTCACGAACACGGCCCTGCAGGGCATTATGAACGACCATCGAAAGCGTTTATTCGAGCACATTCACAGGCTATCTCTCGCATTTTTCGATAAACAACGCGCCGGCGAAATAATCAGCAGAATTGTGTCCGACGTCCAGACCATGCAGGACTCTATTTCCGTCTCCGTCGCCGACCTCATCCGCGACCCGCTCTCACTCGTAATCTATTATGTGATATTGCTTTTCATCGATTGGAGGCTCACGCTCGTAATTACCGTCCTTCTGCCGATAATCGCTTTTCTCATGGGAGTCATCAATAAACATCTGCGGCGATACACGACCAAGAGTCAAGAGTTTATGGCGGATTCGGTCAGCGTTTTGCAGGAGACGATTTCCGGCATTCGCGTGGTGAAAGCGTTCGACATGGGGCGTTTCGAGCTGAAAAAATTCTCGCGATATGCCGATGAATATCTCCGCAACATGATGAAGATGATACGCGTCAGGCGGCTCGCCGGGCCGTTCAATGAGGTAATCGCCACGGCGATGGCGGTCGCGATATTGTGGTTCGCGGGGCGCAAAGTTATATATGGAGAGGGTCTTCTGCCTGAATCGTTCATGCAATATGTCATCGTGCTTTTTTTGATTATGCAACCTGTTAAGACTTTCTCCAATCAAATAGCGCGTATAAATACTGGCCTCGCCGCCGCCAGCCGAGTTTTCCAGTTGCTTGACACGCCGCCTATAATATACGACAGTCCCTCAGCGGTGGACATTGAGAATATCGTTGAAGGCATTAGCTTTGAGGGCGTTTCGTTCATGTATGAATCATCCGATGATTGGGCGCTCAAAGACATCGATCTCGAAATCAAGAAGGGCGAGATTGTCGCGCTGGTGGGGCCTTCCGGTGCCGGCAAATCCACACTTGTGGATTTAATTCCGCGATTTTATGACCCCACCGAGGGCAAAATCACCATTGACTCGATCGATATTCGAGATATAAAAATATCGTCGCTGAGGTCGATAATGGGGATTGTCACGCAGGAGGTCATTCTCTTCAACGATACGATTCGCGCGAACATTGCCTATGGACGGGAGGACTGGCCGGAGGAGCAAATCATCGCCGCGGCGGAGGCCGCAAACGCGTGGGATTTCATCCAAAGATTGCCTAACAAACTCGACTCGGTCATCGGCGACCGTGGCGTGCGCCTCTCCGGTGGAGAGCGCCAACGACTCGCGATTGCCCGTGCGATTCTCAAGAACCCGCAGATACTGATATTCGACGAGGCCACCAGCTCGCTCGACACGGAATCCGAGCGCCTTGTTCAGGAGGCAATCGACAGGCTGATGGAGGGCAGGACGGCGGTGGTTATCGCGCATAGGCTCAGCACCATAGTCAACTCGCATAAAATCGTCGTGCTCGCGAAAGGCCGCATTGCCGAGGTGGGGTCGCACGATGAACTGATAGCGCGGGGCGGGCTATATCGCTCGCTCTACGAGACGCAATTCGAGGGGATGTAGGCCGTCAGATTCGCCTAAAGGTCTTTCTCCCAGCTTCCCGTCACGCCGCCGCCGAACGACCATGAGCCGGTATCGCCTGCATTTGCGATGTCTTCGATACGGTATTTAAACTGGAACGCGAAGCCGAATTGATTTTTCGGCTTGTATGTCACTCCGCCGAGAAACTCGAGGCCGAGGTTGAGTTCGGCTTCGTCGTCGCTACCGGAATACTCGAATTGGCGGAAGTTAAACCCAATGCCCATGCCGGCGTAAGGATCGAAGACGCCTTTGCCGAACGGGTGAACCTCGCCCGCCACGGAAACCGGAATGAAAGTGATATTCGCGTCGTTGTCGCTGTATTGAGTCCACGAGCCGCTCGCGGTGGCGGCGATAAATGCGCTGAGGCGGTATCGCGCTTCGATTGTGAACATCGGCGCGATTTTCGCAGGGCCGGGCGGGTCGTAAATCTCGGCGCGTGCGGTGACGGAGATGTGGCCGCGGTCGGCGTTCGTTGTGGCCGCCATGAGAAGTATTGCGCTTATGACGATAAGCAGTAAAACTTTCTTTTTCATAATTCCTCCTATAGTTTCACCAATTTTACTTTTTAAATATGGCATGTCAAGTGCAAAGCTTTGAAGATTGTGCTTGCAAAATTGTCTCCAAAGGAATAGAATCGAGATTATGAAATTTATCAAATCGAAAAGTGCGCCGAAGGGCGGCAAGAGCGGCGATAAGGGGAAGTTTCCCTCGAATCCCGGACTGCGTGGCATTCGCGCCGTTGTCGAGACTGTGGTAATTGTCCTGCTTCTCAGGGCTTTAGTGGTCGAGGCGCACGCCGTGCCCACCGGAAGCATGATACCCACAATTTTGCCGGGGGAATATCTTCTGGCCGAGAAGCTGTCATATCGCTTCGGCGAGCCGCAACCCGGCGATGTTGTGGTGTTCAAGTTTCCGCTCGAGCCAAAAATTGATTATGTCAAGCGTTGCCTCGCTGTGGGCGGGCAGACTTTCGAGATTCGCGACAGGCGAGTAATCCTCGACGGTGTGGAAGTCCCCGACAAACACGCGCACTTCGAGAATACACTTCCGCCCGTGCCGAATGTGTTTGGCATCTCACCGAGGGAGTGGCAGAGGTCATGGGAAAATCGTGATGTCTTCACTGTAATTAACGGGGCAATTAATAGCAGGCCGGCCGCTGTGAAATCGCTATATGCTTTCGTGGCCGTCCACGAGGCCGCCAAGGATGGCGTTGCACTCGACATCGACAGCCTCGAAGCGATAATTGCGAGAATTAACCCGCAAGCTCAAACTTGGGATCAATATGCCCGAGGCGTCTTGGCGCAGGGGCTGGAGATATATTTCGGCGATGATTTCTCGCACGAAAAAACCGTCCCGATTGTCGAAAAAGCCTTGCAGTATAGCATTCAGCAACTTATCTACTTTTCCGTTTCCGACAATTTCCAAGAGGTCACGATCCCCGAGGGCAATATCATGTGTGTTGGCGACAACCGCGACCATAGCTATGACTCGCGCTTTTGGGGGCCGGTGCCGCTTTCAGCCGTCAAGGGGCGCCCTACGCTTATCTACTTCTCGGTGGAAGTTCAGCCGCCTGCTATCGGGAAGACGCCCACTATTTTCGACAATATTTGGGTGATTTTCGCGAGCTTCTTCAGGCCTCAAGACATGAGGCCTGAAAGATTCTTCACCTTGATGTTCTAACGATGGGCGGCAAGACAATCCTTAAACTATCGAATGTCGGCCGCAAAAAACGCCGCTCTATAGATGAGAAATTTGTTCGAGTTATTTCGGGCGTGAGCCTCGATATTTTCGAGGGCGAAAGATTGGCGCTTGTGGGGCCGTCCGGCTCGGGCAAATCTACGCTCCTTAGGATGATGGCCGACCTCGAGCCGTTCGACGAGGGCGAGATTTTCTTTTATGGCGAACCTCTCACAGATATAGACCCGCGCGATTATCGTCGCGGTATCGGCTTTGTTCAGCAGTCGCCGTCGCTTTTCGATGGGACGGTCTCGGATAATATTCGATGGGGGCCGAAACTTACGGGCGAGGTTCTTTCCGAAGAGAGGGTCGCCGAACTTCTCGACGCCGTCGGCCTTTCCGCCGAATTTGCTCACATGAAAGCCGATGCCTTGTCGATTGGGCAGATGCAGAGAGTCGCCATCGCAAGGGCGCTTTCGACCGAGCCGAAAATCCTCATGATGGACGAGCCGACATCGGCGCTGGATGCCAAGTCTGCAGAGAGAATTGTCCTCATGGTCGAGCGCCTCACGCTGGAGATGGGGATTACTTCGATTCTCGTTGTCCACGACCTCGCACTCGCCCGAGGCGCGGTTGACCGCCTTGCGCTCATTCACGACGGCAGGCTCGTCGCCGTCATGCCGACAGGGGAGTTTTTTGCGAATCCCCCTCGCGAATTCGAGGAGATAATTCAAATTTCCCGTCGAAACGGAGCTTGCGATGAATGAGGTAATTCATCTATCGATTACAGCGCTCATTGCATCGGCGGGGATGGTTCTCATCGCGGCGTTTGTGAGCATTTTCCTTAAACTTCGCCTCGAGAAGGACATGCTCGTTGCGGTGGTTCGCGCTTTCGTTCAGCTGATTCTCGTAGGCTACATCCTCGACCTTATTTTCTCGCTCGACCGGTGGTTCCTCGTGTCCGCATGGCTTTTTCTGATGATGGCGACGGCGTCATACAACGCGATGCGGCGGCAGACCAAGCGGATGAGCGGCCTCACGGCGCGGTTCTTTCTGGCGATTTCCATATCGAGTCTCGTTTCGATACTTTTCGGCGTTGTAGTGATTGTCCGTCCGTCGCCGTTCTGGAATCCGCAATATCTAATTCCCATCGGCGGCATGATTATCGGCAACGCGATGACCTCCTCCGCACTTTCGATAAACCGCCTGTTCTCGGAGATGAAGACGAGGTCGGGCGAAATCGAGGCAGGCCTCTCTTTAGGCTCGGATGTTCATACCGCAACGCTCCCCGCAGTCCGCGCGGCGGTGAAAGCAGGCATGTTGCAGGTCATTAGCACGACTATGGTCGTTGGTCTCGTGCATCTTCCGGGGATGATGACCGGCCAGATTATCGGCGGCGTCGAGCCGAGCACAGCCGTCCGATATCAGCTCATCATAATGTATATCCTCATCGCCACGAATGCACTCTCCGCATTGTTCTCGGTAATCCTCGTGCGAAGGCTCTACTTCAACGAGCGAATGCACCTCATCCAACCCGAATAACGATTTTCGCTGTCGTCCGCGCGGGGGCGTCGGCGGCCGTAAACGGCCAGCGAAGTAGTCGGGGCGAGATAGTTGCATGATGCGTAAGACTTGCCACCGACTACTTCGCTCCTTCCTGCGATTTGGAAAATCGCAGGAAGGGCCGACGCCCCTCGCGCTCGGGAAGATCTTTGCTATATGCTGTGGTTGAGTTAGTAAGTTGCGTGATATAGCGGTAAAAGCTAATCGGTGATGATGCTGTCGTATCGCCAGGAGCGGATGCCATAGGGCGTATTGATGAAAACTGGGGATGCGTTCGTGTGCGTAGTATCTACAAGCTCCGCCGCGCCGATGACTCCCGGCATTTGAATCATGATGACGCCGTTGCCCGCGGCAATCGCGTCGGCTTGATCGATGACGCGGAGGCTGTATATCCCCTCCTCGCCTTGGATGAAGATATGCCCGATAAGTCCCGCCGATGCCACCGGCACAGACAGGATGTCCGAGCCTTCATTGCAGAATGAATCTACGGCAGACACAGAAAATTGCACGGTATCACAGCCGGAAGGAATCGTATAAACATATCTGGGATCGCTAACGAACAGCGTCTCAATCACCGCGCCACAGATTGTCACGACCTCATAGGGCAGAACAATCCCGCTCGGGTCGGTCGCAGTCCACCTGAAATTATAGCTCTCCCCAACGAGGACGGAATCCGGGCCCATTATATTAACAATCGGCCCGCGCGAGTCCAATAGCCCTCCGGCGTATCCTCGGCTCGATGTCATGTCGTGAATGAGTATCTGGTAGAGGCTATGCAGTTCGCCGTGTTCGCGATTGTGATACCAAAGGTATTCGCCGTCCCAGCAAAGACCCTCGGCGCCATTGCCCACATTGGGCACGGGATAGCACCCCACATAATCTCTCGACTCGAAATCGATTTGCACGATTCTTCCCCAGTTGTTGCTCCCCCAGAGATAGCCGTGTGCGTATGCCATCCCCTCGATAGTGTGGCACGAGTCGCGAGGATAATTCGTGACGGTGTCCCACTCCGTTATGGGAAAAGGCTGAGAAAGGTCGAACGCCAGTAAATACATTCTATTAATAAATACAGGGCTCCCACCAATCCAAACCCAGCCGCGATTGTCATAATACGCGGCATACAGCGTGTCCCTTATCACCTGAACGCCTTGAACCGCCGAGCCGTGCATGGGGACTTCCGCGATAAATTGTTCATCGCCGGTGAAGAGGGCTTTTCGGTAGATATGCGTGGGGTTAGACCCGCCGCGGGCGAAATAGATTGAATAATTATAAAAATCTATGTCCATGTTGAGCGAATCACCGATATAGACCGAGTCGCGCGGAGGGTGAGTTGTGGGGTTAATGCCGTTGGAATAATAAACATAGCCGGTCGTGAAATCGTAGAACCAATACACGCCGAGGCCGAAAGCCAGCCCCCAGCCGTAGTGCGCTCTCTCCTCGGGAACCCAAATCGAGTCGATTACCAAGAATGTATCGAGAATGTCCACCACCTCGACGCGAACGATCCAGTCTGTGCCGTGCGTGTCCGGCAAATCATGGCTCATCACCCATGTGAAGCAGTGCGTCCCCGGCACAATGTCGAACCCGAGGGACGTCTCCGCCCCGATGAGCGAGTCCATCGGCACAGTCCACGTCTCGCCGGAGTCGGCGGACATAAGCGCGGAGACCTGCGCAGTCCCGCCGGAAAGAATATAGCAAATTTCAACGAGATTTTGCCCGTCGCAGATAGTGTCCTGCGAGAACCATACGGAATCGATTGTAGGTTCGGCGTAGAGGGCCGCGGATAGGATTATGATGGCAATCAGAATTTTTTTCATAGTTCAATTCTCTGTTGTAAATAAATTATCAAATATCCGATAAAAGTCAAGACATTTTCCTCACAGTTTTTCAACAAGTTTTTTGAAACAATGTATTTCGAGAACCTGTCATTTCGACGAGGCCGAAGGTCGAGGAGAAATCTCTCGATGCCATGAGATTCCTCGCTGTGCTCGGAATGACAGTGCGCGGAGGGTGTATGCTCGAGCGTGCTCGGCGCCCCCGATTCCCGCGCAACAAAAAAAGCGCCGTCGGCGCTCTGTGATATTTCGCATTGATGTGTTCTTTCTGTCGAGGGGGAATATACGCACGAATCGCGATTTGTCAAGAGGGAATT
>DSAF01000183.1 GCA_011388305.1 Candidatus Zixiibacteriota bacterium | reverse complement strand
TGCCTCGGCTCCGCTCGGCAACCGGACGGCACCGTAGGGGCGAGGCATGCCTCGCCCGCATCGAATACAACGACGGGCGACGCTGGCGTCGCCCCTACGACCCGCCAATTCACATGGCAACCCTCCCCCGACCTCCCCTCCGGCGTGTATCTCGTTCGGGCTCGCTTCGGCTCCGCTCAGCTACCGGATGGCGGGCAGACGGCGGCGGTGCGGGTAGTTTTCCTCAAGTAATCGCTCCCAATCATCTTTCAACAGAGAACGAAGGAAAACTAAGCGCACTGCTAACTTAATTAGGAATTGCGGAAGCGGTCGTGGAACCAAATCCACTGCTCGGGGCGAAAGCGAATCATCGCCTCGATGGCCTCGTTGCCGCGGCGAAGAAGCTCGCGAATGTCGGCGTCGCGGTCGGATGTGCGTTCGACCTCTATCGGCGCCCAAACTTTGAGGAGAAATCCCGCTTTGCCCTCGCGGAAAATCGCCATAGGCAAAAGCGGCGTGCCGGAAATTCTCGCAAGCCCCGCCGGTGCGGAAATCGTCCGCACCTCGCGCCCGAAAAACGGCGCGGGAAGGCCATCGACGCTTTTTGTGTGCGTGTCGATAAGCGTTCCGATGAGGTAGCCCGACCGTATCATCGACAGAACGCGCCGAGGGTGCGAGTCCGACGGGATATTCTCGACGCCCGTTTTCTGCCTCTGCTTGACGAGAAGGCGGTCGATTCGCTCGTCATATAGGCGCCTCCCTACTACGGCGACATTGACGCCGAGGCTCTTCCAAATCGGCGCGATAAGCTCGAAAGGGCCTATATGGCCGGTTATCACGATACCCCCGCCATAACGTGACTGCACTTCGCGGAGGTGCTCCTCGCCCTCGATGCGCCATATCGGCGGGCGTTTTTTCATCAGCGATTTCACGCGAAGCATATCGGCAAAGTTCATCATCGTGTTCGCAAAACACATGCGCGCTGTGGCGATTCGCTCGGTCTCGGATATTTCGGGGAAGGCGATGGCGAGATTTTCAAGTGCTATTTCGCGGTCTTTTTTCGACACGCGGAAGACGAACTTCCCTAAAAGCCTCGCCAAACAAAGGACAATTCCGCGCGGCTTGATGCGCACGAAAAAAACAATCGCCAGAAGAAGCCAATACCCCAAAACGTGCTTGATTGGGCGGAGAAATTTTCTGTAAAAAGCGCTCTTTCGCACTTATAGCTCCAGATTTTGCGCCCATCTGAACAAGAACTCATCCGGCGGGAAGTGGCCGGTTTTCGCGGATAAAATCATCTCGGCGATCTCCCTCAAACAGCCCGCGCCGCCTGCATCCCTCGCCACCCAATCCACGGCGCGCCGAACCGCGAAGACCGCATCCGATGGGCAAGCCGAGAACCCGCAAATCCGCATCGCGGGAATATCGATTACATCATCGCCGACGAAGCCCACGTTCTGCGGGTCGAGGCCTCGCTTGACGAGAAAATCCTCCAGCGCGGGCACTTTGAACGGATATCCCTGATACAAGTCCTCAACGCGAAGCTCGCCCGCACGACGCTCCACTAAATCCGAGCGCTTGCCCGTGATAATCGCCAACCGCACTCCAAGCGCACCCAGCGCCACAAGCCCCAGCCCGTCTTTGACATCGAAGACCTTGCCCTGCCCGCCGTTATCGAAATAGTGCAAACCGCCGCCGGTCAAAACGCCATCAACATCGAGAACGAGAGCCTCGAGTTTCGCCAGCTTCTTCATTATGTTATATTCGCGCATAGTTCCTCCTCGACAGATTGTAATCCACAGCCAAAGTTTTTGCAAGCGAAATAACCACTCATCGCCCGATGAAAATTCACCGCGAAAAAATGTGGCATTACCGAAGTTTGTATTTATCTTATCAAAGTCAAAATGAGCCGATTCTTAACATTTTTCGGAGGGAAAGCATGAACGAAATAAAGAAAATTCGAGGCAAAGTTTGGGTTATCCGCGACCAAAACAACAAGCCGGTCGATAATATCGACACCGACCAAATCTTCCACAACAAACACCTCGCAATCACGAAAATCGAGGAAATGGGACAGCACATATTCGGCAACCTCGACGGATGGAAGGATTTCCCCACCAAAGTCTCAGCTGGAGATATTCTCATCGTAGGAAAAAACTTCGGCTCCGGATCGAGCAGACAACAAGCTGTCGATGGATTCGCCGCACTCGGTGTTTCGGCGATTGTCGGCGAGTCGTTCGGAGCAATCTACTGGCGAAATGCAGTCAACGCCGCATTCCCAGTCCTCCAAGCGCCGAATATTTTCGAAGAGGACATCCAATCAGGCGACGAAATCGAAATCGATTTCAAAAATGGAAAACTCACGAACACAAGAAACAACAAGACTATCGACATCACGCCAATGTCCAAAACGCAACTCGATATACTCCGCGCCGGAGGCCTCTTCGAATACGGAAGAAAATAGTTTGCAAATTCAACCGATGGCAGTATATTAGTAAAATAGCAAGCATTAGCGGCTGGCGCGGGGCAGTGCGGTGTGGAAGGGCGGAAGTTTTTGCCGTCGAAAATAAAGTATTCAATTATTCATATCGACGGTAGCAAAAACCGTGACAGCCGCGTGTCCGGCAATGTAAAACGCCACTTTCGGAGGAAAAATGAGCAGGCTTTCCGTGAATATCGACCATGTCGCCACATTGCGCCAAACGCGAAGTGCAAAATTTCCCGACCCCGTCCACGCCGCCGTGATGGCCGAGCAGGCCGGCGCAGATGGAATCACACTACACCTCCGCGGCGACCGAAGACACATCGCCGACCGCGATGTTTACCTCATCCGGCAAATCGTCACCTCGCACATGACGCTCGAAATCTCCGCCAAACAGGAGATGATAGACATCGCCCTGCAAATCAAGCCCGACATGGTGACACTCGTCCCCGAACGCACCGGCGAACAGACCACCGAGCGAGGCTTCGATCTCCCCGAAGAGGGCGGCGAGCTTGAATCGCCCGTCGAACAACTTGCCACCGAGGGAATCATCGTCGCGCTTTTCGTCAATCCCACAGAAGAGAACATGAAAACCGCCGCCGCCCTCGGAGCCGACTATGTCGAGCTAAACACCACCTACTACGCCGAGGCCGAGAGCTTCGAAGAAGAAGTCTCCGCACTCCGCACAATTGAGAAGGCCGCGCATCTGGCGAGCAAACTCAAGCTCGGCGTCGCCGCTGGCCACGCACTCAATTATCGCAATGTAACTAATATTGCCGCTATCGAGCCGGTCGAGGAGCTGTCCATCGGCCACTCGATTATTGCAAGAGCGGTGTTTGTGGGAATCGAACAGGCTGTCCGTGAAATGAAGAGCATCATCAGAACTGCCCGTGAGCCGCGAATTGCCTGAAGAACGTAACATTTTATCTGTCACAGAGTTAAACTTACAAGTAAGACAACTTGTCGAGGGGACTTTCCCGCTGGGAGTTTGGGTGGGCGCGGAAATGCGCAACATCAAGTTTCACTCCTCCGGCCACCTCTATTTTTCTCTCACCGACGAAGAGTCCACCGTGGATGGCGTGATGTGGCGGAATGTCGCCCAAAACATTGGCTTCAAGCCCGAGGACGGCATGAAGGTCGAGGCGTTCGGCGCGCCGACGCTTTGGGAGAAAACCGGCAGGTATCAGTTTTCCGTCCGCAAGCTCTTTCCCGTTGGCGAGGGCGCCCGCGCAATTGCCTTCCGCCAACTCAAAGAAAAGCTCTTCACCGAGGGCCTCTTCGACCCCGAGCATAAGAAGCCTCTGCCGAAGTTCCCGTTCACAATAGGCGTCGTCACCAGCGCAACCGGCGCCGCACTTCGCGACATCGTTAATGTCATTGGCCGAAGGGCACCCTATGTGACGGTAACAATCCGCCCCGCCAAAGTCCAAGGCGAGGGCTCAGCCGAAGACATCGCTGGCGCCATCGAAGATTTCAACAGATACGGCAATGTCGATTTACTCATAGTGGGGCGCGGTGGCGGGAGCGAGGACGACCTTTGGTGCTTCAACGACGAAGCGCTCGCGAGAACAATCTTCGCCTCGGAAATACCGATAATCAGTGCCGTAGGACACGAAATCGACTTCACAATCGCAGACTTCGTCGCCGATCTCCGCGCACCTACGCCTTCTGCCGCCGCAGAAATCGCAGTCCGCGACATCGAGGAGTTGACAGCCGCCCTGCGTGGTTATGTCATCACCGCGAGAAATCGGTGCGCATCCCTCGCCGATAACGCCGACGCGAGACTGCGCTCCGTAATGAGCCGCCCCGCATGGACGGAGCCGCTCCGCAAAATCCGCGAGCACGAGCAGAGAATCGATGATTGGATGGCGAAGGCGGATATGATCGAGGCGAGCCTATTCGAGCGCTCCGCCGGAAGGGCGCAACGCCTCGCCGAGAAACTCGCCGGCCTGAACATAAAAAACACACTAAAGCGCGGCTTCGCGATTGTCTATCGCGACGGCAAAGCAATAGAAAGCGCGGCAAACCTCACCACCGAAGACGCCGTGGATATCGAGTTCAAAGACGGCAATAAATCCGCCGTAATCAAGTGATTATTTCTTCTGCCGGCTTTCCCGTAACTGCCTGTATAACATTCCCAAGGCGATGAGCATTATCGCCACCGATGTCGCCTCGGCCAACATTGGGATGTTATAGGCGTTAAGCCAAATCTCATGTAGAAGTCCGTAAAGACCGAAAATGAATACAACGATAGTCCAGAAAATCATGTTTCTCCCTCCCGCTTGTGTTTCAATGACCGATATTCACTGTCCAATATATTACACATCGAACACGAATGCAAGCGCTTTGTCTAAATGCGAAGCCGATATTTAATTCGACTCAAGAATTTTCTTCAAGGAGTCCAACACTTCGTCTTCCAGCACATTATATAGTTTTTCGAGATCACTTACAGCGACTGCGTCAATAAACGCTCGTAGAGGGTCGTCCGGATGGGTTTTGACAGCAATCTTGGAGACCTGCATAGAGATAACATTGAGCTTTCTCCGGCAGGCTTCGTCGAGCCGCTTCTCAAGTTTTATAAAACTCGCCCAGTCGAGACCGGCCTTGAACTGCAGGCCGCAGTGAGGGCACTCCGTGGAGAATCCGAGGTCAGAGACTTTGATTGCTTTACACAACGGAATTTTTCGCGGAAATTTAGAAAACTCCTCAATTATTTCAACGCCAACCTCCGGGCCAAGCCGTTCGACAGTGTTCAATTTTTTAAGCATCTCTATCTTGTGCCAACCCGCCTCGAACCTGTCGCCTATTTCGATTCTCTTGGCAAACCACGCGTTGTGATAATTCGCATACTCGATGCGGAAATCCTCGATGAACGCCGCACAACGCCTGTCGAGGGTGTCCGGCGAGAAGGAGCTTACGAGAACCAAGTCCGGCGAGAAGTGCGCGAGAAGTTCCTTGCCGCGAAACGCTAAATCGCCTATGTCAATCTCTCCCACAGTCTTGTCGATGAATTTACGGAACGCGATAAGTCTCTCCTGCCGCTCTTTGAGTGCCTGAGCCCGTTCGATA
Organism: Candidatus Zixiibacteriota bacterium; assembly: GCA_011388305.1. GTDB lineage: Bacteria > UBP14 > UBA6098 > UBA6098 > UBA6098 > UBA6098. Next base: position 11,592 of record DSAF01000183.1, on the reverse strand, counting down.
AAATCGGCGATCTCCTGAAGTTCTATGATTGACAGATCGGCGTCTTCAGGTAGTCCTTCGTCAACAATTTTGAGCGCGAGCATTATCCGCGTTTCGACATTGCGCGGAAGCTCGCAACCCGTCGCCGAGCAATAGCTCATGATGCAGTCATAAAGGTTTTTGGGATCAGCATTTTTGATGCTTTGGAGCGTTTTGTCCATAATGGCCTCCATGGTTAGGGGTTAAAGGGTTTCCAATGGCCACCTGCTCACAGCCGTGATGTTCCAGCTCGCAAAATCCCCTTTCTTGTGTCGGAACTCTCCAGCCAACGCAATCATTGCGCCGTTGTCCGTGCAGTATTCTCTTCCCGGAAGTGAATACTGCCATCCATTGGTTTCGCATAAATTTTTAATCTTCTCGCGAACTGTCGAGTTCGAGACGACACCGCCAACGGCGACAATCTTCCCGCCGAAATCGTCTCGCTTTGCCGCCTCTGCTAACTTCCAGACAAGCGCATCGGCGATAGCTTCTTGATAGCTCGCGCACAAATCCGCCAGCCTCGATTCGACTTCTGCGGGAGTCATCGCATTCAAAGTATTGAGCAATGAGGTTTTGAGGCCGCTGAATGACATGTCCAGCTCGCCGGCGGTCTGCATCGCACGCGGAAAGTTGAATGCGCGAGGATTGCCGCCCTTCGCTGTTCTCTCGATAGACGGACCGCCGGGATATGGCAATCCCATCGCCTTGGCACCCTTGTCGAAAGCCTCGCCGGCGGCGTCATCGCGGGTTTTGCCGAGAAGCTCGTATTTCCCGAACTCCGGCACGCGGTAAATATGCGAATGCCCTCCGCTGACTATGAGGGCGTCGAACGGCGGCGCAATGTTCGAGCCGGTTAAACCCGCAAATAAATGACCCTCGAGATGATGAACGCCAACCAAGGGGATATTCCGCGCCCGTGCAATCGCCTTACCAGTGCAAAGGCCAACCAGCAATGAGCCGAGCAATCCCGGCCCGGCGCACACGGCTATGCTATCTAAATCTTTTAACGTGATTCCTGCGAGCTTTATTGCTTGGTCTATTGTAGGGATTATCGTGCGTATATGGTCTCTGCTGGCGAGTTCGGGAATGACGCCGCCCCATTCGGCGTGAACTTTCTGCGTGAAGACAATGTTAGCTATTACATCACCGTCGGAAACGATTCCGACGGAACTATCATCGCAGGAGGTTTCGATGCCCATAATCAACATATTATTCATAGTATAATGCTTTTACATCGTTTTGTAAAGGGCAGATTGAAATTCACACTATAATGTAGCAGAATTAAAAAAAAGGCGGCTATATGCCGCCTTTGGTTGATCGGTTTCGTTGCGATTATCCGCCGCAACAGCAAGAAGCACTCTTCTGCAATGAATTCAATACTTCTTCGATTAGCGCAATCGCGCGCTCAATGTCGGTTTTGCCGACATTGAGGCTCGGGCGGAAGCGGACTGAGTGAGTCCCGCAGGGCAGTAAAATCATCCCCTTGTCCATGCAGGCGGAGAGGAATTTATCTCTGCAAGCGCCATCCGGCAGGTCGAATGCGCACATGAGGCCCTCGCCGCGGGTATTGGAAATTTGAGTGAATTTCGACTGAAGCGCTTGGAGTCCTTCCATAAGAATTGCGCCCATTTTGGCCGCATTTTCCACAAGGTTCTCCTCCTCGATAATCTCGAGGTATTTTCTGCAACGCGCCATGTCCGTAAGGTTTCCGCCCCATGTCGAGTTGATTCTGCTGGACTCGACAAAGACATTGCGCTCGACCTCATCTATACGCGGCCCGGCGATGATTCCGCACACTTGCGCCTTCTTGCCGAAAATGATGATATCCGGCTCGACGCCGTAGTGCTCCCATGCCCAGAATTTCCCCGTGAGGCCGAATCCGGTCTGCACCTCGTCGAAGATGAGCATGATGTCGTATTTGTCGCAAAGCTCGCGGACGGCCTCGAAATATTCTTTGCGAAAATGATTGTCGCCGCCCTCGCCCTGAATCGGCTCCATGATGAAAGCGCAAATGCCGTCCTTGTCAGACTTAAATGCGTTTTCGAGTTCGGCTAATGCGTTGCGCTCCAGCTCGATGGTTTCTTCGAGATTTTTACCTTCGAGCGGGAATTTTGCCGAGGGCGGTGTCACGCGCGGCCAGTCGAAGGTGGCAAAGAACATGTATTTGCGCGGATCGGCAGTGTTCGTGATTGTCAGGGTATATCCCGTTCTGCCGTGGAAGGCGTTCTTCATGTGAACTACCCGCGTGCCGATGGGATCGCACTCGGTGCCTATCCCCTTTGCCAAATTTTTGCGGACTTTCCAGTCCATCGCGGCCTTGAGAGCGTTCTCTACGGCGAGGCCTCCACCGGCCACAAAGAACAGGTGCTTCATGTTATCGGGCATGGCAACTCGGTGGAATGTCGCCACGAATTTCGCCATCTCGACTGTGTATAGGTCGGAGTTCGATGGATTGTGAATGGCGATTTTGCCCATCTCCTCGATGAACTTTGGGTCGCGCATTTTCGGGTGATTGTGGCCTATGGGGTTGCTCGCAAAGTAGCTGAAAAAATCGAGATAGGGGCGGTTGGCCTTGGCGTCATAGAGGATTTGGCCTTGCGAGCGCTCCAAATCGAGGACGAGGTCCATCCCGTCAGCGAGCATCACAGTGCCCAGCACCTCGTGGACATCGTTAGGGGAAATTTTCGCAACTTCGTCTTTGGTCATCTTTTTCATGACATACTTCTCCTATGTGTTTGTTGGTCAATGAGACAAATAATACTATTTAAGGGATAATATCAACCGCAGGGGTCGCCGAGGACCTTATTCCGATACCGCAGGTCGCGGTCGAAGTTTTGTGCATGTTTCTGCATATCAATCGCTTACAAGTTTCGTCATCGGCGAAAACTCGCCCTTTTGACCTATGATAGGCAAATAAAAATAAAAGGCAAGGAAATTCTTTTTATTGATGAAATGTCGCCCGGCGGCGCTGGCACGGGGGTTGCGTCTGCAACCCGCGCGCCAGCGCTCCGTGAAGTTCACGCTATCCGTTAATATTGGCGCAAACTCCTATAAACACTTAAAACTTGCAAACGGCACAACTCTTGCTTATATTGGATATGTGAGGACTCGAAATGGAGAAACTTTGTTGAAACTAACCGATCGCTATTTCTTCCTTATATTATTCGCGATCGGCGTTTTATTTTCGGCGTGCTCGCAAAGCTCCGAAGAAATCCACCATCAAACGAATTCTCGAAACGCCAATCGCGTTATGCACAATGCGAGCATCGAGTTCACCGAGGCGGGAAAGCCATCCGGCCACCTCAAAGCTGACAGCCTGCTGTTCTTCGACCTCGAAAACCGGACGCTCGGTTTCGAGATAGAGGTCATCTTCTACGACACCGACGGCAATTACTCCGGAACCATGGTGGCCGACTCCGGTTGGATTGAAAATCAATCGCAACGAATCACCGTCTATGGCGAGGTGTTCATCCACACTGTTGACGATGTTCGCCTGTGGACGGACTCGCTTGCATATTATCCCGGCACCTCCCGAATTCGCACCGAAGCGGGCGTCCGAATAGAAAAAGGCGGGGAGTTCATAACCGGACAGGCTTTCGACTCCGACCTCGCATTCGAGGACATACGAATTACGGACAACGTTAGCGGAAGGCTTAAACAAGATTGACCGAAACTCAAACAGATAATCAACTCGTCGCGCCTAAGGTCGGTGCGAGCACCCTCCGCGCGGAGGGGCTGGTCAAGTCATACGGCAAACGCAGAGTCGTCGATGGCCTGTCGCTTGAGGTTCATCAGGGCGAAATAGTGGGCTTGCTCGGCCCCAACGGCGCAGGCAAAACCACGACTTTCTATATGATTGTCGGACTCATCAAACAGGATGAGGGTAGCGTCTTCCTCGATGATTTGCAATTTCAGCACATGCCGATGTTCCGCAGGGCACGGCTTGGGTTGGGATACCTCGCGCAGGAGCCGTCGGTGTTTCGCAAGCTCACGGTCGAGGAAAACATCCGTGCGATACTCGAGTTCATGCCGATAGACAAGAAGACGCGAGAGGCGCGCCTCGAACAGCTCCTCGACGAGCTGAAGATTGCGCACCTCCGCAAACAGAAGGCATTCACGCTCTCCGGCGGCGAAAGACGGCGCGTCGAAATCGCCCGCGCCCTCGTGCCCGAGCCGAAGTTCCTGCTTTTGGATGAGCCGTTCGCCGGCATCGACCCGATTGTTGTCGGGGATTTGCAAAATGTCGTGAAAGAATTGGTAGATAAGGGTCTCGGAATACTCATCACGGACCATAATGTCAGCGAGGTTCTGCGCGTCGTAGATAGGGCATATATAGTGTATGAGGGGAACATCCTGATTTCGGGAAACTCCGAACAGCTAATCGCCGACCCTAAGGCGCGCGAGATTTATCTTGGAGAGAATTTCAAGGGATAATATGCCTGATATTCGCCTTGAACAGAAGCTTTCGCTCAAGCAGGTTTTGACGCCGCAACTCATTCAAAGCCTGCAACTTCTGCAGATTCCCAAGCTCGAGCTTGAGACCGAACTTCGCGCCGAGCTTGAACAGAACCCCGTCCTCGATATCGTCGAGGAAGACCCGATTCCCGCCGACGAACGCACAACGGAGGACGACCTCGACCGCGACCTCGACGACTGGGACAAGTTCGCGGACGGCCTCAACCTCTATGGCACGCAACTGCCCGAAAACGACCCCGACGTCGAGGAAATCGCCCCTTATTTCGGCGTCAGCAACGAGGAGACGCTTTCCTCGCACCTCCTATCACAGTTGTGCATCACCGTGAAATCGCCCCGGCTTTATGACATCGGCGAGTTCATCATCGGCAATCTGGACGAACGCGGCTTCCTGCCGCTTAGTGACGAGGAGCTTCGCAATGAGCTTATCGCAAACGACATCATCGAAGACCCCACGCCGGAAGAGATCGCGCACGCGGTGACGATTATTCAGAGTTTCTCGCCGTCGGGCGTTGCGGCGCATGATTTGCGCGAGAGCTTCCTCATCCAGCTCGCCGACAAAGGCAAAGAGGGCACGGTTGCGTGGAAAATCGTCCATGACCATTTCCAGCAAATCACCACGAGGAACGTCCCTCAACTCGCGGACATACTCGGCGTGCCCGTGCCAGAGGCCGAGGAGGCGATGCATGTCCTCGCCATGCTAAGCTTCTCTCCCGGAGCGGATTTCGCCGTCGGGACGTCCGGTAGGATAGACCCCGACCTGATAATCGAAAAGGTGCAGGGGCGTTGGATCGTCCGATACAACGGCGCGGGAATCCCTGAGCTGAAGATTAACAATGCCTACCGTTCTATGCTGAAACATCGCGAGAGCCTCGACACCGATACCAAACGCTTCTTGTCGAAGAAGCTCAACTCCGCACAGTGGTGGATTAAGGCGCTCAACCAGCGCAAGGACACGATGGTGCGCACCATGCGCGCGATACTACACCACCAGTTCGCTTTTTTCGAGCAAGGGCCGAGCAATCTTCTGCCGCTTAAAATGGAGGAAATTGCCGAGGAGGTTGACGTCCATCCTGCAACGATTAGCAGAGTTGTCAGGGATAAATACGTGCAGACGCCATTCGGCGTCTATCCACTGCGGCACTTCTTCGGCGGGGGACTCGCCACCGAAACGGGCGAGGACATCGCCACGGAAAACGTCAAGAGATTAATCGAAAATCTTATCGAAGAGGAGGATTCGGCTAAGCCTCTCGCAGACCAGAAGATAACGGAAAATCTCAACGAACGAGGGATTCAGATTGCCCGTAGAACTGTCGCAAAATATCGCGAGGAGATGGGCATTCCCACCGCGAGGATGAGAAAGAAGAGGCGCAAATGAGCCACTGCAAGCCTAAATGGCTCTCTCAGACCATTCGCTCGACCGAAGACGGCAAGGCCGTTCGCGGCCTTCTGAGTTCTCTCGGTCTGAACACGGTTTGCCTCGAGGCCAACTGCCCAAATCGCAATTCCTGCTACGGCGACGGCACGGCGACCTTCCTCATCATGGGCAAAAACTGCACGCGAAACTGCCGCTTCTGCAACATCGCAGAGGCAACGCCCGAGCCAATCGACCCCACCGAGCCGAGGCGCGTCGCGGAGGCGGTGCAAGGGATGAACCTGTCCCACGCCGTCATTACGTCCGTCACGCGGGACGATGTCGGCGACGGCGGAGCCGGGCACTTCGCCGAGACAATCGAGTGGACGCGCAAGCTCAATCCCGTTGCCACCATCGAAGTGCTGATTCCGGACTTTAACGGGCGGGAGCAGTCGTTAGACACTGTCCTCGACGCAAAGCCAGACGTCCTCAATCACAATATCGAGACCGTTGAAGCTCTGTATTCTGCCGTCCGCCCGCAGGCCGAATATGCCCGCTCGCTCGATATTCTCCGCCGCTCCGCAAGCCGAGGCTTCATCGCCAAGAGCGGCATGATGCTTGGTTTGGGAGAGACTATCGACCAACTTGAGACGACACTAAAAGACCTCGCCACAGCGGGAATCAAAATTCTTACTATAGGCCAATATATAGCCCCCTCAAAAAATCATCACCCGGTAATTCGCTACATACCCCCCGACGAGTTCGACTCGCTGGCTGACCTCGCCCGAAGCTTAGGCATCGATGTCGTGGTTTCCGGGCCGCTTGTGAGAAGCTCGTTCAAGGCGGGCGAAGCATTTGTGAAAGCCACCAAATCAAACACCAAAGAACAAGGAGGAGACTAATGGAGCTCCGCATCACAGGAAGACGTTTGGACCTTACACCCGAAATCAAGGACTACGCCGAAACGGCAGTCGCCGGACTCGACCGTTTCTTCGACAAGATAATTGACACGCACCTCATTCTCGAGGTGGAGAAACACCGAATGCGCGCAGAGCTTAGCGTAAGCGTTCATGGCCAGCAATTAATTGCCCACGCCGAAACCGACGACCTTTACATAAGCATCGACGATGTTGTCGATAAAATGCAACGCCAACTGAAGAAGTATAACGCCAAAATGAAAGACTATCGTGGAATGACCGATGAGGAGAAGAAGAACCTCGCAATGAAACTGACCGAGGAGATCAGAGAAAACCAAGATCAACTATAATGCCCGATATTACTGTAAGGAAGTTTTTCGAGCTAAAAAAAGAGGTGCTCCGCCTCTCGCTCGTAGCCGGCGAGGCGGGACTTGATCGGCTTATTCTTCGTCCGCTCATCCAGCGGCCTTCCTTCCTTCTGGCAGGATATTCGGAGAATTTCGCAGAAAAACGTCTCCAAGTTCTCGGGAAGACGGAAATGAATTTCCTCGACAGTTTGGACAATGAGGACGCTAAGACGCGTTTCGCCCGACTCGCGGACTATCCAATACCGGCGATCGTCGTCTCACGGGGCATCGCTCCGAAGGACTACATGATTCACATCGCCGACGCCAAGGGTGTGCCACTTATCGTATCGGGTCTCAGCACCGACGAGATATTCAATCAGGTTACGGTCTATCTCGACTACATGTTCGCCCCGAAAGTTCAAATCCACGCTACGATGATGGATGTTTACGGCGTCGGGATACTATACACCGGCGCTCCCGGAATCGGCAAATCGGAATGTGCCCTCGATCTCATCGAACGAGGGCACAGGATTATCGCCGACGACGTGGTTGTCCTGCAGAAACGCGCAGGCGAGGTAGTTATTGCGTCCGGAGCGCCCAATGCCGGATATCATATCGAGATTCGCGGCGTGGGCATTATCGACATCGAAAGGCTCTTCGGAGTGAGAGCTATTAGAATGCAGAAGCGCGTCGAGCTTGAAGTCCGCCTCGAGCTTTGGGATGATAGCAAGGACTACGAACGAATCGGGAATCAATATTTCTACACAAAATACATCGGCGTGGACATTCCAAAGCTGACCATCCCTATTTCCCCTGGCAAGAACATCACCGCGATAAGCGAGGTCGTGGCGATGAACCACATGCTCAAAATGTATGGCCACAATCCGGCGGATGAATTCATTTCTCGCCTCTATGAGGTTGATCACAGGAAAGATGGTTTGACACGATATCTCGAATCGGACTTCGAGTGAGTGAACGATGGACAGGGGGCTTCGGCTCCTTGCTCATTTAAGAGACTTGAGACATTGAAGAAATACTTTGGAACAATCTTGGCAACAGTCTGCCTCTGGACACTTATATTGCACGGGGGCACGCTATTGGCCTCTTCGATTTCCGCGACCGGCGGAGGAACCCTCTACGGCGTCCCTCTGGGCAGAGACTCACTTTACCAAACCAGCGTCGTCGGAATAAACACTGCGCCCGAGCGAACGACTTTTCGCTTCATGATAGCCCCAAACGACGAGCCTTATCACGAGCCTTTGCGCAACCTCAACTGGGTCGTGCCCGTGCCGGAGACCATATCCACCGAGCGCGGCGGTCAAACTGAGCCGCTTAAGCTTCTCACGCGCTTTCCCGATGACCCCACTCTTGTTAACCGCCGTTTTTCGGCATCGGCAATAGTCCAGCACGTTTCCGACGGGATGATTTCGCTGGGAGTGGCGCTCAAAATTCGCATAGAAACCGAACCGAGCAGAGAGCTTCCGAAAAACTTGAGGCGGCTTGCGATTGCGCCTTCAATGCTCGAAATGGAGAGCGATATCGACTCAATTTTAATTTTCAACGGATCAAACGAGGTCGATACGGTCGATATCTATTGGTCGCGAAGCCTATCCAGAAGAAGCGATTCGCAAAAAATTTTAATTTTTCAAAAATTATTGTTGTGGGAAGTGCCTCTCAGGAGTATAATATTAAAATCCGGCCAGAGCCAGTGGATTTTTTTGAAAAAAAATCTGGATTTTGACAGTTTTGGTGGATTTATTATTTGCAATGGAAGAAGTAATTCGGTATATTGTAGATTAGGGGATTAGTTTCTTTAGGAATTTCATGGTCGAGATAAAATTTAAACATGTAGTTGTAATCGTAGCGTTATCCCTATCGACGCTCTACTTGAGCGCCACCCAGCGGCTCGGGACGAGTCTCGATTTCGACCTCTTCGAGACCAGCCAAGTGGGCGAGGGAACCGACGAGCCTGCCTATGTCTATGCATCGCTCACTATGTGCCCAATGCGCTTGGAGCTCCTCGATCCCACCGACACCACGTGGGATGTGGACTTCGGCGAGGCGTGTTTCGGATGCTATGCGATTAACCACACCGGCTTCGTATTCAAAAATACCGGCTGTATTGGCGCGAACATCAAGCTGGCCGTCAGTTGCGATACTTGGAGGACGAGCGCTTCGCCGCCGGGTAACCCCGGCCCAGCGAAATTTCTCCTTTGGGCATTAGTCGCCAGCAGGTGGCACGGAGCTTATGATCGTGCCAATTTCTGGCTGGACGCCGACACGAACCGCACAGTCTGCCTTGTAGATTCTGTTCCAAATTTTCATAAAGTGACTACCAACAGATTCTATAATCCCGGCATCGACCCGCCACCGAGTCTCGTTCCGCCGATGGACGCTACGGGGATGAACCTGTATCCGCGGAGCGAATTTTTATTGCTCCTTATGCTACAAAGCCCGACAACCATCGAGCCTCACGACTCCATGGCGACTATAATTCTCCACGTTGTAGCCGAACCGATGGGAGGATAGGGCTTGGCAAAAAATTTATTATATATAAAAAAATTACTTGACTCTAACGCCTCAACTTCTTATTTTAATAGGAAATGGGGATAAAAAAAATAATATATCCTTAATCACTCTTGAGGAGGTATAAGCGGTATGAAAAACATGAGATTGATTTGGTTATTGAACGCAATTGTGATTGCGCTATTCATTCTCGCAAGCCCCGCTTTCACGCAGGTTGCCGTCAGCGATGCCATGGAAGCGAGAACCGAAACTCCGGACAGGCCGGATCGTAGCGACATTGTCCCGCTTGAGGCAAGCGACGATGCCCCCGTTATGGCTCCGGTTGAAATTATGCCAGAGAGAAGCATGCACGATGGCGGCCCTCCCCCGACAGACCCCGGCGAGGCTATGTCCGTTGATTCGCGCGACATTTATATTTACGTGACTCTCTTAGCGCCGTTGGGGCCGGATCCGCCCGACACTGTCGAAATTATCGCCAAGGGCTGTGCTTCTGGATCAGAGCGTGTTGAGTTCAAAGTTGACCTCGCACCTACAGGCTATTTCGGTAATTTCTACAATGTGTATCGCGATACCGTGCCGATGTTCTTCATGTCGCAGGTGGATACGACTACCGAGCACGGAAATATTATCGGAAGAACGCAAACACGCTTCTTCACAGATAATTTCCTGGACACCCTCTATCTCGGCTATTTGGGTGGAAGCAAGGGTGTTTGCGACACGCTGGTGAACCTGTTTTATGTTTTCACCACGGTTGACACAACTGAGTCAGCACCGGACGGCTACTTGGAGTCCCCTCGCCCGAGCTACTGTCTCGCAGAATACGACCAGGCGGTATATGCTCATCCGACATATGGAACGACAAACTTCTGGTCGATACCCAACTTCGACGAGCGCTTTGAAGTTTGTTCAGACCTTCATGACCTCGGTATTCGCCAGGTAATGGAGTGGGATCCTGTCAACCAAGTCCCAGTTTTAAAGGGGCTTTATAATGTTGCGTTCGCAAGATGGCTGACCGATGGCCCGTTACAGGTAGGCCATATTTATCAAGTCAGCGGCAATTACGATGCTGTTATGGCTCGCCCCTCCGAGCATGAATATTTTCAGACATATAAGCCTGGCATTATACCTACCACCGACTCTGTCTTTACAATGGTATATAGTCCTACATTCGGCGGTAGAAATATCATTATGCTTCCGTTTAAGGCCTCAATTGTCGAGGGCATAACCAATAGAGCGACGCTTGTCACTTCTATCCAGGAATCTGGCGCCTTGCACGGCATTGAAGTTTACAGAATTGACGCTTGGGATGGATCGGCGTTCATATGGAATACCATAGCTCTTAAAATTACGCCAACAATCTGGAATGCCAACCCCTCAATAAGACCCGGTAAACCCATAAGAGTTTGGCTCAGAACAGACTCCGGCGCCGTTTCATTCACTTGGCCAATAACTTAAATTTATACCCATAAGTCCAAAATAGAACGGAGGAATAATGAATAGAGTTTTTATCGCAATGTTAGCTTTGGCCATGCTTCTCATGGTTGGCTCGGCTATAGCCGAAGAAATGGATGCCTGCACAGATCAGTTCATCATCATGATCGTATATAACGACCCATTGTTCACGGACGGCGTATTGACATCCCCTAAAGGTGTTTCAGATGATACGAGCGGTTGTCCGGACTTCGGCCCTGATGGCGTAGTCTATCACATGAGCTATCCGGACACCTTGCCATTCGTTGAAAGAGTTGCCCAGATAGAAGCGGACTTTTCAGATGAGCCAATTATTACTGAAACACCTTTGACCGCAAGCGAATGGTGGCATCAGGATGTTCTCACGGGGACTGAAATCACCCTCCCCCCCGTCGCTCAACCCAACTGTTGTGTCGATGGTGTATTCTGGAAAGCTCGTATGTTTGATGCCGCATCGGGCGATTGGTCAAACTGGACAGACGTTAAC
>DSAF01000045.1 GCA_011388305.1 Candidatus Zixiibacteriota bacterium | reverse complement strand
GAAATAGCGCTTGTTTGCGGGATTTCTGGCGTCGTAGAACTGGCTCTCGACCCTTCCGGCCGTATATGGATCGACGAATGTGCCCAGCGTGAAACGAAAAATCGTCTCGAAATCTATGAGGTCGGTGGCTTTGGTCGGGCGAAGCCAATCGCCGGTGCCTGCCTGCTGGACATGCGTCTGCCCGAACGACAGCTTTAGGACGCTCTTGGAGTTCACCCACTCGGCGAGTTGCCTCTGTGCCATGCCGTTGACATTCGCCGTCCAGTTGATTCCGCCGGCTTCGCCGCCTTCCCAGTTATCGCTGTAGTTGTTCAGTGCAAACATCGTGTTCGTTTCGAGCGACAGCTCCCATTCGCCTGCGCCCAAAGCAAAGCACATAACTGCCAGTAAAAGAAGCGCTTTCTTCATGTTCCTCCTTAGGAAAGACTGATTAAGTTAATTGTGGGCTATTTTAGGTAAAAATATCTCTTAAAGCAAGCTATATATATTCCTTCCATATTGTTTCTCTTCAAAATTTCTCGACAACGCTTCTCAAAAAGACTTACTTAAACTTAATGAAATTTTTATAGAAAAAATAGCTTGACATTTCTCATGTCGAGATATATTATGGGGAAGTTCTCGGGCAGGGGTATTGCGCCCCTCCTTTATAAGATGATTGTCGCGCTGGCCATCGACCGGAAGGCCGGTTTTTTACAGAGTGTAAATCGGGGCCGTAGCTCAGTTGGGAGAGCGCCAGAATCGCACTCTGGAGGCCGTGGGTTCGACCCCCATCGGCTCCACTTTTCAATATGAAACTTGCTGGAAAGACAACGATTATCACAGGCGCCGCCCGCGGCATCGGCAGGGCTATCGCCGAGAAGTTCGCCGCCGAGGGCGCAAACCTTGTGCTGGCGGACATCGACGAAGGCGCACTGAATGAGGTCGCAAACAAACTCGGCGCCAAAGCTGTCGTCGCGGATGTTTCGGACGAAAAAGGCGCGAGCAAGGTTGTCGCTACGGCAGTGGAGACTTACGGTTCTTTGGAGATACTTGTTAATAACGCGGGGATTACACGCGATGCACTTCTCATACGCATGAAGCCGGAAGACTTCGATAAGGTGCTCAAGGTCAACCTTCGCGGGCCGTTTCTCATGTCGAAAGAGGCCGCGAGAGTGATGATGAAGGCGCGATACGGCAAAATTATCAATATGTCGAGCGTCATAGGGATGCGAGGCAACGCCGGACAAGCAAGCTATACGGCATCGAAAGGCGGGCTTATCGCTCTAACGATGTCTATGGCCAAAGAGCTCGGCGCAAGGGGCATTCGCGTCAATTCGATAGCCCCCGGATATATCGAGACCGAGATGACAGTGAACCTGTCCGAAGAGGTAATTGACAGCTTTTTGAATAGGGTTATTTTAGGCCGCTTCCCCGGAAAGCCGGAAGATGTCGCCGAAACAGCTCTTTTTCTTGCTATGCCAGCATCCGACTATATCACCGGAGCAGTTATTCCGGTGGATGGCGGAATGCTCATAGCATGACAATTGAATAACACCGCAGTTAAAACTGCTTTAGCGGCGTTCGTCCCCGGGCCGAATGTCGCAGACCAAAGCCTCGGGATACACTACAATACAACAGTGTCTCCCGCGTTTATCGCGGTTTTTTTATATTTATAGGTTTTTGAAGAGAAAGCCGCAGTTTGCATAACTGGAGGATAGAATGAGAGAGAGGACAAGGGTTCGCGAAGGCTTCGTCACCTCCGACCGTATGGATAAGACGGTCATAGTGGAGGTTGTGGAGCTAATTCGCCACCCGCTTTTCGGAAAAGTAATAAAGCGCCGGTCGAAGCTCAAAGCACACGATGAGCGGAACGAATGCAATATGGGAGACCGCGTTCGTGTTATCGAGTCGAAACCGTTCGCCAAAACAGTCAAATGGCGCGTATCGGCGATTCTTGAACGCGCAGTGACAGCGGAGGCGTAAAATGGTCCAAGTAAATACAGTTCTAGATGTTGCCGATAATTCCGGCGCGAAACGCGTTATGGTTATCGGCTTGGTTCACGGCTCGAAAATCAAGACCGCAACTATCGGGGATATGGTCGTCATTACCGTTAAAGAGGCCATTCCCGGCGCCGCGGTCAAGAAGGGCGAAGTTGCCAAAGCCGTGGTAGTCAGAACGAAACAAGCGGTGAGGCGCCAAGACGGTAGCTACATACGTTTCGACGACAACGCCGCCGTATTAGTCAATGATCAGGGCGAGCCGCGCGGAACGAGAGTTTTCGGGCCGGTGGCGAGAGAACTTCGCGAGCTTAATTTCATGAGAATTATCTCGCTTGCCCCCGAAGTAATTTAGTGGAGTGGAAGTATGAGAAAAAACCAACTGCCACCGATTAGAGTTAAGAAGAACGACATTGTCAAAGTTATCGCGGGCAACTCACGCGGCAAAAAGGGCAAGGTGCTCAAAGTCTATCCCCGCTCACGCAGAGTCGTGGTCGAGGGCGTGAACTTCATATTGAGGCACACGAGACCTTCATCGCAGACACAGCAAGGCGGGATTCAAGAGCGCGAAGCCCCCGTCAACGTGTCCAATGTCATGCTGATTTGCCCCAAATGCGGCGGGACAACGCGAATCGGAATGCACTTCACCGATGACGGTAGCAAAGTGAGATTCTGTAAGAAATGCCGCGAAATGATCGACGCATAGGAGTGCGAAATGGCGTCAAGATATAAAGATTTATACAAAAGCGAAATAATTTCGAAGATGATGGAAAAATTCCAATACGCCAACATCAACGAAGTTCCAAAGCTCAAGAAGATTGTAGTGAACATAGGAGTTGGCCAGTCCGCCCGGAACGCCAAACTTCTCGATGGAGCCACTCAAGAGCTTGCGCTCATTACAGCCCAAAAGCCAAAGATTTGCAAAGCAAAAAAGAGCGTGTCGAACTTTGCTCTCCGCAAAGGGATGCCCATTGGAACAGCATCGACCCTTCGCGGTGAGAGAATGTTCGATTTTCTGGACAGGCTCATTAACATTTCCATCCCCAGAATTCGCGACTTCCGCGGAATGAATCCCAACGCTTTCGACGGCAGAGGGAATTATACTCTGGGAATCGAAGAACAAATCATCTTCCCCGAAATCAACTATGATTCGATTGATCAGGTTCGGGGAATGAACATTACGATTGTCACAACGGCGAAAACCGACGAGGAGGCCTTCGAGCTTCTTACGGCGTTCGGTTTCCCGTTCAAAAACAAATAAACGAGGTGATTTCATGGCGAGAAAAGGCCTTATCGCCAAAGCGAAAAGAAAGCCCAAATTCAGTGCCCGCGCTGTCAACCGTTGCCAGCGTTGCGGAAGACCGAGAGGATACATGAGAGATTTCGGACTGTGCAGAATTTGCTTCAGAGAACTCGCTCTTAAGGGGGATATCCCCGGAGTGAGGAAGGCGAGTTGGTAGAAAAGGGAGGAATGATATTATGATGACCGATCCCATCTCCGATATGTTGACACGCGTCCGCAACGGCATCATCGCCGGCAAAAAGACCGTGGACATGCCTTCAAGCAAAATGAGGCACAACATAGCCCGAATCCTCACGGAGGAGAAGTTTATCCGCGGATACAAGATTCTCCCGACTGAGGGACCGCGACCGGAACTGCGTGTTTACCTTCGATACAACGAGGGCAAGCCTGTGGTCAAAGGCATCAAGCGCGTCAGCAAGCCCGGGAAGCGGGTTTATGCCCGCCTCGAAAAGCTTCCGCGCGTTAGAAACGGCCTCGGCGTGGCGATTCTTTCGACTTCCAAAGGAGTCCTCACCGACCGGCAGGCGAAAATGCTCGGTGTCGGCGGCGAAGTGCTCTGTTATATATGGTAAGGGGTTAAAATGAGTCGTGTAGGAAAAAAACCGATACCAATTCCACCCTCGGTGAAGGTGGAGCTTGACGGCAATCATGTGAAAGTCTCCGGCCCGAAGGGCACTCTGGAGAGAGACATCTCCGATAGACTTGAAATCCAGATAGCCGAGGGAGAAATAATCGTCGATCGTAAAGACGAATCTATCACGTCGAGACAGCAACACGGCCTCGCCCGCTCTTTGTTAGACGGCATGGTAGTCGGCGTTAGCGACGGATTCGAGATTAACCTTGAGATAATAGGCGTGGGATACAAAGTAGAGCAGATGGGAAACTCCATTATGCTCTCGCTGGGACATAGCCACAGCATATATTTCACACCGCCCGAGGGAATCACAATCGCATCGGAGATGCCCAAGCGCAAGCTTACCGCGGATGGAACGCCTAACCAGCTTTTAACCGGCTTCATCAAAGTTTCCGGAATCGATAAACAAATGGTAGGGCAAGTAGCGGCTAAGATTCGCAGTTTCCGCAAGCCCGATGTTTACAAGAGCAAGGGCATTAGATACGCTGGCGAAAGAATTCAAATCAAGGCCGGCAAAGCCGCTGGATAATAGCGATTAGAGGTTTACGATGAGAAATAAGGCAATTAGACACGCAAAGCGGATTGCACATATCCGCAAGAAAATTTACGGGACTTCAGAGAGGCCGCGAATGGTCGTCAGCCGTAGCGATAGGCACATTTACGCCCAACTCGTTGACGACGACGCAGGCGTTTCCATAGCCGCGACCTCTTCGCTCGACCCTGTATTCAAAGACGAGCTAAAAGGAAAAAATAAAACTCAAGTCGCGAATCTCGTAGGCAAAAGGATGGCCGAAGTCGCCAAAGAGAAGGGCGTTGTGAAGATCGTATTTGACCGGCACGGCCTCTTGTATCACGGCAGAGTCAAAGCCCTCGCCGAAGGCGCCCGAGAGGGCGGTCTGGAGTTTTAATTATTAGAATTCGGGAGCATTATGGCGAAACAGAATTATAGTTCATCGAGAGACACGAAAGCGGCTTTCGAGGACATTTACGAAGAGCGAGTCATCGCGATTAACCGCGTCGCGAAGACGGTTAAAGGCGGCAAGAACATCAGCTTCAACGCCCTGGTTGCCGTCGGAGACAAGGCCGGAAGCGTGGGCATCGGCCTCGGCAAAGCCAATGAGGTCGCTAATGCAATACGCAAGGCCACCGAAGAAGCACGCAAAGAGATGGTGCAGATTCCGCTTGTCGGCGGAAGAACCATATCGCACGAGATAGTCGGAAGGTTTGGCGCGGCGAGCGTTCTTCTTAAGCCCGCATCGCCCGGAACCGGCGTTATCGCAGGCGGCGCTGTTCGTGCCATACTCGAAGTCCTCGGCGTGCAGGATGTCCTGACAAAATCGCTCGGCTCTAAAAACGCGATCAACATCGCGAAAGCGACCATGCAGGGTCTCCTCGAACAGGAGACAATCGAGATGGTGGCAAAACGCCGAACAATCACGCCTGAGAAACTGAAGAGATAACAGCGAGGCTTATTATGGATAGAATAAGAATTACTTTGGTTAAAAGCCCGATAGGATACAAGGCTGACCAGAAGGACACGGTCCGCGGCCTCGGCCTTCGGAAATTGCACCAGACCGTCGAACACAACGCTACCGGTCAAATACTGGGCATGGTCAACAAAGTAAGACATCTTGTCAAAGTCGATATTGTCCCCGGAGGATAAAATGAGATTAGGTGAATTAAGCCCGCCCAAGGGCGCTAAGAAAAATCGCAAGAGAGTCGGTAGAGGCGAGTCCTCCGGACGAGGCAAGACATCTGGACGCGGACACAAGGGACAGCTCTCCCGGAGCGGCGCAAAAAAGCGACTCTGGTTCGAGGGCGGACAGATGCCGCTCGTCAGGCGCGTCCCAAAGAAAGGCTTCAAGCCTCCGCATCGGCTGATATACCAAATCCTCAATGTTAAGGATTTGAACCGCTTCGAGGATGGCCAGGAGATAGACTTAGCTATGCTCAGAGAAAAAGGCATCATCTCCGGCAAAAAGCCCGTGAAACTCCTCGGAGACGGCGAGCTTAGAATGTCCCTGACTATAACTATCGACGCCGCAACACCATCGGCAATTGAAAAGGTCGAGAAATTAGGCGGGAAGGTCAAGTTCAGATGAGAAGAGTCCTCGATTCGATAGCGAATATCTTCAAGATTCCCGATCTCAGAAGAAAGGTCTTCTTCTCGGTCGGAATGGTCATTCTCTATAGGCTTGGCGGATATATCCCATTGCCGGGAATCAATGTCCAAGCCCTATGGGGCACAGCTCAAACAGCCGGCGCGGATAATCTACTGGGATTGTATGATATGTTCGTCGGCGGCGCGCTTAGCCGAGCTACCATATTCGCGACCGGCATCATGCCCTATATTACCGCATCGATTATCCTGCAACTTTTGGGGGCGGTTATTCCGTATTTCCAAAAGCTCCAGAAAGAAGGCGAAGAGGGGCGAAGGAAGCTTACCCAATATACAAGATACGGCACGCTCTTCATCGCCGGCGCACAGTCTTTGGGCATGGTTTCTTACCTCCAGAGCCTAAGCAATCAAGGCGGCGCTTTTATCGCCACGCCTTTCGCCGGATGGAGATTCATGCTGATGGGCGTCTTGAGCCTTACTACTGGCGCCGCAGTTATAATGTGGATAGGCGAACTGATGACCGAAAAGGGCATCGGCAACGGAATGAGCATATTGATTTTAGTTGGAATCGTTTCGAGGTTGCCTATATATATCAAGCAAGAAGTAGTGCTTCTTACTGCGGGTGGAAGAGAACCCACCTCCGCAGTTGTGATAATTGTGGGGACGCTTTTATTCATTGCCGCGGCGATTCTGCTTTCTCAGGGAACGAGGCAGATTCCAGTGCAATATGCCCGTAAGGTCGTTGGCAGGAAGGTCTATGGTGGAAGCTCGACACATCTTCCATTGAGAATAAACGCCGCCGGCGTCATCCCAATTATTTTCGCGAGCTCCGTCATGTTCATCCCGACAGTAATTATCGGGTTTTTGCCGGAGGGTGGATTCAAAAATATTCTTAACAGCGCATTTGCGGGGGGATCGCTCCCTTATAACATAGTCTTTGGCGTCATTATTATTTTCTTCGCCTATTTCTATACTGCAGTGCAATTCAACCCGACAGATGTCGCCGACAACATGAAGAAATACGGTGGATTTATTCCGGGAAGAAGGCCGGGCAAACAGACATCGGAATACATCGATAGGATTCTTACGAGAATAACATTGCCCGGTGCTGTGGGATTAGCACTCATCGCCATTATTCCGGTTTTCTTCATGACCAAAGTTGCCGTCGGCAATCCCGGTATTGCACACGCACTCGGCGGAACGACTTTGCTCATTTTAGTAGGCGTCATTATCGACACTCTGCAACAAATCGAGAGCCACCTCCTCATGCGCCATTATGACGGCTTTATGAAGAAGGGCAAGATTCGCGGCAGAAGGTAGTGACAGCGCGGAGGACATATCGAATACTGTTCATTGGTCCTCCGGGAGCCGGCAAAGGCACATACGCAAAGCACCTCGAAGGCCGGCTCGGAGTGCCACATATATCCACCGGAACAATGCTTCGACGCTGTGTTGCGAAAGACGCCCCGGGTGCAGAGAAAGTCAGATATCACCTCGACCGTGGCGAGTTGATACCAGACAACATGATGATTGAAATTATTAAGCGGCGACTATCTGAAGAGGACACGAAGAACGGCTTCATGCTCGACGGATTCCCGAGAACGCTCGTTCAGGCGAAAATGCTCGACGGCCTTCTTGACTCGATGGGATTGGGCCTGGATTACATCTTCAATATCTGGACGCCGTATAACAAAATTGTCCAGCGGGCGCTTAACCGCGCACATTGCGAGGCTTGCGGGAGAATATACAATTTGAAAAACGAAGATATATCGCCCGAACTCCTGTGCGACACCTGCGGCGGAAAGCTCGTCCGTAGAGGCGACGACCGCGCGGAAACGCTCTGGCACCGGCTCGAAGTCTATGACGAGAAAACGCGCCCTATCGTCGAGTTTTACTCAGAGAGGCCGCAGTTTCACGAGATATACACCGGTGGACCTGTCGAGGATGGTCTCGGGAAGATGATTGACATTATCGAGGCGGCGGAACGGGAACATGATTGTGCTTAAGTCTTCAGCAGAGTTGGAGGCCATGCGCCGTTCAGGGATGGTCGTCGCCGAGACAATACATGCTCTTTGCAAAAACGCGAAAGTTGGGATAGCAACATCCGAGCTTAACGAGATTGCCGGCGAAACAATTCGCTCTTTCGGCGCGGAAAGCGCTTTTTTGGGCTATCGGGCTTCTGGCACAAAGAGAGGCTTTCCGGGAATCGTCTGCATCTCGATTAACGAGGAGATCGTCCATGGCATCCCCGGCGAGAGACGCCTCGAAGACGGAGATCTCGTGAGCTTCGATGTGGGTGTCCGGCTGGATGGCTTCTGCGGAGACGCCGCGGCTTCGATGATTGTGGGAGAAGCTCCCGAAGGCACAAAACGCCTTCTCGATGTCACGCTTCTGGCTCTCCATAATGGAATCGAGCAGGCAGTCGCCGGAAGCAGAATCAAGGACATCGGCAGGGCGGTTCAGCTCACGGCCGAGTCAGCGGGTTTTGGTGTCGTGCGCGATTTGGTAGGTCACGGCATCGGCAGAAATTTACACGAAGATCCGCAGGTTCCAAATTTCGTTAGTAAGGGCTATTCACCCAAGATTATGCCCGGCATGACTATCGCAATTGAGCCGATGATTACAATGGGCGATTGGCATGTCGAGGAGCTTGACGATGAATGGACTATCGTCACTCGTGACAGCTCGATTTCAGCGCATTTCGAGCATACTGTCGCCGTCACCGAAGACGGCCCGAGAATATTAACATTGAGAGAAAACGAAAGGGAAGGTTTCGACCTCGATTGAGGTGATAGTGATTTAGATGACTAAAGACGGAGCATTACAGATTGAAGGCGTTGTTTTGGAAGCTCTTCCAAATTCCACATTTTTAGTGGAGCTTGAGAACGGGCATAAAATTTTGGCACATTTATCCGGCAAGATGAGGAGATTTTACATCAGAATCCTGCCGGGAGACAGAGTGACCATCGAATTGACACCATATGATTTGGAGAAAGGGCGCATCGTTTATCGCTATAAGTAGCAACGCCCGAAATTTGTCAGTTTATATCAGGAGGATATATAATGAAAGTCAGAGCATCTGTTAAGAAAATTTGCGATAAATGTCGCATAGTGCGCCGCAAAGGCCGCGTCCGCGTCATTTGCAAAAACCCCCGACATAAGCAACGTCAGGGATAGGAGAGGTATATGGCAAGAATTGCTGGAATTGACCTGCCGAAGAATAAGCGAATCGATGTAGCGCTGACCTACATCTTCGGAATAGGATACACATCGAGCAAAAAGATACTCGAAGTGACGCAAATCGACCCCGCGAGAAGGGTTCACGAGCTTTCCGAAGGCGATGTCTCGCGTCTTAGACAAGAGATTGACGCCAACTATGAAATCGAGGGCGAACTTCGTGCCAAGCGTGCGGGCGATATAAAAAGGCTCATCGAGATTGGCTCGTATAGAGGATTCCGCCACAAAGTCGGATTGCCCGTCAATGGACAGAGGACTCGAACGAATGCACGCACTCGCAAAGGCCCGAAGAGAACTGTCGGTTTGGGCAAGAAAGCAACAGGCAAGAAAGGCTAATGTGGACAAAGCTATGTGCTCATCGATAATTAGGAGGCTATAGTGGCGAAAAAGAAGAAGCGCCAGCCGCGCAAGGTTAAGAAGGTTGTCGGCGAGAACGGTGTAGTTCACGTCACTGCCAGTTTTAACAATACTATTATTACTTTCTCCGACACCAACGGAAACACCATCACATGGAGTTCCGGCGGTTGCATCGGATTCACCGGAAGCAAAAAATCGACACCATACGCCGCCCAGCTGGCCGCCAAAGAGGCCGCCGAGAAGGCAATGGAAATGGGACTTCGTAATGTCGAGGCGTGGACAAAAGGCCCCGGAAGCGGCAAAGAGGCCGCAGTTAGGGCTATCGGCGCTACCGGATTGAAAGTGACAAGAGTCAAAGACATCTCCCCTGTGCCTTTCGGGGGTTGCCGCGGCAAAAAACGCCGTCGAGTATAGGAGGCTCGAAAGATGGCAAGATATATAGGACCGTCATGCAGATTGTGCCGAAGAGAAGGCCAAAAATTATTTCTCAAGGGCGAGCGTTGCTCCACTGAAGCCTGCGCCATTTCGCGCAGAGGAACCAACCCACCCGGAAGCTATAAGCAAGGCCGGAGAATGAGAAAGCCCTCGGACTACGCCATTCGACTTCGCGAGAAGCAGAAGATGCGTAGAATATACGGCATTCTCGAGAAACAGTTCCGCAGGTATTTCCAGCGCGCCACGCGCATGAAAGGAATGACCGGAACGAATCTCCTCCAACTTCTCGAAACTCGTCTCGATAACGTCGTGTTCAGGCTCGGGTTCGCGCCGTCGAGGAAGGCCGCAAGACAACTCGTCCTGCACCGCCACTTCAATGTCGATGGACAGATTGTCAACATACCGTCGTTCCAAGTATCTCCCGGGCAAGTAATTAACGTTCGCGACAATAGCAAAGATCTTGAAATCGTTCACGATTCTTTGAGAAATATCGGCGAAGACGTTGTTCCGTGGCTTCAGCTGGAAAAACCGAAATTGCAAGGCAAGTTGCTCTCCATCCCCACGAGGGAGGAAATCCCCGTCGAGGCGCAAGAACAGCTCGTCGTCGAATACTATTCGAGATAATTAACAGGAGGACCTCGAAATGAAGTGGAAAAGCATGCAAATGCCGAAGGAAGTTGTCCTCGAACCATCCACGGCCACACAGAACTTTGGACGGTTCTTCTTCGAGCCGCTGGAGCAGGGCTACGGCGTGACGATTGGCAACGCGCTTCGTCGCGTGGTTCTCAATTCTATGCAAGGCGCGGCGATTACCGCCGTTAGAATCGAAGGCGTTCAGCACGAGTTCTCTACAATCCCCGGCGTGCTGGAGGACTTGACCGAGATTATTATCAATCTCAAGGGCGTGAGGTTCAAAGTGAACAGCGACTATCCCAAGCCGCTGAAAATCGATGTAGATAAAGAGGGCGAAATTACCGCCAAAGACATTATCTGCGACCCAGCAATCGAGATTCTTAACAAAAATCATCATATTGCGACGCTGACAGAAAAGACAAAGTTCATCGCGCATCTCGATATGGGCTTCGGCAAAGGATATCGCACCGCAGAGGAGAACAAAAAAGATGATGTCCCCGTCGGGACTATTCCAATCGACAGTATATTCACGCCGGTTCTCAAAGTCGAGTATCACGTCGAGCCGGCGCGCGTAGGCCAGAAAACAGACTTCGATAGGCTCATCTTTGACATCACCACCGACGGGAGCATTCTGCCGGAAGAAGCACTTGCGATGAGCGCGAAACTTCTCATCGACCACTTCGACCACTTCCTCTCCCCCGAAACAGACCTCGATAGAATCGAGGATGAACAGGTGGACGAGGAGATGCTTAAAATCCGCGAGCTTCTGAAGATGCCCGTGGAGGAGCTGGAACTTTCCGTCCGCTCGTCGAATTGCCTCAGAGCCGCGAAGATTAAGAATCTCGAGGAGCTCGTCCAGAAGACTGAGCCTGAGATGCTACAATATCGCAACTTTGGCAGGAAATCCCTCGCGGAGATTAACGAAGTCCTCGCCAAGTTCGGCCTCTCGTTCGGCATGGATCTCAGCAAATTTATGGATAAGAAAGAAGGATAGCCATGCGGCATAATGTTAAAGGCAGAAAACTCAACCGAAACTCGACGCACAGACACGCGATGATGCGCAATATGGCAACAAATCTGTTCCGCCACGGCTCTATTAGGACTACTTTGGCCAAAGCCAAAGAGACCAAGCCTTTCGCCGAGAAGCTCATCACGAGAGCCATTGCCGGCGAACTTGCCGACAAAAGAGCTGTTATCGAGATACTGAACGACAGGCAGGTTGCCCACCACCTCATCAACGACATCGCCCCGGAGCTATCAGACCGCAAGGGCGGATATCTTCGTATTATCAAACTCGGCACACGTCTCGGCGATGGCGCTGAAATGGCCATACTCGAGATAGTCGGTGAGGGCGAAGACAGGCGCATGAAGAAGTCCGCCGCCAAAAAGGCGCGTAAAGAGGCCGCCAAGTCCAAATCCAAAGAAGAAGAAAAGGCCAAGGAAGAAGACGCGGACTCCAAAGACGTCCCAAGAGACCACGAAGATAAGACTCACGCCCGCGATGAGCAGACGAAGGAACATCTTACCCCCGGCTCTAAGGCCGAGGGCACGAGGCGCTCGAGCAAGCCGCCCAAGCCATCCGTCGTTGACCGCTCGCAGTCGCGGCACAAAACGCCGCCGCCATCGGGGCAGGAGCGATAATACATGCCGCTTTTCGGCAGAGGAAGAATGGGGACATTATTCATTTTGATAATGTCCCTTTTTGTTTTGATGATTGTGCTGGCGCATTATTTCTATTCCGCAAACACCAGACAAACCGGAGCTGGCACGAAGCCCCCACAACCACAAGACCCGAGCCAACCCACACTGTATCGAACCGAGCAAATTCCAGAGGACACAGAATCTTTATTCCCTTTGGTCTCGAGAATACGGAGTTCTCTTGCCAAACATCTGCCCGAAGGGCGCGAGACACTCGATACAGGCAGGTTTCGCGCGGTGTTCGACAGGCTCGAGATGGCCGCCCTTCAACATAGGGTAAGCAACGAGGGCATGAGTCTTTTCTCCGCAAGACTGAGGCTTGTTCTACAGGACGGCAAAATCAGCCCCGTCGAGATGGACATGCTCCTCGATGTGCTGGAGGCGGCAATTATTAACGAAATGGAGTAATCATGAAGAAAACGAAAATCGGAGTAATCGGCACGGGGCATCTCGGAAGATTTCACAGCAAGATACTCTCGACTCTCGATATCGCTGATCTCGTCGGGGTTTACGATATAGATTCTGAGAAGGCGAATGCCGTCGGCGATGAGTTCGGTTGTCGAGTAATCAAGGATATGGACGAGCTTCTCGATGCCTGCGAAGCCGTGGTTATTGCTTCGACAACGGCAACACACAAGGACATTGCCCTGCGTGCGTTCGACGCAGATTGCCATGTGCTCGTGGAGAAGCCCATCGCCGAATCCTCCGAAGACGGCGGCTTGATGGTTTCGAGGGCGGAAACTGCCGGAAAAGTCCTCATGGTGGGGCATGTCGAGCACTTCAATCCCGCCTTCGGGACGGCGCAGAGGCTTCTTGAAAAACCATCATTCGTGGAGGGGCACAGGCTGACAATCTATCGCGGAAGAGGCGCGGATGTCTCGGTCGTTCACGACCTTCTTATTCACGACTTGGAGCTACTTCTGGCGGTTCTCGACGAGGAGGTAGTCGGGCTGTCGGCTTCGGGAAGCTCGGTCTTGACGGATTCGCCGGACATCGCCAATGTCCGCCTCGAGTTCACCGGAGGATGTGTCGCGAACATAACTGCGAGCAGAGTATCCCTATCGAATATGCGCAAGATGCGCTTTTTCCAGCAGGGGGCATACATCGGCGTGGATTTCGGCGGCAAAGTCGAGGTCGCGACTCTGGAGGGCAAAGGCTTAACCCCGCCGGAGTCCGCCGAGAGGTTCGAGCTTCCCGGCGGCGAGATAATCGCGCGATGGTTCGAGGAAGTCCCTCAGGGGAACGCCCTTCAAATCGAGCTTGAACACTTCATCGACTGTATAAACACCGAAGTGGAGCCGCTCGTATCGGGCAAGCGCGGCCTCGAAGCACTTCGCCTGGCCGACAGAATCGTCGCCCAAATAGAGGGCCGTTGAACGAGAATGTCCTCATAGTGGCAGGCGAACCTTCCGGCGACAATCTCGCGGGGCCGCTCGTCGAGAAAATCCGCACCAAGATGCCGGATATCGACTTCTGGGGATTCGGCGGCCAGAAGATGCGCACCGCCGGCGTCGAGACGCTATGCGATGTTCGCGAGCTTGCGATTATGGGTTTCGCCGAGGTGATTCGACACCTTCCGGCCATGCTCGGCAGGCTAAAATTGCTCGAAAATGAAGCCCTTCGCAGAAAACCACGCGGCGCGATTCTCGTGGACTATCCGGGGTTCAATATCCGCCTTGCCGAACGCATCGCCCGCCATGGGATACCCGTGGTTTATTTCGTCTCGCCGCAGATTTGGGCGTGGAAGTTCGAGAGAATTAAGAAAATCAAGCGAAGCGTCGCCAAGATGCTCGTGATACTGCCCTTCGAGGAGGCGATATACCGCGAAGCCTCCGTGCCGGTGAGCTTCGTCGGCCATCCGTTCGTTGATTCGGTCGCGCCGGATGTCGAGCCATTGGAGTTCCGAATGAAGCTGGGTATCGATGGCAAGTTCCTGCTCCTTTTGCCCGGAAGCCGCACGCAGGAAGTCTCGCGACTACTAACGCCAATGGTTAAGGCGCACGAAATTCTCGCCGAGAAAATCCCCGGCCTGAAATCAGTCGTCGCCCGTTCGACAAACGTTCCAATTGAAATTTACGCTCCGGCCACCGCTCGCAGGGACATCATTATCGCCGACGACATCATCCCCACTGCGATGTTCTCCGCCGACGCGGCAATCAGTTGCTCGGGAAGCGCGACGCTCCAATGCACCTGCGCAAGTCTGCCCCACGTCATCACATACAAAACGAACTGCATCTCGGGGATGGTCTATCGTAATGTCATCCGCACGAAATTCGTCGGCCTGACCAACCTCGTCGCGGGACGCGAGATAGCGCCGGAACTTCTCCAGAACAATGCCACTCCCGAGAACCTCGCAAACGCTGTCTATCCCCTACTCGCCGACGAAATAGCAAACTCCCGAATGCGCGGAGACTTATCAGCCGTAAGGGCATCGTTGGGCAAGGGCGGAGTCATCGAGAGGGCGGCAAGCGAAGTGATGCGGACGATACTTTGATGATAGCATAGCACTGGCGCGCGGGTTGCTCCCGCAACCCCCGTGCCAGTGCGGATTCGCTCGCTCGCGGGAAAAGATTTCTCAAAATTCTCTCGATACTATTGACTATTCCCTAATCAGGGATTAAATTACAGTAAAAATTTCCTCGTTGCGAGGCTGAAATGATTACTATTCGTCCGGTGATGAATGAAAATGATTTGGGCGATTTCGTCCGCGCGCCATATCATATCTACAAATACGATGAGAACTGGGTCGCGCCGCTCCGCAAAGACGACTTCAACAAGCTCGACCGCAAGAAGAATCCGTTTTTCGAGCACGCCGAGGCTGAGCTTTTCGTCGCTCGCAAGGGAAGAAACGCGGTAGGGCGAATTGCCGCCATTCTCGACCGCAATTTCGAAGAATACCACGGCGAGAAGGTCGCCTATTGGGGATGGTTCGAGTGCGAGAATGACCGCGCGATGTCCAACGCGCTGTTCGATTCGGCCGTCGAGTGGGCGGAGAAACAAGGCGCAACGCGCATCATCGGGCCTTTAAGCCCATCTGCGAACGATGTGGCCGGCCTTCTGGTGGATGGCTTCGGTTCGCCTCCGGTTCTGATGATGGCATACAATCCACCACACTATGCCGACCTCGTCGAACGCTACGGCCACAAAAAGTGGAAAGACCTATACGCGTGGCTCTTAGATGATCCCGACATCCCCGAGCGCCTCGAAAAAATTATCCCGCGAGTCGAGGCGCGCGGCAGATTCACAATCCGCAACCTCAACATGAAAGATTGGGATAACGAAGTCGCTCGTGCACGAATCATATACAATGAATTCGAACAGGTCAACAGCATTTACACGCCCATGACCCCAGCCGAATTCCAACAGCTCGGCAAAGACTTAAAACTCATCGTCGATCCGGATTTGGTCTTCTTCGCGGAAGTCGATGGCGAGCCGATAGGCCTCTCGATTACCGTTCCGGATTTCAATGTCGCCCTCAAGCCCGCCCGCGGAAGGCTCTTCCCCATCGGCCTTTTCAAAATTCTCAAAGCGAAGAAGAATATCACCCGCGCACGAGTCATAACCATGGGCGTCATAGAGGGCTTCCGCAATCGCGGAATTGCCCTCGCTTTTTATTATAAAACATACAAAACCGGCGTCACAAAGGGATTCACCAGTGCGGAGCTTTCGTGGGTCGATGAAGACAACCATGCGATGAACAACACAGCGGCCAAGCTCGGCGCAAAACGATACAAGACATATCGAATTTACGAATACAAACTTAGGGGATAGCATGAGAGTATTGGTCACAGGCGGCACGGGTTTCATCGGCTCGCACATTGTTGACAGGCTTATTTCGAATGGACACGAGCCGCTGGTCGCCATCCGCGAGACATCGAGCCTCAAATGGCTTCCCAACGAGGTCGAGACGATAATCGCGCCGATGGAGCGCCTCTCCCCTCTCGAAAAAATCCTCCCGAACATCGATGCCGTGATTCACAACGCAGGCGTCATCCGCGCCAAACGCAAAGAAGATTTCTATCGTGTCAATCTCACCGCAACAGTAGATTTGGCCGAACTTTGCGCTAAATATGCGAAGAATCTTCGCAAGTTCGTATTCGTCTCGAGTCAGGCCGCAGGCCGCCCCGGCAGAGATTGTGACGGAGTTTGCGAAAGCACCGAACCCGCCCCGATTACGAGCTATGGCCACAGCAAGCTCGAGGCCGAACGCGCCCTCAAAGACTTCTCCGAGCTTTTTCCGGTTGCCATCATCCGACCGCCGGTGGTCTATGGCCCCCGCGATGTCTCGGTGCTCACCTATTTCAAGATGGTCTCGAAAGGTTTCAAAGTTTTCCCCGGCGATTCGGGCAGGCAGTTTTCCATTGTCTATGTCAAAGATTTGGCGCGAGCGATAGTCACTGCGATTGAATACTCCGAGTGCTTCTCGCTATTTTTTGTGAACGACGGCGAGGTGCATACATGGCGCGAGCTGGCCGACATAATAGCCGAGGAAATGGACAGGCGGACACTCACGATACAACTCCCGAAAGCGGCATTCTATCCCGCGGCGATGATTGCGCGCGGATTGTCCATGGCCACGGGCGACATCCCGCTGTTGACAATGGAAAAAGCGCGAGAGATTTCCGGAAATTGGGTGTGCGATGGCTCGGCGATCTGCGAGAGAATGGGCTTTGAACCGGAGTTTGATTTACATAGGGGAATCGCCGAAACTGTCCGGTGGTATCGCGACATCGGCTGGATTTAAATACTAGGTAGCGTTGCAATAATTGAGTCTATGTGAGTGAGTTTAGTTGACATTATTTTCACTTACTTTCTTTCATAATTTGAGCATCGAGCCAGAGTTGAAGGAACGCTTTGCACGACTCATCAGTCTTGAAACCATCCATGTTTTTC
>DSAF01000121.1 GCA_011388305.1 Candidatus Zixiibacteriota bacterium | reverse complement strand
GGTTTGGCAGAGCTGTTCGGGCGAGATGTCGCCTCCATCTCCGAAAAAAGAATTTTTTCCTGTGTTATTAGACGAGATTACTCCATATATTATAGATCAGGGTGGTTACCATGTCCCTTTACCACCCAAAAGTTAATTGTTCAGCCGTTTCACTGCAGTTGTTTGGGTCGGCCCGCTCGCGCTATTTCTCTTTTCCCTGAAAAATGCTTTGAATTCACACGAATAATCTCTATTTTTTAAGAAAGAAAAGACTTCGCTCAAATTTATGAGGAGAGCCATGAAAAGAATTATACTGGGAATTTGCCTTATTCTTGCTTTCGCAGTCTTCGCGGAGATTCCCTCCACGATTAACTACCAAGGGAAGCTCACCGATGCCGGCGGCGTGGCCATAGACGGCACCCGCCAGATTAAGTTCACTATTTTCGATGCTGTATCCGGCGGTTCCGCGCTTTGGACAGAGACGCACCCCGCAGTCGATGTCGCTAAGGGGCTGTTCGATGTCCGTCTTGGCACAGTGACAGCGTTTCCTTCGACGCTCGACTTTTCGGAGCAATATTGGATTGCCGTCGAGGTAGATGGCGAGGTGCTTTCGCCGAGACAAGCGCTGTCGTCGGTGCCCTATGCCTTCCGCGCGGCAATAGCCGACAGCGTAGTAGGCGGAAGCGGCGGCGGCGGCGATCTCCCCGGAGGCACTAACGGCCAGACATTGCGCCATGACGGCGCGAATTGGGTGGCGTCCAGCGCGCTTTTCAATGCCGGGACGAATATCGGCATCGGGACGACAAGCCCCGGCGCACGATTGCATATCGAGCAGAATTCCACCGGCGGCGCGGAGCTTCTGCGGCTGTTCAACCCCAACACCGGAAGTAGCGCTTATACTTTCCTTCGTGTCGGCCAATCTACAAGTTTTTGGGGCATAGTGAGTTATAACTATTCCGACAGGGAATTCAGCATTCAGTCGAACCTCAATAGTAGCGGCGGACTGGCGCTCAAAACGCAGACCGGCGCACCGATTACATTCGTGACGAACCTCTCCAGCGAGCGCATGAGGATTACGCCCAGCGGGAATGTGGGCATCGGAATTTCATCGCCGGCGAGCCTCTCCATGCTTCACATCAACGGCGACGACGCACTTGCGATGACGAGATACACATCATCGACCACCGGCACGAGCAACGCGGACGGATTTATCGTAGGCCTCAACAACGTCAGCGGCGATGCTCTTCTGTGGAACTACGAAAACCGATATATCAGCTTTGGCACGAACAATACCGAACGCATGCGCATTCTCTCCAGCGGAAATGTGGGCATAGGCACCTCGTCGCCTTCCTATCTCCTGCACGTCAACGGCTCGGCGAGGGTTAATTCGTTGAACATCAACGGCGCATATAGCCTGCCGACATCGGCGGGGACTACATTACAGTTTCTACGCGGCGACGGCACATGGGCATCGCCTTTGGGCACATCCGGCTGGGGACTCACAGGCAACGCAGGCACCACAGCAGGCACGAACTTCGTGGGGACGACGGACGCGCAGGACTTGGTATTCAAGACGAGCAACACCGAGCGCGTGAGATTCACCACTGGCGGAAGGGTCGCTATCGGCAATTTTTCCAACCCAGAAGCCGACCTCGAACTCCGCAATACAATCGCCGCTATCTATGTCCGAACATACAATGACTACAGTTGGCAGGACGGCGGAAGGCTCGTGCTTCAGCGCATGGGCGGCACCCAGACTTCACCAAGCGCGACACAAGCCGGCCAAGGCATAGGCGCACTCGATTTCCGTGGGGGTTATGGAACATCTGTCAGCGGTGTAACTTCCGCTTCGATAAAATCAGTCTCGCCCGTCACATGGGTGTCCGGCTCATCGGCTCGCGGGGGCGATTTGCGGTTTTACACGATTAACATCGTCGGAGGCCAGAGTATATACGACAACGAGCGTATGCGCATAGGGTCATTGGGCGGCGTAGGAATCAATATTAACCCGACGCCGAGCACATCCACGAACCACGACCCGGACGCATATATGCACGTCTATGGCGGCATCGGCCTCGGGCCGGCAAATAACAGCATATCGCTTGACCATGGCCAGCAGAACAGCATGCAGATTGCCAGCGATACATATTACGGAGGTGTCAACGACAATCACTCCGGCTATCTAATTTACTCGATAATGCCCGGCGGATGGACGACCGGCGAGCTTCATTTCGCTTGCGCTACTAACTGGGGCACATACAACACGACAACACCCGCACTCCGCGTGACGCAGAGCGGGACTTACGCCAACGGGACTTTCCTCACCAGCGACAGGAGATTAAAAAGCGGAATTGCTCCGTTCACAGCGGGTTTGGCGAAAGTCATGGAGATGGAGCCGGTGCGATATAACAAGCATATCGCCGAGGACATGTCGCACGGAAATGTCATGCTCGGGCGCGGCACTGCCGATGTCGGCCTTATTGCCCAGGATTTGTATGAGATTCTCCCCGAGGTAGTATCGAAGCCTGCCGACGAAAATGCGGAGCTATGGGCGGTTGACTACTCGAGAATCGTGCCCATCCTCGTGAACGCGATACAGGAGCAACAGGAACTCATCGAGGACCTTCTAAGGCGCATCGAGGAGCTTGAGGCTAAGTAACGAGTGAATCGAGACTTCGCTATTTCTTAATCGCGTAGAAACAACGCTTCGGCGAGTCTATCTTCCCGTCTTTTTTGAGCTGGGCAATGACCTTATCGACTTCCTTCTTGTCCAGCCCGCAGGCCTCGGCGATTTCGCCGGCCTTCATCGGCTCTTTCGCGGATTTGAATTGCGCGAGAATCATCTCGACATTCTTGTCGTCTTTGGGTTTGCATCCACAGTCCTAATTTCCTCTTTTCTGGCGGGGAAGCCTTCAAACAGCTTCCCCGCCGATTATTTTATTACGGCATGTGTATTTTAGCCATAATTGTCAGCACAAGCCGGTGAGTGGAGAATATACTCGACCCGGTAGGTGCGTGGAACTGAAGCCATAGCGAGCGGACATCGTCCACCGGAATGTTCCATCCGTCGGGACCGAAATAGTGGGGAGACGACCAAATCAGAGAGCTTCGGATGTAATCATGAATTGGGTCGAATGTGGTTGGCTCCGTCGTTATCTCCTCGTTGAAAATGCCACGAAGCACGAACTTGTCGAACGCCGGGCCAATCCCCGGAGACCATGCGATTCCGGGATAGGAGATATAAAGCCCCCATGTCGCGGCGATGTCTCCGCAGTTCTCCACTCGGATTACCTGCGAAGCATCTGTGGTCACGATCTGACCTAAATTCATAATCCCGAGGTTTATCGAGTTCGTGTCAACACAAACGGCAAGATTGACATCTACGGGGTCATAGTGTGCGACAATCAAGCCCCATGAGTCAATCGGACCAACGGTGTGGCCGATAGCCCCGCCATCGGACCATTCTCGGAAATAATACACCGAGTCGCTATCTGTCGTGATGTCCATCGGGCTGACCTCCGCCCAGAAGGGATAGCCATCGATCATCCAACGAATCATGCCATTGCATCCATAGCAAGTTGAATCGCCCATAGTCACCCAGCCGTAGCTTTGAAGCGGGTCTTTGCGAAGCACCCATTTTCTCTGTGCCTGATATATGGCCAGAAGAGTCTCGGGGGCGAAAATCCTCTTACCGTGAATTCTCGGGCCGCCATCCGACCAGCTTTGGAATATGTATCTGTCCGTATCTGTTGGCGTCCAATCCGTATCGGACGCGGCGAATACCAAGCTGTCTCCATCGTTGACCCAGCGCTCTGCCTCAAAGCCAACCGGCGGTGGCGTAGTGAAGCCAATATTACCATAGACATTCTCCGCCGGACTCTTCTCGATCCTCACCAAGAACTGTCGGTTATAGAAGGCTGTAATCGTCGTGTCGCCAAGAACAGGCCCTACGGAGCGGGCCGGAGTTGGGGGGCCGTCCATCCAGCGATTAAACGTGTGTCTAACCGTTGCCGTAGTGTCCGGAGTGGAAACGGAGACGTTGTGATGTGAACCGATCACCCACCACAACGAAAGCTCCTCGACATCGTAGAAGCGATGTCCGTCAACCTCGATGTAGCCCTCGGTATGTGGCGGCTCTTTCCTGATGGTTGCTCTCGCGCCGGGCGTATAGACGGCTTTGATGTGGTATGTGGAATCGACATCGAAACTCGCTAAGTGCGTATCTGGCAAACTCAAGATGGCATCCCAATGATCGAAGATGTAATAGACATCATCGGCCACGACGAGCGAGTCTGTGCTAATGTCTGCCGTTTCGCCTTGAATATACCAGCCCTGGCCCTCTTGATAGGGAACGCCTGTTCCGCAATCGATATAGCTGAGTCCGATAAAGTAATTATTCACCCATCGCCATTCGAGCGTGGAGTTCGCCGTGATGGTGAACTCCACGACATTGCCGTCTCCGCCGGTGGGGACGGAACCAGTTCCGCGCCAGCCCGAGCAGAGACGCATAATACCCTCGCCCGCGTGGATAGTATCTTCCACGACGGCTGTGATGTGCCTGCCAATCGGGTGATACGTGACGCCTCTGTGCGGCTCGGGGTTGCCAAAATCGCTCGTCACGGTGAGCGTGACGACATCTCCCATCTCCGACCACTGCCAAGTGACCCTCGAAGCCATGCCTATCGTGGCCGTGAATGTCGTGTCATATCCGAAATCCGGCACGCTACCTGTGCCCTCCCAGCCTGTGCAGATATGACCGCCAGATGGGCTTGATACGTTGAATGTGATAGTCGTGTCGTCGGGGACCCAGTGCAAGCCGACAGAAGGCTCCGGATCGCCTAAGCCGCTCATGGATACGACTGTGAGCGGCCAGCGAAGTTCGCCGTTCCAAATCCACGTGAGTGTAGAATTCTCCGTGATTGTGAACTCCGAAATATTAGTGCCGCCTGTGGCCGGGACGCTACCTGTGCCCGCCCAACCTGTGCAGTGTTGCCAGAGACCGCCGACTAACACCGAGTCCTCCACCGTAGCACGGATGAAAGTCCCTACCGGCACTACATGGATTCCGGACGGCCATGGCGTGCCATAAGGCGAATAGACAATGAGAGTGCATACGCCAGCAACATCGCGCTCCCAAATCCAGTCGATTGTGGAGGGATCGTCGAGGTCGAACGTGAACTCTGTGCCATATCCGCTGGGTGCACTGCCTGTGCCCTCCCAGCCCACGCAATACCAATCGCCAACGGGGCTGGTGACGCTGGCTTCGATAGTAGCCGAGCTGTCGAACCATGTGGTGCCGACCGGCGGAGAAGGCGCGCCGTGAGCGCTTGTAACGTTGAGGGAAACCTCGGGCTTGAAATTCCAGAACAGCTCGGTGTATCCGACAATATTCCAAGCGACATAGTTAGTCGAGCCGGTGGGCGGAATTCCAACTCCGACGCCGGTCCAACCGGTGTTAGCCATTCTCCTTCCCGGATCGAGAGGCACATGAGCGTTGACGGTGCATTCCACCGCTGTGCCGGAGAGATAATTCGTAAGACCGACTGGAGGATGCGGTTCGCCCCAATCGCTGTGAACCATAAGCTGGGCAATGTCGTCCGACCATAACCAGGTGACCGTGCTTGGGCTATCGATTACCGCCGTAAAATGGTCGAGAATGCCATCACCGATGCTCCCCGTGCCATCCCAACCGATGCACCAGAAATCGCCTTCGGGGCTTGTCACGCTGAACGTTACTGTGTCGCCGATGTTGAACCAATGCTCGCCGGGAGGCGGCACGGGACTGCCCATTCCGCCGTCGGACTCGACCACAACCTTGACCTGTTGTTGCCAATGCCAATGGAGGTTAGAATATGTGTGCAACGGGAACGAGACAAGCCCGCTGTCGCCCTCTGCGGGACAACTTCCGGTGCCGGTCCATCCCTCGAGTATCCAACGCATATCCGTGCGGAACGGATAGAACACGGTGTCGGAGAGAGTCGAGCAGGTGACTGTCGAGCCGAGACGATACCAATAAGTCCCCGGCGGGGGAGAGGTGGAATCGGTGGGTGAAGTAATCGTCAGCGACATAGCACCCGCATAATCTTCCCAATCCCACGTAAGCGTGGAAGGCATGGTCATTGTGAACCACGCGTAAGTCGATGGACTGTAAAGCGGAACGCTCCCCGTGCCGTGATAGCCGAGACAATAATAGCTTCCGTCCGGCGATGTCACCCAAGCAATTATCGATGTATCGCGGACGCACCAATAATCGCCGGCGGGCGGATCGGGGGAGCCATAGCCGCCGGGGTTGTTGATGGTGAGAAGATATTCCGTGCGCCACTGCCAAGTAATCGTCGTGTTCTCGGTGATGACGAAGTCGATAACACCCGTTGTGCCGCTTGAAGGCGCACTACCGGTGGCAGTCCATCCCAGAAGAATCGCGCGGTGACCGGGGGCGATATAAACCGTGTCCTCGGGAGCGGTCGCCGTAATGTCCGTGCCGGGGTCGTAATATGTCGTCCCTTCGGGCACGATGCCGGGATATTCGCTCTCCACAATTAGCGTGAGTTGCGGTTCCCATTGCCATTCAACCGTTCCGGAGTCGTCAACAGTCCATGTGACGGTCGTGTCCGCGCCCGACGCGGGAACGGAGCCGGTGCCTATCCAGCCGGTGCAGTATGTCCTCGCTACAGTGTCCGGGCTGGTGATGTGCGCCGTCTGGATGCTGTCCTCGTAGAACCAGTATGAACCGGGCGGCGGTGTTGCTGTGCCGTATCCGCCGTCGTCTATGGCTATCTTATACTGCTTCAGCCAAACTGCCGTTTGCGTAATCGGCTCGAGCATAGTGCAAATGCCCGGGTTGTCGGTGCCTGTGTATGAACCTGCACCCGTGCCCTCCCAGTGATCGAACACCCATCTCTCTCTGCCTGTTTCATCGGCGATTTCCGTGCTACTGAAGCTCGTGATTGTGCCCGAGAAATACCAGCCCTCACCTGTCACCGAACCGTGCCCACCGTCCTCGACGGTAAGATAATACTGCGTGTGGAAAATCGCCGTGAATGTCGAGTCCGTCACCGGCGCGATAGTTCGCGTTCGCGACGAGACGCCGTCCGCCCAGCCCGCGAATATATAGCGAACTCCCGCCGGGCCGTATTGGATGCTGTCGGTGGAGATGGTGTGCGAGCTTCCCGTGAGCCAAACTACCGTGTGCGGCGACACTTCCCTCGCCCCATCGACGATGACGGAATCGGCTGTGCCGTCGGTCTGCACCGTGACGGTTACTTGTGCGAGCCTGTAATTGGCCGTGGCTGTCCGCGGCGCGTCCATAAGGATGGTCGTAGCCGGGTTGAGCGGGTTGGCAAAGCTCCCGCCCGTCCAATCTTCAAAGTCATAACGGCGCATAAGTCCGTCGAATATCGGGTCCTCGGTGGTAATCGGCGCGTTAGTTCCGGCGGAATACCATCCAGCTCCGGTTTGCGCGGGAATTGCCGGGCCTGTGCCGTCATAGGCCAGCGAGAGGCGATACTCCGTCCGCCATGTAGCCACCGCCGTTTTGGCCGCGTCCATCGTCACGGGATCAGACGCGCTGGCATTGCTACCGGTGGCGTGGCCGGTCCACGCATCGAAAATGTATCGCGTGTCGCCCGCGACAATGATAGAGTCGTTCACGCAGGCCGAGACCGTCGAGCCGTGATTGTGCCAGCCGATTCTTCCGGCGCAGGCCGATGAGTGGCCGCCCGGGTCGATATTGAACCACCATTGCTCGTAATAGTTCCCCGTGATAGTCGCCGCGGAGCTGACCGTCCCCGATGGCGGCGAAGGCGCGAACCATCTGTGCCCAATGCCCGAACTGCTGGAGGTCATCGAATAGCTATAAGAATGTGTCGTTCCGGTGGCGAAATAGAAGGTCACTTCGTGGCCGTCCCAGAGCTGATACGATGTTCCGTCAACCGTCAATGTGACGTAATTCGAAGAGGATAGATTAGTCCCTGCTGTCATCGTTTGGGCGCGGAAGGTAACGATGTAATCGCTTCGCCAGTTAGCTCTCGCGACTTTCGCCGCATCCATCGTCACATTATTGGAGCGGCTCGAGTTAGTCCCCGTGGCATCTCTGTCCCAATAGTCGAAGACATATCGAGTCGAGCCGACCATCACAATCGAGTCGTTGACGCAACCGTATGAAATAGTGCCGTGGTCATACCAGCCCTCTCTGAATGAGCATGGGCTGGAATGCCCGTTCTCGTCGATGTCGAACCACCATTGCTCGCGGTAATATCCGCGTATGGTGTCCGGAGATGATGCCGTGCCCGATGGCGGGCTTTCGCTGAACCATCTATGCGAAGCGCCGGAGCCGCTCGATGTCTCCGAATAGCTATATGAGTGCGATGACCCGGAGCTAACCCATGCAGAATAGCGGTTGCCGTCCCAAATATTGTGGGGAGAGCCGTCGAGCGTAACCGTCGCGTAGTTCGAGCTTGTCATCGGCGAGCCGACAATGGTCTGCGCCTCGAAGACGAGCAAATATTGTTCGTTGAAATATGCCGTGTATGTTCTCGTGCCCGATGACGGAGCCGTAACGTTGTGAACGCGCGCGCCGCCATCCGACCATGACGACCAAATATAGCGATAGAGGCCGGCACTTTGGGGCGATGGCGCACCGATAGTATGACTCGAGCCGGGCAACCAGCAGAGGGTCACGGGCGCGAGATATGTGATGCCGTCCACCTCGACCTCGAGTCCGGGCGGGTCGGTTTCAATAGTGACAGTCGGAATATTGAGCACATTATATGTTCCAATGCCTCCCGTCGCACCCGTCACATAGCCGCTACCGCCGGAGCCGCCGCTCCTGTTGACAGTGGGCGATATGGTATTCGCAACGCATGAGTTCTGGATAATCTTGATTCTTCCGCCGCCGCCGCCGCCGCCGCCGCGCGGGAAGTCGAAGCAGGAGCCGTTAGAGGGAGTCGGGCTTCCTGCCGTTCCGCCCGTGCCGCCGCGAGCCTGAAGCGTTCCAGTCACATTCATGGTGCCGCCGGCCATGAGGGAGATTCCCCCGCCGGAGCCACCGCCGCCACCGCCGCCCGCACCGCCGGAAGCGTCGTGCCAGTCTTCGCTACAAATGCTACAACCGTTGTATCCTCCGGGGCTACAGGTGAAGGCTCCGCTTGTGGATGAGCCTCCGCCGTTTCCTGCTCTTCCTCCGTTTGTGCCATTAGCATAAATTGAGCCGGACATCGTGAGGTTGCCGGTAGCTTTCAGTATGACTGCGCCTCCGCCTCGTCCGCCACCCTCTCCCGAGCCTCCGTTGAACCATCCGCCTGCACCGCCGCCTGCGCCGCCGCCTCCGGAGCCGTATGTGACATTATAGTCAGTTGTATTGCCGTATGTCGAGCCGCCCGCGCCGCCGGAAGCCCAATCGCCCATCGCACCGCTCCAGCCCGAGCCTGCCGCGGAGTATCCGCCGTATCCGCCGGTGCCGCCGTATGAGCCACCACCGCCGCCCGCGCCGCCGCCGCCGCCGCTGAGGTATCCGTTTCTATTGCCGATACAGAGGAAGCCGCCGCATTTGAGTGTCTGGTGGCAACCGCCGGAGCCGCCGGTGCCGCCGGCAAGTCCGCCGCCGGTATGGCCGCCTGCGAGGCCGCCTTGGCCGGCGCCGGAAACAATGTGCGAACTGGAGCCGGAGTAGCCGAACGAATAGTTCCCGCCGCTACCGCCGCCGCCGCCGCCCGCGCCCGCGCCGTTGGCGTCGATTGTGCCGTATATTTCGATAGTATTTGCTTCGATAGTCAGAGAATTACAAACTCCTGCGACTGTAACAGTAACACCCGAGTTAACACGGAAGGTATTGATGTTCGTATGAATTCCGCCGAGGGAGGTGTTCGAGCTAATAGCAAAATTGTCGCCGCCGTGGTTGGTTGTGCCGCAACTGACGGCCGTGTAATCGACTACGAGATAAGGCCTCTGCGACATTGCAAAGCCGTAGAACCCAATGTAGTAAGAATCCGATCCGTCGGTGTCCCTCAGCCCGGTGCCGAACCAGCCATCGGCGATGCGCGACTGTAAAACCGTCACTCCCGATGCGTTAAGATTATAACTCTTCCAACCCGTAGGCTCTGTAGAAGCCCAACTCTGCGTAAGCATAACTGTCCCGCCGGTGCAAGAGCTTCGATAGGAAGGACAATCGAAAGTCCTCTGGCTCATAGCGCGAAGTTCCCAATAAGGCCAATTGCGAGTATAACAATACGCGTTCCAATTGACCGAATTAATTATGTATCCATCGGGAATTCCTCCGACATTGAAGAACATCCATCCGAGATTCACATTGTTACCTGTAGCGGCAACGACGTCGCCGCAATAGTCGTAGCCACAATAACAATTCGTGCCTTCAGAAAAACCTGAACAAGTGGCATCGCCGGGTGTTGTAAATATGTAGCATGTAATTGTCGGGTCGATGACTACGGGGAAGTTTCTGTCAGAGTCTGTTAGCCAGTCGAGGGGGACGAGCGTCGTCAAAACATATTCGCCGCCGCTCTCGGTGAGGCGGAAATCGCCGATAGTCCTCTCGCGATAAATCGCCTCGGATGTCCCTTTATCGCCATCTTCGAAAACGACCCTGTCGTCCATCTCGTAAATGAGCGGCAGGGGAATCTCCGCGATGAGCTTGCCCTCGGAGTTCAGCGCGACGACCTTCTTGCCCGCGACCGTGCTGTGGTCCGGGGGGATGAAGATGTGGCAGTCGGGGGGGATCGAGACGCTCTGGTCGATTGCGAGGTATTTCGCGTCGGGCGGAAGCGATGAGGCAATCTCCGGAAGCTCATCGAGGATGAGATCGTGCTGAATGTTGGTTTCGTTAATGCGCACGACCTCGTGCCCGAAGCCGCTCACATCGGCGAAAACTATCTCGCCATCGCGAAGGCGCCCGGTGCGTCTCGGCGCTTGAACTTCCGCAATCGGCATATAGTCGCCGTTCTCGATGCGCATGTTCTCGAAATAGCCGAAAGAGAGTCTGCCCTTGGGGTTCTCTATCGAGTATCTTTCGGTGCTGGCCTTGGGAAATCGAGTCGAGAAGACATTCTCGCCGGAAACGAAAGCATCGCCTGCATCGGAGAACTCGGCCACGATGTCCTGCCATGCGCCATCTTCGTCCATGTAGTGCACCGGCCCGGCGCAGATGACGGCCTTGAAGTCCTCATCGGTGATGCGGAAGGTCTTGGTGAACTCGTTCCTCATCTCGATGACCTCTTGGCTCGGCGAGAACTGCGCGAACATGCCGTCGCCTTGCCAGTGCTTGCCTTTGCCGTCGGACATGTCGCCGACGACTTTGTCGCGAATCGTGAACTCGCCGGTTTCGAGGGACATCTCGAGAACTTGCTTCTGCTTGCGTTCCTTCTCCTCGGGAGTGAATCTTGAAGTAGTTGGAGGCTCGAACGATGCGTTTGCACTGACGCTCGATGCCTTCTCGGCGGATATTCCCTCGCCGCAACCGCAGTCGCTCTTCTCCGCGCTCGACTCCAATGGAGACGGCGGATTGAGCACGGAGCCTCTGTCGAGGCTGGCAATAATTTTCGCCAGCCGGC
Source organism: Candidatus Zixiibacteriota bacterium (assembly GCA_011388305.1). Lineage (GTDB taxonomy): Bacteria > UBP14 > UBA6098 > UBA6098 > UBA6098 > UBA6098. The sequence goes on along the minus strand of DSAF01000121.1, from coordinate 6,364 downwards.
GCTCTTCGACGCCGCGTTCTTCCTCGGACATGTTATTCGAAATCGACGCCGAGATGAGGCGCTCATAACGGACAAGCTCTTCGAGAAGGTCGTCCAACTGCGCTTCCATCTCGCTCACGTTGTCGGAAGTCTCGAAATTGCGCTTGTAGCGTTCGAGGATGTCGTCGCGTTCGCGGAAGAGGTGAATTATCTCCTCGTCCGGCACATCGATGATATCAACTTGAGTGACATCGATGCAAAGGCCGTCGATGCTTCTCTCGGCGTTCGCGGGAGCACCCAAGAGAACAACCGATATGATGATGATGAAAAAACTTTTGCAATATTTCATAAGCCCCACCTAAAATTTAGGGATTGTGCCAATATGTCTATTATTCATGATAATATAATTCAACGTTATCCACAATTCAAGTTTTAAGTTTGATAAAATAAAAAGGCGCCTTATGGCGCCCTTGTTTTCATATGGAAATTGCGGATTATCGAGCCAGCAATACCGTGCCGCTACAGACCACTTCGCCATCGTTTTCTATGACGAACATATATAGGCCCGGCGTCGCCACTTCGCCCGCGTTGGTTCTGCCGTCCCATGAATCTGCGCCCGAAGGCGATTCCCAGACGAGTTCGTTGCGAAGATCGAACACGCGAATGATACCTGTCCCCATAGCCATGAACGGGTATGTGAACATCACCAAGTCGTTGATGCCGTCGCCATCGGGAGTGAACGGGTTCGGGTAATAATTGCATGTCGTGGCCGACGGGAAGAAACACCAATGATAAGGCTCCATCACATTTTGGTCGCCGTAGTCGGGCATAATATCCGAAGCAATGAGCGTCACGCAGACGCTGTCGTTGTTAGGCCAACTGATTCCCTCCGCTGTGGGATTGAAGCGGAACATTTCGCCCGATACATCGTAAGATATTCCGGGGCTTCCCCACGCAAAAGAGTCAACATCATTGAGAATCATCTCGATTGTATTAACGTCGACTTCTCTATGTTCATCCCGGAGGCGAACGGTAATGTCCTGCTCCAAATTAAGCACAATGGCTTCATGAGGCGGATTTGGCGATGATGCAACCGGCGGCGTGAGATCGGCGAAGAAGCGCCAATACACCGGCGTTGCGGGGTCGCCGGCGAAATCGAGGGCGCGCTTGAGACTGCACGCAACCCACATCCCGTCGGTGAAATACTCCGTCGGCGATGGGACGAAAGTAAGCGTGTCGTTGATGAACGCAAGGCGGGCATCGGCCACGGTGTAATCCGCACCGTTGACATTGAAAATAATGCTCGATGGATCAACGCCCTGCACCGAATCGATAATCGTCATCACGATTTCCTGATCTTCGTTGGTCGAGACCTCGAGATGCTTCGGATAGACTATCTCAGGAATCGGCCCGCGGATGACGTGAATTGGGAAGTCCTCCGACCAGCAACAGGAATACTCAATGTCGGATGTGCCCTCGTGGGCATCGGCGCATGCCCACAGACGGAAAACGAATTGGTCGGCTTCGTGGAGCGGCCCCAATGTCTCGGCAGTTCTGAAAGTATCGCCCGCGACATGCACCATCATAACCGAGCCGCCGATATCTATATCTAACTCGCCGTCCGTGTCCCAAGTCAGAAGAAGTGCTTTCGGGTCGTCGGGGTCATCGGAGTTGTGAACACCGTATTCATCGTCATAAATGAGCATGACAATGTCGAACTCCTCGTTCTCGAGAACCGAGTAGGGCGAGATGAATTCGAAGTTCGGGCAAAGCGTGTCGGTATTGACTGGGAAGCACCACTCGACGGTGTTCATGGCATTCGCCCCCAAGTCCATATCAACGTAGTCAGGCATGTCCTCCGCGCGAAGGACCGCCACGCAAATCGTATCAACTAAACTGTTGAAAATCGGCGGAACGGCGTGTAACGGTTCAAACACGAAGTTCGCGCCATCCCACGAAACGCCCGGCGAGTGAATGTCGAGCACCCTCATTCGCGGCGGATAAGCGCTCCGCATTTCCATGTTTGAGTATGAAAATAGGACCGACTCCTCGTTCAGCCCCGAGAATTCGTCTTTGATGTGGAAGCCCACCGGAAGGTATGGATCGTGCGTCACTTCTCCGGCATCGGGGAAAGTATTTTCGACCACCGGCGGCGACATGTCCGCGCCCCATGTCCAGCGAATCGGCCCGACCCAAGGCAGATTGCCCTGCGTGTCCATTACGCGCGCCAAAATAACATTCACCATCTGGTTGTCAGACCACGCCGTTGAGGGGCTGAATGTTAGATATGGAGAGCTGAAGCTCAGCTCGGGATTGGTAATTCGGTATAGAATGCCGTCAACAACGAGCTGTATCGAGGAGACATCGACAGAATCCTCCCATTCGAATTCCATGAGATTTAAGATTATCTTCTGGAAAGGCTGATTTGAAATCGGGAAGGAATGTCCGGAAATCGTGTCCGGGTGAGGCTCTACGATGATGGCATCCGGGCTACACGGCGAGAAATAATCGAACTCGCCGTCCCCCTCGACGGAGAATTCATCCATGAACGCCCGTATTCGGACGTTTCGGACATCGCACGATGCCACCGGATGGCTCGTGCTCCATCGGACATAATATCCTCCGGCGATGTTCTCGACAATCTGCGCGAGAATGGTGTCGTAATCGGTGTATGCATCGTAGAAAGCGCCGCCGGATTCCGCGGTGATACTACCCGGCCCGTAGTAAACGCCCTCATAGGGGCGCGACGCATCCACCCAAGATGTATCGACAATGCAGAATGCGATAACATCGTTCATCATGATGCGGTTATATACATCCTCATAGCCATATCTCGCGAAGGGGGATCCATAGTCGGTGCTGTGATATGGCGCGTCGGTAATCATGACCATCACTTTGCGAGCCTCAGGACGCCAGTGCATCGAGTCCACTGCATCGACAATTCCGTCGAACGCGACCTCGTGCCAGTCGCCGCCGCCGCCGGTGCGGATATCCGCCACCCGCGCTTGGAACTCGATAGGATCGGCAATGAATTCATAGCCATAAGGGAAAGAAACATGGTCGGCGAAGAAAACCAGCCCCAGCCCAAAATCGATTCCGGAAACTCTCAGCGAATCGGTGAACTCGATGAGCCTGTCTCGAACGCCGTCAATCATGCGATACATAGAGCCGGTGGTATCGATTACCCAGACTATATCCGCCGCGCCGCCGCCGCCGAGACTGTTGACTATGAGCGGATACTGCTCCTCGAAATTCTCCCAAACTTGGAAGTTGCGTTCCGTGAGACCTTCTATCATGCGGTCGTCCTCGTCGTCAACTTTGCAATATGCGCTAATGAAGGGGAAATTCGCAGGATTGACCGACTCGATCGACAGGTTCATCTCTTCCGGCGGAGGGATGACGATTTGGAACCACCAGCAGAACTCCGTTGAATTCGGGCCGCAGTCTCCGCCCACGATATCCGACGCTCCAATACAGACATGAACGGTATCATATAGCTCATAAGTGACGCCCGCGAAACTCGCGTGCCAAAATAGCGTGTCGTTGCGGAAGCGGACGGGGGCATCGCGCCAATAGAACGTGTCGCCTTGGACAATCCAATACAGCGAAGAGGTGTCGTAGTCCGTCCATTCGTCCCAAATGCTGGCCTGAATGACGGGGGAGAAAGCGCGAGTGATTCCCTCGATTGTCGGAAGTATGTCATCGAACACGGGCGGCGAAGCATCCACATAGAAAATGCAGTCGATGGGCGGCGCGGTAATGCTGTTGCCGAGCGTGTCCGCCAAACCTATAAGCGCAATGCGAACTTCGCCCTCGGGGTATCCGCCGGTCGGAGTGTAAACAATCAGGGAATCGCCCGAAAGGTCAAGCTCCGGCGAATCGACAGTATAAGTCGTCGCGCCGACTATTAGCTCGATGCTCGCCGGATCAATCCCGCTCTCGTCTTCCACTTCGATAATGATTGACCAGTCGGCGCAGGCGGTAGTATCGCCGCATGTGGGCCAAATAAGCGTGGCTGTCGGCGGGTCACCTTCCGGCACTATGAATAGCCCATCGATGAGTGTGTCAGCGAATCCTCCGGGGTTTGTGACGATGACATCGTGGAAGCCGAGCGGCGCGCCTGCATCGACGATTATCGATGCGCGGGCGTAAACCGCGCTCAAACGCAAAGTCCCCGTCACGAGAATGCCCTCGCCGAAATCGCTGGTGATTCCCGTCGCGAACCCCGATCCGTAGATATGAATATCCACTGTAACACCGGTTCCCACGGTATCCGGGTCTATCGAGGTGATTATCGGGGTTTGGGCGTTCATCCCGACCGCCGCGAGAAGCAAAGCTATAGTCAAAAGCGTTATCCTATGAAACATACGAAGTCCTCCTGAAAACATGGGTATAATCTTAACAATGGAGTTTTGACTCCACTGCGCTCCCAAATCTTTACAAATATAAATCTCGAGACTGCTTATGTCAACGCAAATCCGAAATATTCATTGATTGGCATAGTTAGGCAATCTTTTTGGTGACGGGGGCGAGATTCTGTTCGATTAGCATTGCCAAACCTCCGCCGGAGAGCCTATCTTGTGTCGCGATGCATCACGGCAGGGGGATGTCGTGTTCGAGGCGGAAATATGTTCCGAAGTGCTGGCCGGATGAGAGGCTGAATTCCCATAGGCCGTCGAAAGTCCTCGCCACGCCGAGCCTCGTGATTTGGCCGGTAGTGCTACTCGTCGAACCGAGGCGCAGTTCCGCGCCGACATTGCCCAAAGTGCGCTTGGGCGAAAGCGCGCCATCGCGGGCGTCCCATGCCGTTCCGGCATCCACGAAGACCGCGCCGCCGAACCTCACCGTGAAAAGCTCCAGCGAAGTGAAGAATCGCCATTCGAGATTGCCGTAAGCCGTTCTCTCGCCCACCTGCGCGTTCGCCCTATAAGAGCGCAGGACGCTTTGCCCGCCCACGCGGTAGAAATTCTCCGGAAGGCCTTGGAAGACGGAAAGATAGGCGAGCCTCCCACAAAAACGCCCGGACAAGATTTTCTTCGTTGAGAAATGCAGGCTCGCGCCGATGCTCTCGATCTCCTCGAGCTTTCGATAGTAAGTATTTGCATAGTAGAACGTCTCGCCGACGAGAGCGGCGTGGGAAATGTTTGCTTGGACAAACCTCGGCGCGAAGTCCGAGTTCACGCCGCCCCGGAGATTGATGCCGAAGCCTTTGGGGATGTCCTCCGTCCGCCCGAAAGCATCGACGTCGATGTCCGTGAAATATTCCCTTTGCAAAAAGCTCGCGCCGACCGCGAAGAGCGTGAAGTCCATCGTCGTGCTTCTATCCTCGCCGGCCAGATTGCGCTCAAATCGTGCGTTTCGCATTCCGGCGCCAATGCCGAACTTGGGGGAAAGCAGGAACTTCCCGCCGAGATATTGGCTGTTGTCGTCGGCGCGGTATGTCGCATCGGGGATGTTGCCGTCGCGCCATGTCTGGTGGATGCCTCCGCCCCAGTATGCCCCCGCGCTGTATATGAAATCATCGGAATCCCGCCAACGCCCTTTGTGGAGAGTGACAGTAGTCATCGTGGGGCCGATTTCGTCCGTCGCGCCGGAGTGGAAGAAGTCGATTGAGCCGTGCCCGGGGAGAATTCGCGGAATGCCCGCGCCGAAAATCCAGCTGTCGTAGTTCTCCGTATGGTCGAACCCCGCCCGCACTCTTGCGCCCAGCCCGAGCAAATTCACCTCCTCGGCATCGACGCGCCACTCGATTACTTTGCCCTTATATGAAAACGATGGCGCGAGCTTAGTCGTCCAGAGGTCTCGGACTGTGACGATTGCGACGGTTCCGCTGTCGCGCTCTTCGATTTCTACCTTCGCCTCGCCGATGAAGTCGGTCTCGCGGAGCCTTCGCTCGGATTCGCTGATGATGTCCGCGTCAAGGGAGTCGCCGATTTCGAACGCGAGGAAGCGCTTTAATGTGAAAGGCTTCGTGTCGATGTGCAGAATATTTGCGACGCGATATGCCCATCGGTAGTCATACGGCCCCCAATACTCGCCGTCCTCCTCGAATGGCGGCAGGACTCTGCACTCGATGTAATCGACGCGAGAGGCGAGGGCTATCGCGGAAAAAAGGCAGAAGAATGTGAAAATCCTTCTAATCAAGCGACGGGAATTCCTCAAGCGAGAAGCCACCGTTCTCATCGAGGCCAAGTTTTTTAAGCTCGCCTTGAATCGACGAGAGCTTTTTGTAGCACCACCCTGCGAGGAACTTGGCTTCGCTGTAAACTTCGAGCGAGCCTTCGAGCGAAACCTGCCCGCTCTCGAGCTTGCGGAGAACCTCCTCGAGTTTGGACATCGCGCTCTCGAAACTCTCCGGCTCGGGGAATTTATCTTTCACTTTTTC
>DSAF01000031.1 GCA_011388305.1 Candidatus Zixiibacteriota bacterium | reverse complement strand
GGCCAATGATGCACCGTTCGATGCTCGTGTCCTTTCCTACGAAAACCGGCGGAATAAATACCACCGTCCCTCTCGATTCGGGCGTATCGACCTTCTCGAGCAAGTGCTTATTGGTTTCGATGAGCGTTGCGACCGTGCCGCAGTCGAACCAGCCGAGAATCTGCTTGGCGCGGAAGCTCTCGCCCCGTTCGAGCATGAGCTTCATCGCGTCGGTAAGCTGGTATTCGCCGCGCGTCTTGATGCCCTTTTCGACTATGGTTTCGAGGGCGTCAAGAATTTTAGCAGAATCTTTGAAATAATAGAAGCCTGCGATGGCCATGTCGCTTTTAGGCTCGGCGGGCTTCTCCTCCATGGCGACTATGCGGTCGCCATCAAGCTCAACAATTCCGAAACGCTGGGGATTATCCACGCGATGGAGGCCTAATAGGTTCGTATTGAGGGGAAAGTCGGACATGTCCGCTTCGATAATCGTGTCGCCAAGTGCGACGATTACTGGCCCTTCGCCACACTCCTTGAGACCGAGTTTCACGGCATATCCAAGTCCCAGCAATCTCTCCTGCTCGATAAAGACTGCCATTCCGGGATAATTTGCCTCGACAAACTGACGAATTTTGTCGCCGAGGTAGCCCACGATGATGATGAACTTGTCCACGCCAAAATCGCAGAGGTTATCCATGAGGTGGGCAAGAATGGGTTTTCCGGCCACCGGCAGAAGTGGCTTTGGAACTGTCGTAGTGAACGGCCTAAGTCTTGTTCCTGCTCCGGCAACGGGTATAATTGCTTTCATGTTATTAGCCTGTTATTAAGAGAGTTATGCAATTTATTTAATATTATTTCTTATGTAATTTGGATAAGTTATCGAATAACATATAATTATCTATCTAATGCTCCAAGCGCCGCCTTAAGGTTGTCGATGATTTCGACAGGCTTCGGGTCGATTTCGTTTAGAATCGCCATGTAATAGCTCGTCCAGTCGCCGAGCTGGATGAGGCTGAACATGCGCGCCAATAGGGATTCTCCCGTCGAAGTGAATGTGAGCGTCTGCACGCCCAGCTCCTCGATTGTGCTCCGCAAAAACTGCATGCGGAATTTCACGCGATCGTTAATGTCCTTGTCATCGAGGAAAACGCCCACGATGAGGCTGGACAGCGAGCCGAGAAGCTTCCAGCCGACAAGCTCGTTATGGTTGTTCTCCGGGAGGAAAGCGCTGTATGCGAGTTGTTTGGCGTTCTCGTTTATCTGCCCGCGGAATCGCACCGCGACGGCATTGAAGTGCCAGTCATCCGAGTAAATAATCGGCATTGTGCCATGGAGGATGGTTGCCGCACTCTTCGCGTCATTGTTTTTCCATTCTTCTTTCGGTGAAAGCTCCTCGACACCCTCTTCGAGAATTGCGATTGTCTCGTCAATATCGGCAGATTGGTCGTCGATAAGACCGAGGCGCTCGAAGATTGTCAACAGCGGCGCAAAACTATATCCCAGGGCGGCGCGCGGAGGAAGTCCCGGCGGAAGCACAACATGGGGTATGCCGATTTCCTGCGCGATTTCTATAATCTTCCCGCCGGTGGAGAAGGCCATCGCGGATGCGCCCTTATCCAGTGCTTCGTCGAAGCTCGCGAGCGTCTCCTCGGTGTTCCCTGAATAGCTTGAACCAATAACCAGCGAGTTCTCTCCAACGAATGCCGGAAGCTGATAATCCCTATTGATGATGAACGGCACTTTTAGCTTGTCAATTGCGTATGCGCGAACGAGGTCGCCGCCGATGGCGCTCCCCCCCATGCCGCACAGGACGATATTGTCGAAGTTTTTACCCTCAATAACCGAAATATCGGCTTCGAGAGCTAAATCGCGCCCCACGCGAAATTGCTCAGGGAAGCTCTTCAGAAGGTCGAGCATTCCGCCCGGGTCGATTTTCTTTATTCTCTCCAAGTCGTTGAGCATAAGCACCTCCGAAACTCTTATTCGTAATATGATACGCAATATAATCGAAATAGGCGTTTAAGTCAAATGAATAAATGATGTATGAGATTTTTGCTTATATAGCGTTCGGGGGCGTCGGCGGCCGTAAACGGCCAGCGAAGTAGTCGGGGCGCGATCGCCGTGCCAAGTAGAAGACATCCTACCGACTACTTCGCTCCTTCCTGCGATTTGATAAATCGCAGGAAGGGCCGACGCCCCCTCGTAGTGACAGCGAAAATTTTTGTCGGAGAGCTTGATTACGAGGTTTCAAACGCATATAATAAAAGTATGACTATCGATGAAACTACGACACTGGAAGAATTGATCTCGCTTGACGCCGAAGTGATGAAGAAATTGGCACGACACGGCCTTCACACGCTGAGTTGTCCGGGGGAGTTGTATTGTTCGCTAAAATGTGCCGCCGGCGCGCGGGACATTCCGCTGGAGCACCTACTCGATGACCTCAACTCTTAGATGAGCTGACCTTCCCATCTTCCATCAACCTTTGGGCAACGGGAGATTCTTTAAACTGAGCATCTATCCATTTCTCGATAAGCGATCTCCTGAACCGCCATTCTTTGCCGAATTTCGCCGCCGGAAGAACGCCCTCCTGTGCCCATTTGTAAATAGTTTGCGGCTTGAGTTTCAAAAACCTCGCCACATCCTGAACTGTCATAATCTCGTCTTTATCGTGCATCGGTCGCGCTTTCCTCAAAAACGGCATCATCGAGCTTTTCGGGCAAATCTAGGCCGGGATTAATATCGGGCGACTTATTCGGCTTCTCCTCTGAACCATGCTTCACATCTCTGTCACCAAGGATAAAATCCCCGAAAGTCCTGAAGACATGCGAATAGAAATTGCCCTCCTGTTTGCGGAAAAGTTGGAATTCGAGATTGCGATTACCCAAAAAAGGCCGAAGATTCCACGCAAGTTGCGTCCCCACAAACGCGAAAATTAACACCCATATCTGAAAGACGCGGACGCCCTGCTTCGGATAGACCGAGTGCTCCTCGCAGGCATAAACAAGCCCGTCGTTGAGGGCTTTCATGCCCGTGAAACCGGCAACGGTGAAAACAGCCACATGCAGAAGCCGCAGAAAAGTATAGCTCGAACCGATGAGCTTAAAGAATATTACAATCGGCGCAAACGAAGCGAGAACGCACGCCGAGAGCATGAACGCCGTTAAAATCATCGCGAGCGATTGGCCGAGCGTGAGCTTGCTCCCGAGCAGAACGTTGAAAATGAACAGCGCGGGATAGCAGACCAGTAGAGTCAATACGAAAAGCGCCGGCACTTTGACCGCCGAGGACAAGGCCTGCGCCGGTGAATTGTAAAGGCCCATCGCAACGCCGTATATCGCGAATAGGATTAGTGCGCCGATAAGCATTTTCCCGACTATCACGCCAATTCTGTCGGCTTTCAAAATGCTGTCGTAGAATGCCTCACGGTCGCGGAGAACAGTGTCGAAGACTTTCATTTTCATTATCATCTCCTTTTTCACGAAATATAACTATAAAATCTATTATTGCAATATATTTTATTGTTTTTTATTGTTTGTTAAAAAACAAGGGGCCGAAGCCCCTTGTTCCAAAGAAGATTGATTTTATAACGAGTTTCGCGCTCTAAAACTTCAGCCCGCTGAAGCCCAAGAATGCCATGCTCATTAGTCCCGCGATGATAAACGCAATCGGCAGGCCACGCATGAGCTTCGGGACGGGTGCGAACTCCAGCCTCTCGCGGATGCCTGACATCATAATCAGTGCCAGCGTGAAACCTATCCCCGCAGAAATACCGTGAACGAGCGACTCTATGAAGTTGTAATCGAGTGTCATCGTGTTCAGCTCTGCGACACCCAGAATGGCGCAATTTGTTGTAATCAACGGCAGGAAAATCCCCAGCGACTCATAAAGCGCAGGCGACATCTTCTTGAGCACAAGCTCCACAAACTGCACCAGCGACGCTATGACAAGGATGAATGCAATCGTGTTGAGATAGCGCAAATCGAAAGCGTGAGCTTCCGCGCCACTCCCGAGTGCACGGGCGATAATCCAGAACAGATTGCTCTCCCCCGGTGAAAGGAAAAACGCCCAAATCGTCCATGTAACAGCCGATGCGAGAGTCATCACAAAGATGACTGCCATGCCCATGCCTATCGCGGTTTCCGTCTTTTTGCTGACGCCGACGAATGGACATAGTCCCAAAAATCTTGACAGGACGAAGTTATTTATCAGGATTGCGCCAATTGCGATAATCAGGATGTTTGCCATTAGCACTCACCGCCTTTCGGCGTCGTTTTTTCGAGAATCCAGCGTGAGAGGGCAACCATCATACCCAAAGAGAGAAACGCCCCCGGCGGGAGGATCATTAGTAGCGCGGGCTGGTATGAGCTTCCCATGAGGTTATGCCCGAATATCGAACCTTCGCCGATAAGCTCCCTGAACGCGCCGAGAAGAACCAATGTCAGCGAGAACCCCAGCCCCATGCCGAGTGCGTCGGCAGTGGAACGCAAAGGCCCGTGCTTGCTTGCGAATGCCTCCGCCCTGCCGAGTATCATGCAGTTGACCACGATTAGCGGAATGAAGATGCCGAGCGCCTCGGACAGCGCGGGCGTGTATGCCGCCATGACAAGCTTGACGATTGTAACGAATGTCGCGATGACCAAGATGAAAATCGGAATTCGTATTTTGGGCGGGACGAGCGGCTTTATCAGCGAGACAATGATGTTGCTCATCAGCAAGACAAATGTCGCGGCGACGCCCATGCCGAGGCCGTTCACGGCACTCGACGTCACAGCCAGCGCGGGACAAAGCCCAAGCCCGAGCACAAGCACCGGATTCTCGATGAGAATGCCTTTGGAAAAATCTTTGAAAAGGTTGTTCTTGCTCATTCTTCACCTCCCTCGGCGGTTTCGAGGATGTCGTTCTTTTCGGTTTCCTCCGGTAGGCGTTCGATTGGCGGGGAGGCCTTCTCCAGCGAGGTTTTGAGCTTATCCGCGGCGTCGGCCACGGAGCGGGCAACAGCCCTGCTTGTAATTGTTGCACCGGTGATGGAGACAAGCTCGCCGCCGTCCTTGTCAACCTCGAGCTTCCCAATCTCCCTGCCGTCAAACTGCTGAACGAACCACGGCCTCTGTTCGTCCTTTCTCACCTCGAGAATCTTCGTGCCAAGCCCCGGCGTCTCCGCCTGAAACACTATTTCGATGCCCTTGACAGTGAAATCCGTCGAGAGACCTACTACGGTGCGGATTGTCGAGGAGAAGCCCGCGCCGTGCGCCGTGACGACATATCCGGCGATTTCGCTGTGCTCCTCGTCGATGTATCCGGTGATAAACTCCACGCCGTCGGCGGTATCCGTGACGAAGACTACGGCCTCCGGCAGAACCGCCTCGATTGCGGCCATGCGTGCGGCTTCTTCCTGTTCGGCAATAATAGGTGCTGTCTTCGAGTTAATAATCCCCAGCGCAAGTCCCGCGACGAGGCCATAAGCCATGAGAATAAGCCCCGGTCTAATAATATCTTTCACTATTGCCCCGCTTTCTTCGTGCCGAAAATACGCGGCTTCGTGTGGCGGTCGATTATCGGGGTGAATATGTTCATTATGAGAATCGAGTAGCTGACGCCCTCAGGATATCCGCCCCACCTTCGAATGAATACCGTCAGCACTGCGCACCCGATGCCGAAAATCCAGCGTCCCTTCTTCGTGATTGGGGTGGTCACCATGTCCGTAGCCATGAAGAACGCGCCGAGGAACAGCCCGCCGGTGAATATCTGGAACAATGCGTGGCCGGTGAAAAACCCCGACTCGCCACCGAAAATCCATCCGAGTAGCGCAACGCCGGCGATGTATGTAATCGGCGTTCTCCAGTCGCAGAAGCCTCTTATAATAAGGTAAATGCCGCCGAGCAGAATCGCGATTGCGCTAATCTCGCCGATGCAACCACCGATGTTGCCTATGAGCTGTTGCGGCCATGCGGCGTATATCGCCTGAACTGAAGCCGTCGCGGACTCGACCTGCTCAATCGATGATGCCGGGTCGAGTATTGTCGAGCGGGCGAGTTTTAGCACTGTCAGGGGCGTCGCGCCTGTCACGGCATCGAGGCCTGTCGCGCCGGAGAGGCTTCCACCACGCGGAAGAATCCATTCGGTGGTCATCTGTACCGGCCAGCTCGCCATGAGGAAAGCCCTTCCGACCAGCGCCGGGTTGAGCGGGTTATGGCCGAGTCCGCCGAAGACCTGCTTGCCTATCGCGATGCCCACGGCGCTCCCGATGACGACCATCCACCACGGCACTCCCGGCGGCACATTGAACGCCACGAGCATACCGGTGATAACCGCCGATCCGTCCATTGCGGTGACGGGGACTTTGCGGATTTTCTGTATGATAGCCTCCGTAGCCGCCGCGGCGACAATTCCGATTAGAGTGAGCCAAATCGCCCTCGGGCCGAAGTAGTAAATCCCCACAATCCACGCCGGAAGCAGAGCCAGCACCACATTCCACATAATAGCGGGCGTGGCGACACCGCTCCGCACGTGCGGCGATGACGATACTATCAACTTGTTTTCTGGCAATTTATCTCCTAACGCTATCGTATAACTCAACTTACAAAAATAACCTTTTCGGCCTTCGGTATAGAACAGCAACGAGGCCGTTTTGCCTTAACTTAATATAATATTGAGACGCCCGCCGTAGCGATGCCGAAATCCTCCGGCCAAAAGAAAAACCAAGGATTGAGCGCAGTCCAATCAACGGTGGCGGCGATTTTCACCGGTCCCACGGGAACGCGAATGCCCAGTTCCCATGTATTTATCAAGCGCTTGCGCTCGAAGCGCGTGGGATATTCGGTATCGCCGGAATACCATCTTCGGGCTATGATGTCCGCCATGCCTATCTTCGTCCGGGGAACAATCGACAGCGCGCCTAAGTCGAAGATATATTCGGCATAAACCGCAGGCGTCACAAAACTCCCCTTCTCGAAAATTAGCGAATCGCCGGTGCTCATCCACGATATTTTTGACCCAAAAAACTCGCGCTCATAGTCAATATATCCCAGCTCGACGCCCAAGCCGACCTTGCCGTATCGAATTCCGCCAAAAATCGCGCCGGCGGTGCCGCTTGGGTTGATTATCACTGATGCTTTCGCGCCGAATGTGGGCGCGATTTCGTCTATCATCTTATAATCCCTGTCGAGAACGGGCGTTGACCGTGGCGGCCTCTCGGAAGTCTCCCCTGGGCGCGGCGGCCTCTCCAACGGTTGCGCGAGGCATGTTACGGCAATCACGAAGGCGAAGATGATTTTCTTGTGGAAAGCCCTCATCGCACTAACGCTCCGTCATACACGATACCCACCGTCGGCTGGAAGGAGTTATACTCTTTCGCACTCACCTGAAAACCCTCGAAACCCACCATATACTGAGCGCCGGTGTTGATTGCCAGCTTGCCGTATATCGGCACACGAAAATCGACGGCGAGGCCGAGCACCGGCAAAACCGAGCGGCTCCACGACCTTCGCCTGACATCGAACTCACGAAACCAGATAACCCCCAAATCCACGCCCGCTACGAAGCGAACCGGCCGGACATCGGCCTTGCCCTCGAAGTGCCCAACCAGAATAACCGTATGCCCTTCGGTCGAATAGTCAGTTTCCGGATGCGTGAATTCCTCCCGCGTTGACGAAAGAAAGTGACTGCGGGCCGAGAGACTTATAGAGAGGTATTCGTATGCGAATCCAGCCCCTACTTCCCAATAGGGCGAGGGATTCTGGAGAACGCCATCGACTTGCGGCATGGAGTATCCCTCGACGATTTTCACGAACGGATACAGTTTGAACTCCGGATCGGCGGATAAGCCTCGATGAAGTTGCCCGAAGCCTGCACTGACAACCGCTAACATCAATAATATTTTAGTGTTATTAAAGAACAATTAAGCAATTAGTTTAAATAAATAATGTAATAGTTTGCACGTCATGAAAATATAACACGCGAAATATAAACTCACGAGTTCCTAACTTTGGCTTCGTCTGGCTATCTCCGCGCGAACAAGCGCTTTCGCCCTGCGGATATAGTGAAGCAGTTTTCTGTCGCTTGGACAGATAAACGCGCAACTTCCGCACTCGATACAATCGAGCGCGCCGAACTTTTCGGCCATCTCGACATTCTCATACTCAGCGCACTGGGCAATTCGCGTGGGCATGAGGAATGCAGGGCAGATGTCCACGCATTTGGCGCAGTTGATGCAGGCAAGCTCTGGCCGAACCTCGACATCCTCGGCGCCGAACAGCAAAACACCGCTCGTCCCCTTTGTCACGGGCACCTCATCGCTGAATTGGGCAAGTCCCATCATCGGGCCGCCGCTAATTATCTTATAGATGTCCTCAATCGCGCCGCCGCAGGCTTCAATAAGCTCGGAATATCGTGTCCCGACGCGCACCATGAGGTTCGCAGGCTCTTTGAGAATCGGCCCAGAAACCGTTACGACTCTTTCTATAAGCGGGACACCCTTGGAGACGGCGTCATATAAGGCTTTCGCGGTGCCGACATTCTGAACATAGCACCCGCAGTCGAACGGGAGACCGCCGCTGGGAACTTCCCTGCCCGTGACGGCGACAATCATCTGCTTCTCCGCGCCCTGCGGATATTTGACGGCAAGCGGATGGACTTTGATGCCCGTCCCCTCGACACGCTTTTGGAGGACTTCGATGGCATCGGGTTTGTTCTTCTCGATGCAGATGCCCAGCCTTCCTGCGCCGAGCGTTTTTCCAATGAGCAGGTGTCCGCGGACGATGTCGTCGGGGAATTCGAGCATAAGCCTATGGTCTGCCGTAAGATATGGCTCGCATTCCGCGCCGTTGAGGAGAACCGTGTCGATAATCTTGCCCTTAGGCGGGGAAAGCTTGACGTGAGTAGGGAAAGTCGCGCCGCCCATGCCCACAATGCCCGCATTGGCCGCGATTTTGCGGATTTCGTCCGGCTCTACGACCTGCCAACTTTCGCCGTGCGCCGTGAGTTCCTCTGCGCGCTCATCGAGGCCGTCGTTCTCGATAATCACCGTCGGCTCGGGCTTTCCGGTGACGGGATGCATATGAAGGGCGACATCCTTAACCTTGCCGGAAACCGATGAGTGAATTGCCGCCGAGACGAATCCCGCCGGTTCGCCGATAGTCTGTCCCATGAGGACGCGGTCGCCTTTCTTGACCGTCGGCTGGGCTGGCGCACCGATGTGCTGTGACAGCGGAATAAACGCCACCTCCGGCGCGGGGAGGGTTTCAATTGGGGCGTCAGAGCTATATCGCTTTTCCTCCGGCGGGTGAATTCCGCCACTGAACGTATCAGCCATGCTGTCTCCTCATCTATGAAAACAAATAGAATGACAAAATAATAACCGACTCCCCCGCTGTCAAGCCAAATGCGTAGCGAAGAGAAAACTCCTCGCGGACCGGTTAAGTGAGTATTAGTTTGTTCTGCGCGCCTCTCCTCCCGCGAACCTCGACTCGAAAAATATATGCAAATCCTCAAATAAATCCATATATTCGCTATTGAAATGGGAGCACTTGAGAAAATAGCACAACAGGCGGTCTTCGGCTTCGAAGGCATAAGCCCGTCGAGAGCATTCGCCGATTTCGTCGAGCGAGCGCAACCGGCGGGGATAATTCTCTTCGAGCGAAATCTCTCGACGCTTGCGAAGTTGAAGACTATTATCAAGTCTCTCAAAGACTTATCGCCGAAAACGCTTTTCATGATAGACGAAGAGGGCGGCGAGAAGAGCCGGCTTCGCGTGGAGCACGGCTTTCCTAACCCGCCAAATTCTCGGGATATTCCACACATGATGTCCGCCGGTGATGCCTGCGAAGCATATAGAATCGCGGGCGATGCGCTGTCGGAATTGGGTATCGACGTTGACTTAGCGCCCGTTGCAGATATCGCGCCTATTGGGCACATTCTCGGAAAGCGGGCTTTCTCGGATGAAGCGGATATTTGCGCCGAATATGTGACGGCGACTGTCGAGGGCTTGAAGCAGGGCGGGGTGAAAACCTGCGCCAAGCACTTCCCGGGGCTTGGTTCTGCAGATATCGACCCGCACCTTGGTGTCTCTGTCGCACGCGAGGGCGAGGATTTTCAATGCCATTTCAAGCCATTCGTTGCGGCTATCCGCGCCGGCGTGGATTATATAATGACAACGCATCTACGGGCAAAATCGCTCGATTTTTCCGGCAAAATAGCAACTTTTTCGCCGATAATTGTCCAAATTCTCAGAGATGAGTTGGAGTTTCAAGGCAAGATTATCACCGACGACCTCTTTATGGCAGGCGCTTCAACCAACTTGGGCATCGCCGACAGAGCACTAAAGGCATTGCGTTCCGGCCATGATATGGCGTTGATATGCAGTGAGTTATCCCCAAGTGAGTATTCTGCATGATCCGGAGCTACCTCGGAAAAGATTTGCCCAAAAACTGAAGAACCTCGTTAACTTCATAGGGATTATCGACCGTCAAGTCAATATTGTCAATTACTTCATTGTCTTTTGTGCCAATTATTATTTTGCGCACATTTGGAAGTTCTGATGATATTTTGAACATGATAGCATCGACATCCTGTTCGATTATCGAGGCTCCAATAATAATTGCGTCAATCTTTTCGTCATCCCTCCGGATTTCACTTAATGCGGTATCAAGCGATGAAAAGCTTAGAGCTTTGTATCCGGAGTTTTCGAGGAAACTTCTGTATAACCGCCTTATTGATGGGTTTTTATCGACGATTAGAATATTCGCAATCGCCTCTGATTGTTGGGAATCCTCCGCCGAAATTGCCGGAATATATGCTCGGAAAGTCGAGCCAATTCCGACAGTGGAATCAACTACAATAGTTCCTCCGTGCGATTGAATAATTCCGTGTGAAATCGAGAGGCCAAGTCCCGTCCCCTTGCCGGGAGGTTTAGTTGTGAAAAAAGGTTCGAAAATGCGGTCAAGCTCTTGCTCAGGGATTCCCGCTCCTGTATCCGATATTGCAATCTCTATATAATTCCCGGCTTTTAGAGAACTCCGGCTTCTCAGCTTGATCTCTTCCATCTCGACATTTGAGACCTCGACCGTGAGTTCGCCACCATCTGGCATTGCGTCGATGGCATTATTGCACAAATTTAATAATATTTGCCTTATTTGGACTGGGTCAACAAATACTTTAGGGATGTTAGAAGCCAGCCTTGTCCTATAAGAAATCGTGGAGACATCGCCAGTTCTGAAAACGCGCAGAACATCTTCGACAATTTCCACAATGGAAACTGACTCCCGATGTGGAGGCTCTTGGCGCGCGAACGTCATTAATTGCTTGACAAGGCCGGCGGCGCGCTCCGATGATGTCTCGATTACTTCGAGCATCTCATATTTTGGATCTTCGGGATCTGTCGAAGATTTTACTAATGAAGCCGCGCCCAAAACACCTACGAGAATGTTGTCAAAATCGTGTGCGATTCCAGCCGCCAATGTCGCAACGCTCTCGAGTTTTTGTGCTTGAATGAGTTCCTTCTCAAGAATCTTTTTCTCTGAAATGTCCCGAACTATAGCAAGATATGTCCCGTCCCCGAGAGATATAGCACTGATTTCCGCCGGAAAGGTCTCCCCAGATTGCTTAACTGCGATTAGTTCCAGAAGATTTGAAGTATCATCATAAACGATCTTTCTCAGGTGTTGGCCGAGCATTTTTGCGTGTTCTCGATCAAAAAGGTCGAAAACGAGCATTGAACTAAGTTCAAGTTGAGTCCATTTCCACATTTTTGTTACAATTGGATTGACATCGAGGATATTGCCAAATTTATCTATCGTTATGAATCCGTCGTTTGCGCGCTCTATGAGTCTCCGCCTCTTCTCGTTTGATGTAGCGATTTCATGGAGGTTTTCGGCCAGTTTGGAGACTAATTTATTGAAACTTGACGCAAGTAAGGCTATTTGCTCGGGGCCTTGAGTCTTAACTCGCACACTGAGATTGCCCATCGCCGCTGACTGCGCGGCCGTAGAGATGGCGTTAATTGGTTCGACCGTTCTTTTGAGGAAGAAATAGAACAAGTAGCCGATAAATAATATTGTGCAAATAAAAAAGACAATAATCAATAAGACATCTTTTCTTAACGAACGCAATGCTTCACTATAATTCACCTCCGAGACGAGGACTGCACCGAGTTGCGGAATGTATTTACAACATCCGATAACCACTTCGCCACGCCAGTCCTCATATGCGCCAATGAACTCGCCCCGTTCGAGGGCAACTTCGACTCCTTTAGAAAAAATATTGGCCTTCGAGCAATCTTCACTCTCGCCCAACACAAAAGCATTCCACCTGTTTATGATATATGAATTAATATAGGCATCGTGAACATAATGCATCCCAAGCGCGGTAACAAGTTTATCCAACTGTATCCTTGCGGCAACTATGTATTCCGTCTCGCCCAAGTTGTCGAAAATCGGTGTTGATATGGTCATAGCCGGTGCGTTGAGCGAGGGGCTGAAGTAAATCTGTGAAGCGTATGAGCCGTTATTTCCGTAGATGAAATAGTGTCTATCGCGCTCAATTTTCGAAACGTTTCCTGGCTCGGTGGAAAAGAGCACAGTTCCATTATATGATGAAATAATAAATATTTCAAAGAACTCGTCATTTCTATCAACAAAGGAGACTAATATATCATCGGTCGGAATGTTATTGCTACGGGAGAATTTATACATAAATGCGAGCTCTTCGAGAGCACAAATTCTGTCCTGAATCCATGAGATAGCGAAGTATTCGCGAAGGCGGATATTTTCGACAACGAGGCTCTTCGATTGTCTCTTTATGTTGTAAATAGTTCTAAGATAGAAAAATAATCCCGTCGCAACAACTACTATTAAACAGCCTAACAAGAATATTGCTGTCAATCTAATTAGCAGATCATTGCGAAGTTTTTCGAACATTACTGTATTTCTGGATAGTAAAATCTTTCGGCGAATTCTTGTCGAAGAATGTCCTCTGCAGGAAGGTTATTTTCTATCATTAGCTTGTGCCATCTGTTAAGATCGACCAAACCAACAGGCATCTCGCCGCCATGAATAAACGGTATGATTTTATTGAACGATTTTCTAAGATATGTAATTGTCATGGTAGTGTCTAAATCCTGCATTGCCTGTATCGTCGCCTCGGGATTTTTGATTGCCTCGCCCCATCCGCGCAAAGAGGCACTGACAAAAGCCTCGACAACATGCGGCTCGCGATCGATCATTTCTCTACTCGTTACTAACAATCCTTGATAATCGGTCACTCC
This sequence comes from Candidatus Zixiibacteriota bacterium, assembly GCA_011388305.1. GTDB lineage: Bacteria > UBP14 > UBA6098 > UBA6098 > UBA6098 > UBA6098. The sequence continues at coordinate 4,967 of DSAF01000031.1, read as the reverse complement.
GTAATCATAAGCATAAATAATACTTGCGGAAATCCCCGCCAATTCGACCTCCACAGGCTCATCCTGTGCATAGCCGCACCATATATCAACATCACCAGTCTCGAATGGCGATATGTCCTTGCCGCCCGGAACGAGAATAACATCGCCGAGAGTAAGGCCGGCCGTGGATAGGATACGCTCGATAGTTTTCTCCCAATCGTCGTTCTTACGGACAATTCGCTTGCCCTTGAAATCTTCCGGCTTGACGATACCGCTGTTGTTTTTTACTATAAAAACCGACGGCTCATACTGAAAAATCGCCAAAAGCGCGACTAAATCTCCGCCCATTTGACACGATGTGACAAATTTCGATGTACTCATTACAGCGAAGTCCAGCTTTCCGAGGGAGAGGCTGGCCGGTGCATCATAACTATAATCAAAGTTTAGAATCTCGGCATCGAGATTGTATTCATTATAAATGCCATAATGTTTCGCGAAGTAATAACCCGCGAACTCTGTATCGATAAACCAGTTAGGCATAAAATTTACTTTGCGAGGACTATCGAGGGGGCGAACGGATGAAAATTGCGTTCGCTTTGAAGTTTTTCGCTGAATAATGCGGGGTGCAATCGAAATGACCGCCAAAAAAGCGACAATTCCAATTATGAGAAGTCCTATCGAACGCTTGCTCAAAAGCCCCCCTATCTTACATTATTAAGAGAACATAATGATTTTTTAGATAAAAGCAAGCCGCTGTAGAATCAAACTTGCGGAGGCTGTGTTGTCTTATGTTTTTGCGAGAATATTCCGGTGGCAGTAAGCGCAGTAAGAATCACTCCCGCCGATACCGCACCTATCCAACCGAGTGCGGAAAACGCCGTCACGATGACGCCCGCGATGCAAACACCCGCCAGCGCGCAGAAAAACGACGGCCAGAAGCGTAGTCCGAAGAGAAACGCCGCAAGGCTCCCCGTCCATGCGCCGGTTATCGGCAGGGGAATTGCCACGAAGATAATTAGCCCCAGTTCCTCGTATTTCTTGATTCTGTCCGAGCGTCGGTGTGTGCGCGCGAAAAGCCAAGTGAAAAACTTGTCGAATATCTTGAAGCGCCGGAGAAATTTTGACACAGTACCCAAAAATAGCAAGATGAACGGCACGGGAATCATATTGCCGATGACGCAAAGAACGTAGCTATGAGGAATCGACATGCCGAAAATGTGCATCGCCACGGGGATTGCGCCGCGAAGTTCGACTACCGGCAACATCGATATGATGAGCACCACCAAATTTGCCGGAATGCCTTTCTCGTGGAGCCAAGTCGCGATTTTGCCGCCTCGCGTCTCCTCGGGATTTTCCTCGATGGGCGCGGCCATGGCAGTCAGAGCGATGGCGAGCATGAGCGCTATCGCGAGAATCGCCCTACTGCTGGAAAGCTTCATCTCATCCTCCGCCGAAACGGGTGGGAAAGCATCAGGCCGATGTAGTTCAGTGTCTCAGCAAAAGCGTTGATGTTGCTGGGTCTGCCGTTGTATATCGTGGGGACTGGAACGGAGGAAAATTTCGCGCCGAGTCGGGAAGCCTCGAGAATGAGTTCCGTCTCGGTTTGATAACGCTTAACGCGGAGGTCGGCCTTTCGAAGAATCTCTGTCTTGATTAGGCGGAAACCGCATTGGGAATCGCGAATGTCCCGCCCCGTCCAGAGCCTCACGAAAAAGCTGGTCGTCTTGTTGGAAAAGCGCCTCTGTTTGGGCATTTGCGTGAGGTCTGCCATTCTGTTGCCGAGGACTATGTCCGCGCCGGTGTCTTTCATCTCGCGGATGAATTCTCCGCAAAGCTCCGGCGGGTGCTGAAGGTCGGAGTCAATTGATAGAACTGCGTCGTAATCGCGGGCTATCGCCCAATTGAATCCCGCGCGAAGGGCCATGCCCTTGCCGGAGTTAATTTCGAGGCGTATCGCGTTAATACCCAAAGATTTAGCCAGCTCGAAAGTCCCATCGGAGCTTCCATCATCAACGAGGAGGATGTCCTCGAGGTCGAAGGTCTTTTCGAGGCGGGCAACCAGCTCTGGGATTGTATCCTCGGAATTGAGCGCAGGCGATATTGCGAGAATATTCACGATAGAAAAGTTATAAAGTACATATATAGTAATGAATAGGGCGATATTTCTGATTGTTCGCTCGCCTTGGATGCTGGGGAGTTCACGAATTCTCCCGTCGGAAGTTGTTTCAACCCATCACAAAAAAAGTCGGGGCGACTGGATTCGAACCAGCGACCACTTGGCCCCCATCCAAGTGCGCTACCAGACTGCGCTACGCCCCGAATTATCATGCCGCCAAAATTTACGGCGGGCCTCTAATATACTCGCGAAATTCGCCTATGCAAGCGAAATTTTTTTCGCCGGGGAAAAATTGCAGGGGCAATTCGTGAATTACCCCTGCTTGATGAATTAATCTAATAGACGCTCTGAACGCGCTATTCGAGCACTATGAACTCGATTCTCCGGTTGATGCTCCTGCCTTCCTCGGTGTCGTTAGACGCGATAGGCTCGTCCTCTCCCCTGCCTACGGCAATAATGCGGGACGCATCAATTCCGCCGTTCTGGACGAGGTATGCTTTCACCGAGTCTGCTCTCCTTTGGGAGAGTTGCATATTGTAGCTCGCCGCACCCATCGAGTCGGTGTGTCCCTCGATTCGAACGCGGATGCCCGGGTTGTCGGTCATAATCTTGATTGCACGATCGAGCGCGGGCCTGCTCTCGGGCTTGATTGTAGCTTTGTCGAAATCGAAGAAGATGCCGTCGAGAGTGATTTTCTCGCCAGCCTTTACAAGCTCGAAATCGCGAATAACGCTCTTGTCGGCCTCAGCCACAATCGGGAATGACTGTGGTATGAAGCCCTCGAATTCGGCGCGAATTTCATAAGTCCCCGGATTGACGCGGATTCGGTAGATGCCGCTTTCATTCGCCTGAACGGGGGGAATGTCAGTGTCGGGGAAGGTAATCGTCGCAGAGAGCGGGGAGCCGTCTTTTGTGTTCGTCACCTTGCCCGTAACCGTGGACATGGGAATCGGGCGAAGAGTAAACGATTGGACGGTCGTCTCGCTAACTTTGACTACTACGGTCTGTGACGCCGTGTGGTAGCCGTCTTTGGAAACTGAAATGCTCCATGTGCCTGCGGGGAGCGTTACCTCGTATCTTCCGGTTATATGTTCGCTCATAATTGGCGTGAAACCGGGAGCCTCGATGTTGATGCTCGCGACGAGTCCCTCGCCGGTGTTGGCATCGGTGATGTTGCCTGCGACCTTGCCGTCGGTCTCGGTGACCAGCGGACGAAGTTGGATGTCCTTCTGGAGCGTCCTGTCTTTTTCGATAACCACGACTTCGGACGCGCGGTGATAATCTTCTGTTTCGATGATAAGGGTATAGTTGCCGGTGGGCATTTGGCCGGTGAAGACGCCGGTTTCAGGGTCGATGATGAAGGTTGGAAGTCCCTCTTCCCTGAACGTGACCGTGCCCGCCACGATTGCTCCGGTAACCGCGTCGGTGACTTTGCCAGTGAGAGTTCCATAGGTGACAAGCGGGCGGAGGGCGACATCCAGTGCAATACCGCTCGAATCAACGATGACGACCGAGCGTGTGATTGTCTCGTATTCGGGAGCGGTGAACGTCACGTTATGGGCGCCTTGCTGGAGGAAGAAGCGATAAATGCCGTCCTCTTTAGTGACGAAAGGCGCGGTCATCGTGGTGTCGTCGGAGGTTATGGATGCGACAAGCGGCGTTCCCTTGTCGGCATCGACGACGGAGCCAGTTATCGGGGCGTAGATAACTCGCGGCGGCTCTTGGATGAGGCGCGTCATGAAGGCCAGTCCCCAGTTGATTTTCCAGTCCATTTTCTCAATATGGCGGACATCCTGCGCGCCTTTGTTGCCGATGCCGATATCTACACCGAAAGTCGCCGATGACATTTCGCTGACGAAGCGGACACCGGGAGTGATTCGCATCGGATTATCTCTGAAGTCGATGTTCTCGTCGGTGGACTGCTCTGTGGAGAAGTCGCAGAACAGATTGAAGTGGCCGGCGGGAATCTCGACACCGGCACGGACGAGGTATTGGTCGTCAAATTCAGGCTCTTCCGGAACATTTTCGCGCTCGAAAATGTCGGTAATCGAGTGGCCGACGAGATATCCGAAGTTCATATGAAACCTCAAAGGCAGAGGGAATCTCGCCCTCGGACTTGTGAGGTCGAACGTGAGAAGTCCCAAACCTGCGTGGCTGGCTTCCTGCGATGTGAAGAGACTATCTTTGAGAATTGCACTTCCCGTAGGCCAAGTGACATAGCCGTGCCCACCGACAGTGACCCACCACCATGGTGAATACGATAGTTTCATGCCGGTGAAAGCATCACCGAAGCCGAACTGGGTAGGGTCCGCGCCATAAACACCTTCATCGGAGACTAACAGGCCGGATATGCCTCCGGATACTTCCAAGAAAGATAACGGCGAAAACGCCGCAGATAAATATCCATCTGCGTGGCGTTGTGTATATTCGGTTGGCGTGCCAGCCTGAATTTGCTGGGTAAGCCCCTTTTGATAGTAGTTGCCATGCGCCCCGATAATTAGGAATCCCTTGCCGTGGTTGTCGGCGGAAACTGTGCGCATGAGGCCGCTGGTTCCCCAGAATGTTGGTTGGGCGATTGATAATCCGGCAATCGCGCAGATTAGGACTAAGACGAGTCCGAGTTTTCTCATTTCTCCTCCATCAGCTGAAGTTAAAGTTTCGTTAAATAATATACGTTTTTCGGAACTCGATAACAAGTTATATTTTCGCCTATCCCTCCGCACCCCCCGCGCTGGCACGGAGGTTGTAAGAACAACCTGCGCGCCAGCGCGCCCACCTCCTGAAAATTCACCTTGCGAAACAATCCGCGAAATCCTATTATAATGATAAGGGGGTTAGCTATGTTCAAAATCAAAGTTTGCGGGGATTTCTC
>DSAF01000072.1 GCA_011388305.1 Candidatus Zixiibacteriota bacterium | reverse complement strand
ATCTCGAGGTCGGCGGCTTGATAATCGCCGTTCTCCGAGATGACTTTGATTTCAGGCTCTTCGCCGTTTTCGGGTTGTTTCGCCTTGGCGTCAGTGGACGCAACCGGCGTCTCTTCAGCTTCGAAAAGCTTCTCTTCCGGTTCTTTTTTCTTTCTTGGCATGTTTCCTCTTTGTTTGTATTGTTGCTTGTTTATTTACATGTTTTCCGGCGCGGAGATTCCCAGAAGGCCAAGTCCCAGCGCTAAAGTCTCTTTAATTGCCCTGCACAATGCGACTCTCGCCATAGTGACCGCCTCGTCGTCGCTGACAACGCGGTGTTTTGCATAGAACGGGTGAAATGCCTGCGCCAGCTCGATAAGATAAAAGCAAAGCTGATGCGGCGCCATCTCTTCGGCGGAATTTGCCAAGGCGAAGGGCCATTGGGCGAGTTTCCGCGCGAGAGCTAATTCCTCGGGGTGAATCAGCGAGGCCAGTTCTTTACGGTCTGCGCGAGGATCGAATCCGCGGTTTTTCGCATGTTCGAGGATTCCCGAAATTCGCGCGTGGGCGTATTGAACATAATACACCGGATTCTCGTCGGATTCGGCGCGGGCGAGGTCGAGGTCGAAGTCGAGGTGCGCCTCCATGCGCCGCGCGATGAAAAAGAACCGCGCCACATCGACGCCCACGTCTTCGACAAGCTCGGCCAGCGTGACGATGTTGCCCTCGCGCTTGGACATCTTGACCTTCTCGCCGCCCTCCAGCAGATTAACCTGCTGGAGCGTGAGAACCTCGAACTTGCCCTCGAAGCCGAGAGCCTTTATGGCGGCTTTCATCCGGCCGATGTGGCCGTGATGGTCGGGCCCCCAGATGTCGTAAATCTCGTCGAAGCCGCGCTCGATTTTATTTTTGTGATAAGCGATATCGACGGCGCCGTATGTCCATTGTCCATCGGATTTGACGAGAACGAACGGCTCCTCGGCGGGGTCGATTGTTGGGGTGTCGAACCACAGCGCGCCGTCTTCTTCGAAGGTCAGTCCCTTCGCGCGCAAAAATTCAATAGTCTCTGCGACTTCGCCGCTTTCACGCAGGGCAGTTTCCCTGAAAAATGTGTCGATGCTCGTTCTAAAGCCGTCGAGTGTTTCGCGAATCGAATTCGCCATCCGTTCGAGAATCGAGCTTTGAAGCCCGTTGAAGATTGCTTTTCTTTTCGGGTCTTCGTCGAAGAAATCTTGCGCCCATTCGGGGGAGAAAGTCCCCCGAAAATCGCCAATCTGGGAGAAAAGCTCTTCGACTGCCGTCTCGTTGGAATCGGCGAAAAGAACCGCCTCGTCTGCGAGGTAGTCTCCGCGATAGCTGTCGCGCCCGAATTCTACGGCAAAGCCCCTCTGTTCGATAATTCGCAGAACAAATGAGACGGCCAGCTCGCGGATTTGATTGCCCGCATCGTTGAGGTAATACTCCGAGCTGGTATCGCGCCCGGCATGGCGAAGTATGTTCACCAGCGCGCTACCCACAGCGGCGGCACGCGCACTGACGACATTGAGCGGCCCGGTGGGGTTTGCCGACACGAACTCGATGTTGACCTTGCCGCCGTGGGGCGGCATTCCTCCGAAATCTGCGGGCTTGTCGATTATTTCGGCGAGGAGAACTCGGAGAAATTCGTCAGAGAACTTGAAATTTATGAAACCGCCCGCCGGTTCCGCCGATTTGAACGAAGCGGGTAGTTTTAGCGCGCCGGAAAGTTCGCCGGCAATCTGCGCGGGCGAACGGCGAAGTTCACGCGCCAGCTGGAAAGGAAGGTTCGTTGCGAGGTCGCCGAAGTCCATGTTTTCAGGGATGGCAATCTCCGGCGAGACGTCAATGTCCCAAAGCTCGCGCCCCGTTTTAATGAGCGCGGCGACAAGCTCGTCGCGGGCGCTAAGAATCATCTTCGCCTCCGCTATCGTTCGCAGAGATGACTATCGACGGCGCGTCGCCCCAGTAGCTTTCGAGAGCGAAAAACTCGCGCTTTTCCTGTAAGAAGAGGTGCACGACGACATCGAACAGGTCTATGATAATCCACGATTCGCTATTAAGCCCCTCGACATGGATGTTCCCGATTTTTGCGGACTTGATGTCTCCTACGAGATCCTCGCCGAGGATTTTGAGATGCCTTCGGCTCTGCGCGCTGGCGATAACGAACCAATCCGCGATGTCCGTGAGGCCGCGGAGGTCGAGAATGCGGACATCTTGTCCCATATTCTCGGCAATTGTTTCGGCTAATGCGAGAGCAATATCTTGCGAAGTCGTTTCAGTTTCTTGCGTCATTAACTTGTAATTCCCTTCAATTTTTCGATGATTACCAGATAGTCGAGGCCGACAACTATTGTGGCATCGAACATCAGGTTGTATCTTTGGATAACGACTCTGTCCGGCGGAAGGCCTACGAGCCTCGCCAGCGAGTCCGCGACCAGCGGTGCGCCGGTTCTATCTACAATCAGGCTCGCGGGATACAAAAAACCGCTCTCCTGCTTGATATCGACCACATCGATGCCAATTTCGCGGAGCATATCCGCAATTTTGAGAACCTCCGTGCGCCTTCCGCATCCGCCGAAAAGCTCGACCTTGATGGCACCCTTGTCGGGGAGCACTCGCGGCGAAGGCTCGTGCTTTGGGGGCATGAGGTATTTTGCCACAATGAAAAAGCCCGCGACCAATACGACGATTATTATCGCCCAATCAATAAATCTCAAAAGTTTTTTTGAAAACGAAGATTCGGTCGCTGTTTTGGTCTGTCTGGTTTTTGCCATATTCGGCGGGTTAAAATCCTATCGGCCTTTGCCACGGATCTACCATAAAGTTCTCGCCCGATATTGTTTGCGGTGCGAGCCTTAGGTCGAGCCTAAAGTGCGTGCCATCGAGCGGTTGCCAGTCGAGGCGCACCGCCGGCGTAAGCTCAGTGCGCGTCATGCCATCCGAGCCGTATCGCGAGACATCGAACGCGACGAAGGCACGAAAGTTGGGGCGAATAGCGTAATTCATCCCGTGCGTAAAGCTCATCACAGATTCGCCCGTTCGGCCGTCCGTGGAGTATCCAAAGCTGAGCCTGCTATTCCTCGTGAGGCGATTGGCCGACATTAGCGAGGCGTGCCCTGTCTCGTTCGCAGGGGATGGAGCGAATTCGAGCCTCTCATCTTGTGGCGCAAGTTCCGCCTCTCTCCCGGGTGCGCGGATACTGTCGCTCTCGGAGCCTATCGCAACGACAGCGATTAGTAATAGTCCAAACAAAATTTTAAACGGCAATTTCATAGTCCCGTGGGTGTTCATTGTTTCGGCAGGCTACCGAAATAGATATATATCGATGTTAATTGATAATGTCAAGCCGAATTTTCAGAGTCGGCGAAGAAGTTATATCCTAAGTATTGTAGCAAATTTTGCGCCATCTTTTTGTGTAGCGCTCGCTCGGGGGCGTCGGCCCCACCTGCGATTTTCAAATCGCAGGTGGGAGCGAAGTAGTCGGTGGAAGAACACTCAGCGAGGCGGCGATCTTGCTCCGACTACTTCGCTGGCCGTTTACGGCCGCCGACGCCCCCGAGCCTCCGCCTGCGAAAATCGCCCCTACTTCACCACCGGCGTGATGATGCCCCTCTCCGGATGAGCGAAATATCTTCCGCCCTCGAAGTCGAGTTGAATCTGGACGTTCTCGCCAGTGTGCGCCTTAAAGGTCTTGGCGATTTCCACGGCCTCGTGCCTCGGGTCGCCGTCGATTTTCGCCTTGTAAAGCCTAACATAGGCCGGAAAGTTGTTTTGGATTGCATATCCCCGCCTCGAAAGGGAGTCGATGACGAAATCGAGCTGGGGGTTTGTAACGGAAATGTTATAGTCGGGGCTAAACTCTGCCGGTGGTGGCTGGCATCGCGGCGCGAAAAAAATTATCACCACTCCAAGCAAAACGCCCGTGATGATAGCCTCGATAAACGGAATTCGCCTCTTACGGCGGCGAACCATCTTATCTTCGATTGTCATCATTCCTCCGGCTCAAATACCAAATGCCGACATCATCCGGCACGGGCAAGTGAAAGATTCCCTCGGGGAGCGTCCCGCCAAGAATTTCCCGCTCGACCTCGATCATCACCTTCTCGTTGCGGAGCGGGTTCGTAATCATGACTTTCGTCGGTCGGATGATTCCGTCGATTTCCACAAAGTCGAAATATCCGATGTCGATAATCGCCGAGCCGTCCTCGGAAAAAATCTGCACACTCTTCGGAACCCACGCCGACGGCAAAATCTCAATCCTCCGGAAGACAAAGCCATCCGTAAGAAGCAGTCCCGCCGTCTGCCCCTCATAATCGAAACTGACCAGCGAGTCGTAGGCAAGCTCGAGCCTGCCAATTAAAGCGTTAACCAAGTCCGCCATGCCGATTCTTAGCCCGATGACGGGATTCTCCTCTTCGCCATCGATTGCGATATATAGCGAGTCTTTCGATGGAATGAAGAGTGCAGTCGAATCGCCGATTGTCACCGCCGAGGCGGGCACCGAGCCAATCATCCCCCGAATGTTCGCCCTGAAGCTATCCGGCGCGGAAAAGAAGAAATCCGCCGAGAATGAGCTTTCGAATATATCAGACTCGACTCGGACGGAAATCCTCCCGGCCGCTGTTTCGAGCAAATTATCCCTGTGGGCGAGCGTGTCTAATAGCGCAGTTCTGTCGATATCGACTTTCCGAAACTCCGACACGGCTCGCGGCCCCGCGCAGGCCATAGCAAGCACTAATACCGGCGCGATAAGGGCTAACGAACGAGAGATATGCTCCTCCCTCCGGTGATTGTGCCGTCGGCGTCGCGCATGATGATGAGATACATTCCAGATGGCAGTTCGGTGCCGTCCGAGCCGCGCGCTTCCCAAGTCGAGCCGTCGCCGGGATGAATCGATACCTGCCTGCCGGAGAGGTCGTAAATCTCGACCTTGCCGGGGGCAGTTATCTTACAAGAGGCGTTGAACGGGTTCGGCTGAACCGAGATAAGCTCGTGCGCGACGGGCTTCACAGCTTCAGATATGTCAGCCCAATCGAGCAAATAATAAAGAATTTCATTAACAAACGCGTCGCGAGCATCGGTATCCTGAACGGCATGTGGGTAGAACGAGGTGATTATCCTCGCCGAGCTACCGACCGTATTCATTGCGCCTCTAATCGCGCTGACCGCCGGCTCCGGCCCGTCATGAGATATGGCAATCGCCTCGCCACTTGTGACGAGAAGCTCATCGACAAAGTGGTCGGCCTCGGAGCGGAAAGCGTAAGTGAGCGTGTCTCCGAATGTTGGCGAAGTGAAGTCGCTGGAAAGAATAATTTTTTCGACATTTCCGCTGGAGGCCGAGAATCCCTCCGCGCCGAGACTGACGCCGAATAGCTGGAGGAATTGCTTTGCAACAAGGCTCCCCGCGTCGAAGTCCCGAGCACCATCGAGTCCCATCCAATATATGCTCCCACCGCTCTCGACGAAATCTTTCAATGCGCCGATGGAGGCGTCGTTGGGCATGGCATTGGTGCCGAGGCGGTTGCCCGTGACGAACACCACCGCGCTAACGCCCGAAAGATCCAAAGAAGCGATGTCCGGGTCCTGCGATGTGATAGCCGAGGATATGTGGCCGGGGAGCATCACATGGAAAAGCTCCGCCGGGCCGTTGCCCCAAGGCATGAGGATGTCGCCGTTGTCCCAGTCTATCACCAGGAGGTCATATTCCGGCGGAAGCCCCGCGCCGAGGTTGAAGTTCACCGTGGTGTCCCCGAAGAACAGCGTCGCGAAGGCGGAGTCCGGGTCGTATCCATCATGTTCGGCTTTCACCATATAAAGCCCGGGCATAAGCCCGCTGAAAATATAATATCCGTCGGAGTTGGTTATCTCGGTAAGGTCCGGGGCTTCGCCCATCACCGAAGAGAGCGTCATTATCGAGCCGGAGAGGTCCGCGCCGGCATCCAATGTCACCGTGCCGTCTATGCTGTTGCCGCCGCCGCCGCCGGTGGTGTCCTCCATCAGAACGATGAATATCATCGTGTCTCTCTCGACATAGACAATTTCGCCGGCAGTGAAGTAGTCTTCCCTCGTCGCGACCACATTGTAAAGCCCCGTGGGAACGGAGTCGAAGACTGTCATGCCCATGTCGTCGGTGAGTTGCATGATACCAAGCTCGACAACATCTACCTTCGTGCCGGACATCGATGGAGGCGGCGGAAATCCCGTGAGCATGGTCATAACTGTTAAAGCATGAACCGAGTCATCCGGCGAACTTCCGCCAGCGATGTGGAAGTGTATCGTATCGGTCGCCACATTCGGCGGATCGCCTTTATCTTGAACTCGAGCTATCGCCCTAACGGTCGCTCCCGGGGTGAAGGGGAAAATGGGCGTGTATTGCACGGTGACGCCATCGGGGATGGGGATTTTCGTGGAGATGAGTGCTACATCGAGAGTATCTATCCAGAAGTTGATTGCTAATAGGCTAGTATCGAGTTCCGTCTCGTCCGTGGCATCGAAACGGACATAGGTCGAGATGTCGTGAACTGTGTCGCCGTCCTCGGGATACCAGTTGAATATCACCGGAGGGATGGTGTCGAAAGTCATGAAAGTCGGGTCTTGAAGTAATTTGAAAAATGCGTTCTCGCCAACAGGGATAACAAGGCTGTCCACATCACGCATATCGACCCAATAGGGGACGTCCTCCAAAACCATGGCGTGTCCGGCGACCATCTGCTTGGCCGTATCGGCCGGAATCCATGAGGGCATCCATCGTGCCTTGATGTCCGCGCCGGAATAATTTTCAAACTCCGCCTCCCAGATGACGACTGTGTCACGGTCGGAGCGGATGTCTTTGGCGAGCCAAGACACATCGCCCTCGGGCGGAACGAAATATGACCAAAAACCAAAAATCGACGGTATCTTAACCATGTCAACGCCGATATCGAAGGCGTCGGTGGCTCCCGGTTCAACGCCCAGTGTGCACGAATCCCATGTGCCTGGCGAATCCTCGAAAGTAATGGGCATCCAGAATGACCAGCCATAGGCCATTCCGCAAATCAGAAGAATAATCGAAAGAACTCTCGCGACTCTCATTGTGCCTCCTCAAGTTGAATAAATCATATCAATATATTACATCGGGGCGATGCTGTCAAGCCATGAAGAAAATTTTCTGCGCGTGAAGCCAGAAAAGCATCCCATTAAAGCAGAATAAAGCGCTCTGTATCTTGAAATAAGGCTCATTAAACATATAATTACGGGTTGTCTGTTTGGAGAGTGATTCAATGAAGAAAAGCGATGTAATTTCTATTAGGGGCGCACGCGAGCACAATCTCAAGGACATATCCGTCGAGATTCCCCGAGACAGCCTCACCGTTATCACCGGCCTCTCCGGTAGTGGCAAAAGCTCGCTCGCGTTCGACACATTGTTCGCCGAGGGGCAGAGGCGCTATGTCGAGTCGCTGTCGGCCTATGCGCGGCAGTTTCTCAGCCTCATGGAGAAACCCGATGTCGATCACATCGAGAGACTCTCTCCCGCCGTCGCCATCGAACAGCGCCGCGCAAGCCATAACCCGCGCTCCACAGTCGCGACCGTCACGGAAATCTACGACTATCTCCGCCTTCTCTATGCCCGAATCGGCACGCCATATTGCTATAAATGCGGCCGTCCGGTGACACGCTGGAGCGTTCAGGGCATCGTCGATAAGATTCTCGAGTGGCCGGAGGGCAAGCGCATCATCGTTCTCGCCCCGCTGGTCCGCTCGCGCAAGGGCGAATTCCGCGACCTTCTCGACGGCATCGCCCGCGACGGTTTCGTCCGCGTGCGCATCGACGGCGAAATCCGCCCCATTGATGAGAAGTTCGAGCTTTCCCGCAACATCAAGCACGACATAGAGATAGTCGTCGATAGGCTTGTCGTCAAAGAGGGAATCCACCAACGGCTGACCGAGTCAATCGAGATCGCGCTGAAATTCGCCGAGGGCATGATAATCGTCCTCGACCTCGACGACGGCGAGGAGCACCTTTTCAGCGAGAACTACGCCTGCCCGCACTGCGGCATATCGTTCGAGGAACTCTCCCCGCGCTCGTTCAGTTTCAACAGTCCATATGGCGCGTGCCCGCAGTGCGACGGCCTCGGCACCGAGCGCAAAATCGACCCCGATCTTATAGTGCCCGACCCCACGAAGAGCATTATGGAGGGCGCTATCAAGGCATGGGGCGACCCCACCGGAAAGCACTGGGGGCGCATGGTGAAGTCCGTCGCGGCGGAGCTGGGCGTCGATTTGTATCAGCCATGGAATAAACTTCCCGAGGAGTTCCGCAAAACCGTCCTCTATGGTAGCGGCAAGCGGGAGTTCACTTTCCGCTATGAGTCAACGGACGGGCGCGCCAGCGGCAAATGGAAATCCAATTTTGAAGGCATCATCCCGAACCTCAAGCGGCGCTTCCAAGAGACGAAAAGTCAGGGAGTCCGCATGTGGATCGAGCGATTTATGAGCTTGTTGCCTTGCCCGGCTTGCGGCGGAAGCAGACTCAGGCCGGAGGCTCGGAGCGTCCGCGTGGGCGACAGGCCGATAAACGAGATAGTCTCGATGAGCATCGCCGAGGGACTTCGTTTCTTCCTTGGTCTCGGCGAAACCCTCTCCGAGCGCGATCAGCTCATCTCCAAACAGGTTCTCAAAGAAATCATCGAGAGGCTGGGCTTCTTGGATGCCGTGGGCGTTGGCTATCTTACCCTCGACCGCCAATCCAGCACGCTCTCCGGCGGTGAGGCGCAGAGGATCCACCTCGCGACGCAAATAGGAAGCCGTCTCGTCGGCGTGATGTATGTCCTCGACGAGCCGTCCATCGGCCTGCACCAGCGCGACAACATCCGCCTTATAGCGACGCTCGAGTCAATGCGCGACTTGGGGAACACTGTGATTGTCGTTGAGCACGACCGCGAGACCATCGAAGCTTCGGACTTTATCATCGATCTCGGCCCGGGCGCGGGGATTCACGGCGGGGAAGTCGTGTGCACCGGCACGCCGAAAGAGGTCGCCAAGTGCGACAATTCACATACCGGAAGATACCTCTCCGGCAAATTTGAAATCCCCGTTCCGAAAAAGCGCAGGAAAGGCACGGGCAAAAAGCTCGTCATCGAGGGCGCATCCGGCAACAACCTCGCTAATATCGATGTCGAGATTCCACTGGGGCAATTCGTTTGCATCTCCGGCGTCTCCGGTTCCGGGAAATCCACGCTGATAAACGAAACGCTCTACCCGATTCTCGCGCGGCACTACACGGGGAAGCATGTCCGGCCTCTGCCGTATCGATTCATTCGCGGCCTCGAACATATCGACAAGGTCATCGACATCGACCAATCGCCCATCGGCAGAACGCCTCGGAGCAATCCCGCGACATATACCGGCGCGTTCACTCCGATTCGCGATCTCTTCGCGAGCTTGCCGGAGTCGCGCGCCCGCGGATACAAGCCCGGAAGGTTCTCCTTCAACGTCAAGGGCGGGCGATGCGAGACCTGCGGCGGCGGCGGGACGATTCGCCTCGAAATGCACTTTCTGCCCGATGTCTATGTCCCCTGCGATGTTTGCGGCGGCCTCCGATACAACCGCGAGACACTGCAAATTCGATATAAGGGCAAAAACATCAGCGAAGTTCTCGATATGACAGTCGAGGAGGCCACGGATTTCTTCTCGCACATTTCATCGATTTCCAACAGGCTTAACACATTGAAAGAAGTAGGATTAGGCTACATTCAGCTCGGCCAGTCGGCGATTAACCTCTCTGGCGGCGAGGCGCAACGAGTCAAACTCGCATCCGAGCTGTCCCGAAGATCGACCGGCAAAACTTTGTATATCCTCGATGAGCCGACAGTCGGCCTCCATGCTTATGACGTAAAAATCCTCCTCGATGTGCTCGACCGCCTCGTAGATTTGGGCAACACCGTGCTGGTCATAGAGCACAATCTCGATGTCCTCAAAGTCGCCGATTACATTATCGACCTTGGCCCGGAGGGCGGCGATATGGGCGGCACCGTCGTCGCAAGAGGAACGCCCGAGGAAGTGGCGAAGGTATCAGCAAGCCATACGGCGAGTTTCCTTCGTAAAACGCTGATGAGGAGAGCGTGAGAAGAGAAAGCCATAGTGCACCGTCCGGCGGAGAAATACCAACTATTATGAATGTCAAACTGCCCCATCTCTTCACTCTCATCGCGCTTATCATGGCGCTTCCTTATGCAATCTTTGCAGTTGACACTCTATGGATGCCGGTGGATATTCCTATGCGCGACGGCAAAACGCTCGCAGGAGATTTTTATACACTCGATTCGACGGTTGCCAAGCCCGTAATCTTGATTCAAACGCCATATAATAAGGCGACCTATCGGTATGCCTCTTTCTTTGCCGACACTTCGGATACAAGCGGGCTGTGGAATTTTCAGCACTATCATTTCATGATTCTCGATTGGAGGGGGTTTTTTGCTTCGACGCCTGCGGATTCCGCGGGATATGACCGCGGTCTCGACGGCTACGACGCTGTGGAATGGATAGCCTCGCGCCCTTGGTGCGACGGCAATGTCGGCACTTATGGCGGTTCGGCATTAGGGGATATTCAGTTCCGCACCGCGCGGCACAAACCGCCGCATTTGATTTGCTGTGTGCCGTTCATTAAAGATTTCAAAACAAAATATACGGACTATTATTACGGCGGGGTCTATCGCGAACAACATGTCAATACACTCATCAGCCTCGGCTTTTACGGCGCCGGAGTAGTTTTGGAGCACCCCCGATATAACTATGTTTGGGAATATATCGAAACTAACTCGGACTATCCCGAAGAATTCGAAGTGCCTATGCTTATGGCCACCGGATGGTTCGACCACTACCCTAATGACTGCCTTCGCGCATTCAACGATATTCGCGAGCGTAGCCACCCATCGGTTCGCGGCCAGCACCGCATGATTATTGGGCCGTGGTCGCACGGCGAAGTCGATAAGCTCGTTCAGGGAGACTTGGAGTTTCCGGAGGCCGTCGGCTATTTCGACGAAATGGTTAAGCTCTTCTTCGACTATTACCTCCGTGGCGCGGATAACGGACTCCCCGCAACTCCTCCGCTTCAATTTTTCCAGATGGGGGAAAATATCTGGCTCTCAACAGAGGACTGGATCGGGCTTGGAGATACATCTGACACACTTTATTTTCAGCAATCGGGTGGATTATCGCGAGGAATCCCAACTTCACCTTCAGGCTACGATTCGCTTATCTACGATCCGCGAGACCCCTCGCCGTCATACGGCGGAGCTTGTTTCGATCCGTTCGACCCAACGGTTGTTCTCGGGCCGGTGGATATTTCCGATGTTGTAGAATCGCGCGACGATTTAATTAGCTATTCTACGGAGATACTCAGCGAACCTCTTCGTATTGTAGGCCAGTCAAAACTGGAGCTGTATATTTCTTCGAATCGCCTTGACACAGACTTTGCCCTCCGGCTCTGTGATGTTCATCCTGATGGCAGGTCGATAATACTCACCGACGGCATTCGCCGCGCGCGCTTCCGCAACGGTTTCACGACCGATTTCTTGATGTCTCCGGGAACTATCTATATGATTCCTATCGAGATACACGATTTGGCACATACATTTTTGCCCGGGCATAGACTTAGAATTGTCGTCACCTCATCTAACCATCCCCGTTTCGACAGGAATCTAAACAACGGTGGAGAGATGTATGTCGAAGGGGACACTCTAATCGCGACAAATCGAGTTTATACTAACAGCGCACTCCCATCGAGGTTTATCTTTACCTATTCAAGCTCGCTTAATATTTGCGATAGCTATATTGCCCCTGAAAAACCAATGCAGATAGCCCTCTCTGCCTATCCCAACCCGTTCAACTCTGCGGTGAGGATAGAAGTTGAGAGTGGAGAGTGGAGAGTGGAGAGTTTGGAGATTTTCGACATCGTCGGTCGGCGCGTGGGTGAATTAATCCCCCCCGGCCCCCCTTTCACAAGGGGGGAGGAAGAGAAGTCCCCCTTGTCAAAGGGGGATTTAGGGGGATTCCTCTGGCAACCCGACGAATCCCTTCCTTCCGGCGTGTATCTTGTGCGGGCGCAATCAAGCGGTGGAAATGCGGCGGTGAAAATTGTATATTTGAAATAACTTGAAACAAATAATCACAAAGGAGACAAAATGAACGAACCGATTATCACCGATGTTTGGGCGAGGGAAATCCTCGACAGCAGAGGCAACCCGACCGTCGAGGTCGAAATCGAGCTGGAGTCCGGTGCGACCGGATGGTCTGCGGTGCCCAGCGGCGCATCGACTGGCGCGCACGAGGCGGTCGAGCTTCGCGACGGCGACCCCAAACGCTACCGTGGCAAGGGCGTCCTTCAGGCGGTAGAGAATGTCAACGAGATTATCGCGCCGGAGGTGCTCGACCTCGACGCGACCGACCAGCTCGGCATCGATAGCCTTCTCATTGAGCTTGACGGCACACCCAACAAAGCCCGCCTCGGCGCAAACGCCATTCTCGGCGTGTCGATGGCCGTAGCGCGTGCGGCCTCCGAGCACACCGGATTGCCGCTGTATCAATATCTCGGCACAATCAACAACCGCATCCTGCCGCTCCCGATGCTCAATGTCATCAACGGCGGCGCGCACGCCGACAACAACCTCGACATTCAGGAGTTCATGATTCTGCCCGCAGGGCCGTCCAGCTTCGCCGAGGCGCTCCGAGCCGCCAGCGAGACTTTCTATGCGCTCAAGAAAATCCTCGGCGCCAAGGGTCTCGTCACATCCGTGGGCGACGAGGGCGGAATCGCGCCGAGCCTCGCCTCGAACCGCGAAGCTCTGGACTATCTGCTCCAAGCCATAGAGAGCGCAGGATACCGTCCCGGCGAGGACATCTGGATTACTCTCGACTCGGCGGCAAGCGAGTTCTACAGCGTCGAGGAAGGAATCTACTCCTTCAAGGCCGGCAATGTGCAGTTCGACTCCGACGGTCTCATCGAGTATTACGCCAAGCTCGTCGAAGATTACCCGATTGTCAGCATCGAGGACCCGCTGGCCGAGGACGACTGGGAGGGCTGGGCTAAGATGACAGCGGCTTTGGGCGACAAAATCCAAATCGTCGGCGATGACATCTTCGTGACGAACGTCACGCGAATTCAGCGCGGCATCGAGGAGAAGTCGGCGAACTCCGCGCTCATCAAGCTCAACCAAATCGGCTCCGTCACGGAAACGCTCGACGCGATTCACCTCGCGCGGACATCCGGCTGGGGTGCGGTGATTTCGCACCGCTCCGGCGAGACCGAGGACACATTCATGGCCGACCTCGCTGTGGCTACCGGCGCAGGGCAAATAAAATCCGGAAGCGCATGCAGGGGCGAGAGAATCGCCAAATATAACCGCCTTCTCAGAATCGAGGAGGAACTCGAGGGCGTGGGAACTTTCCCCGACCCGGCTAAATTTTTCCCGAGGCTCAAAAAATAATGGCGGATAGGAGACGAAAAGCCGAGCATGAAGAGCCTCCGCGCTTTCTCCGATTGGACGAAAAAAGCCGCGCCAAGATGTGGAAGAGCGCCCAGAACACTATTTTTGCGCTTGTTGTGCTCCTCTTTGTAGTTCTCCTTCTCGGCGGGGATTTCGGCCTGATTTCGCTGGTCAAATATCGCCGCTTCGAACGAAGAGTCGAACAGCAAATCGAACACGAGAAGGCGCGCCAGGACTCGCTCCGACAGGTGCTCTTGGAACTCAGCACGAACGAGGAGTTCAAGGAGCGCCTCGCCCGCGAGCGTCTTCGTATGCTCAAAGACGGCGAGATTATCTACCGCTTTGAACAGCCGCGCGGGGAATAGGGGCGGGATGTATCCCGCCCGCATTTGTCATTACGGAAAACGCCATCCGCAGGGGAAAGCCCCTGTGCCTTCCCGCGCGTTGTGGTTGCGGAAAACGGGAGCACACAGGGGCACTCCCCTATGAAATGCGGGGCCTGCCCCACCCGCCGATGAATTTTGATTGTATTTGTGATTATTCCATTGGAGCAAGATGAACCACAGAGTATTTATTACATTATTATTTGCGACATTTTCTTTCGTGCTTCTCGGCCAAATCGCGGAGATTCCCGCAGGCGATGTCCCCACCGCCGAGACCACAGCGCCCGACACCGTCGCGCCGGAGGGGCTTCTCGACCCCCGCGAACGGCCAGAAGCGCCGATGGCGGCCGAAGGGCTGGAAATCGGGAAAGTCGGGGAGTATTCTTTCTTTTCCTCCGACGCAGTGGGTATCGGAACGGGAGCAGTTGAACCCGGTGCGCAATTAGAGATTTACTCGCCCACTGGAACGGGCACAGTAGATATGCTTCGGCTCAGAAGTAAACACGATACCGGCCCAAATGTATATTCACTGTATTTCAGCCCGCGAGAAGTATCATATGTAATCGAAAACGGCGCTACAGGCACTAATCTTACCCTCAGCACTAAAGGTGTGAGCGGCGGTTCTTTCCAGGCCGACTATGGCAATATTCTACTGATGCCCCACGGCAATGTCGGTATCGGGACGACAGCCCCTCCGCGAGGTTGCACACGAACGGCACCGTGCGACTCCAAAACTTGCCCGAATGCACCGGAGCTGTATATAGCGTATATATCGATGGCGACGGTGCACTCGGAAGATCCACCGAATTACCCACCGCACTCGCCGGCTGGAGCCCGGTGATGATAGACGCAGACGGCTATTTGTGTCGAGGAATCTCTGGCGGCATTAACATGATTGAAGACTTCGAAGTAGGCTCATGGCCTTGGAGTCCTTGGGTGGTGATAGCTTCCGGCGGCACGGTCGGTTCCGCATATGCTCATGAAGGCTCGCGCGGGATTATAAACCCCGGCTGGCACTACAGAACTGATGTGAATATCGGCAACGCTGGGGACAAGCTGTCCGCCTGGGCAAGACCAACAAATGCAACAAACGGAAGGTTCTATTTAGGATTTGGTGCATCATCTTCCGGTTGTTACTCCTTTGTTTTATCTCCCGGCACAAACAATGTGCTGATTCAACAGAATTCTGAATATGGCTATTCAGACGTTGCCTCTTCATCTCAGTCTTATGTTGCGAACAAATGGTATCGGATGGAAGTTGAGTTTGTTTCGTCATCATCGGTCACTTGCAGGCTTTATGACTCAGATGGAACAACGGTTCTGAGGACTTTAAATTATTCCGGTGTCTCCGGAACACCTAGAGGAATCGCAATGAGGGGTTTTGGGGACATCCATATCGATGAGATTGAGGGAACGACGGGAAGTAGGCGGCGTCCAACACCTTCAATTGCACACTCAGAGCCGCCGACGGTCAGCGGAGTTGGATACGGTGCCTTCGATTCCGGAGTAGCTCAACTTTCGGGAAGTGAGATCACGATTGGATTCAGCGACCAGTTCAAAGCGGAACTCGGAAGCGCAGAGCCGGTCGTGGTCATTACACCGATATCTACATCGACGGGCGGTTATTATATCTCGGAAACCAATTCGGACGGCTTCACAGTAAGAGTCGAAGGCGAAGCTCACGCTGTAATTGAATTCAACTGGATAGCAATGGCCCGCACCAAATTATCACGGGAGGATTCGCCAGTTATTTCCTCTCCGCTACTCGACGAAAACGGCGTGCCGATCGATTATCCCGACCGTTGATTTTCGGCGAAAAATAATTATTATTTTAAGGTATCGAGAAATTTTCAACCCTGCTAAGGAGGTTCAAATTGCGGTTGGCTAAGATTTTCGCAACAGTTATGCTTCTTCTGGTCCCGTTTCTCGGGGCGACCAGCTTCGTCACGCTCGTTGTCGATGGCGTGGAAAATCCCCCGACGATGAATCAGGGCGATATGCTCTTTCTCCGCATGGATTGCGGCGAGGGGAACACGGTTCTTTTAGAGCTTTTCATCGATGCCGATGCTTCGGGCACGGTCTCCGACGGCGACTTTCTGCTGTTCGAGGTTCCCGTCGCCGACAACGACACAATCGTCATCCCCGACCTCGACCCTACGCCGGGTATGATTTACACGACCTCGGGGCCGCTCGGATTGGCACCGTTGCCCTATGTTTTCCGCATCACCGATGAGGACGACAGTTGGGCCGAGGCGGGCATAATTATTATGCCGCACCCCGATCCGCCGGCGGTAATCACCGGCCATGTCCACATTGATGGCGTTCTTGCGCCGTCGCCTCTCCTCTCGATGATTTGGATTGAGAACATGGGCTTCCCGATGGTCTCGGCAATTACCGATGAGATGGGCTATTTCGAGCTTAATATGCTGACCGAGTCCGGCACGGACATGTTCCGCGTCCGTCGGGACGTTCCGCCCTACATCACGCCAGAGCCGCGCGAGTTTACTTGGGACGGCGATTTCCACGGCCTCGACTTCCGATACACGCTCGGCCACTCCTATGTCTATGGCGACATTGTGACCGTCGATGACGAGCCGATTACACTGCCGGTTCATATCTTCCTCGTCAACCAGATGACCGGCGTGCGGACGGAGTTTCTCGCCGAGGATGGGAGCTATATGTTCACCGATGTCTCCCCCGGCGAATACCGCATCGATGTCACCACCGCCGACCTCATCCCCGAATATATGACCGAGCTTTACTGGGACGACCCATATTTCCGCTTCACGGTCTCCGCCGGCGACAGCATTCGCAAAAACTTGACCTGCTTCCCGACCGACACGATGATTACGGCAGATGTATTCATCGACGGCGCACCAGCCCCGAACTATTGGCTGTTCGGCTTCAATTACACGATGGGCTTCACGAAGGCGGAGACGGGTGCCGAAGGTTCGACGGAGCTTGCCTGCGCAGTCGGCGATGGAAGCGCATATCGCGTGAGGATTGGACGCGAGTTATCACCGCCGCCGGCGGGCTATGTCATCGAGGGCGCGAATTATCTCTGGGACGAGCCGGTCGGCTCGCATCTGGAGTTCAACATCATATCGAGCTTCGGCGCGATTGTGGGCGAGATGCTCTCCGACCCGGACATCACCGAGCTTGACGACTATCATCTCCACAGAATTACATTCTACAGCCTGCCGGAGACGACCTTCGTCACGCACATAACCAACCCATACAGCCTCTCGTATGAGTGCTTCCTCTCGCCGGGAGAATACATGGCGGTGGTTTCCGAGAGGCCTTTCATGCGGCCTGCGCCGGCGATGGTCAAGCCTTCGGGAATTAGCTCGGTTTCTCTCGCCCATGGCGATACTACCCGCGTTGATTTCCAGTATAATAAAAAGCACTGCGATGTCTTCGTGCATATTGAGGGCGCGGACCCCGACTCGATTCGCGAGGTCGCCGTTATCGCTCAGGGCGACGGCGTGTGGCCGGACTGCTACTTTGTTCGGGCGAAATTTGCCGATGGCGAGACTTCCGTTTCATTCGAGGTTTGCGATGCCGAATGGCTATTCACCGCGCCGGAAATCCCCGGGTTCACTCCGACAACGCCCGAAACTACGATTATCATTGACGAGGAGCAGACACTTCTGCACTTGACATTCGAGTATAATATTACGGGCATCGTCGAGGGCGCGCTTCCTTCGGCGGTTTCTCTCGCGCCGAACTATCCGAACCCGTTCAACGCCGCAACAAGCATCGAATTCACCGTGCACTCTTCGCAGAATGTCCGCGTCGATGTGTTCGACATCAGCGGCAGGGCTATGCGCAATCTCCACGATGGCGAGGTCTCCGCCGGCGCGCATAAGTTGCTCTGGGACGGCACGACCGACGCGGGCGAGCTTGCAGGCTCCGGCGTTTATATGTTGCGCCTCACCGCCGGCGACAGCGTTCTCCAGAGGAAGATGTTGCTGATAAAATAAGGAAGAAAACTATGGGCAAAGTTAATTGGGCGATGCTCCTTTCGGTTCTCTGTCTTTCGGCGAATGCGCTATTTGGACTTTCGTATTTCTTCATGGAAGTCGATGGCGTGCCTTCCGGCGAGCAGACTCAAGGGCAAATGCAAGTTCTCCACGCCGACTGCGAACCGGGCGGAGCAATCGATGTGCTCTACTTTCTCGACATCGATTCCAGCGGAACTGTCGAGCCGGAGGAGCCGGTCATGTTCACGATGCGCTTTATGGATAACTCGGAAGAGTTTCCGCCCGATTTGAACCCCTCCGATGGCGAGATGGAGATTCTCTGGCCGCTCAATATGCCGCCGGCGCACTATGTCATCCGCGGGCTTGAGGGCACCGACGAGATGGAGTTTCCATATCGCGTATTCGCACCGGAGCCGCTATTGCATTCCGTTTCGGGGCGGATAGTTCT
>DSAF01000016.1 GCA_011388305.1 Candidatus Zixiibacteriota bacterium | reverse complement strand
GTTTTAATGTAATATGCGCTCGGGAACAGCGGCATCCCGTAAGAGCGCGAGATGCCCGCGAGCATGATACCGCCGTCGGGGGCGAGCGCGATGGAGTTTATCATGTCAACATTCGCGCCGCCGAAAGCCCTCGTCCATATCGAGTCGCCGGTCGCGTCAGCCTTCATTAGAAGGGCGTCGCTGTTGCCGTGCGGCCCGGAGACGTGGTATCCTCCAATGAACAGAAAGCCTCCGCGTTCGGCGATAGAATTGCCTATCAGCCCCTCGTAAGTCTTCTCCCAGATTAGGTTTCCGCCGGCATCAGCGCACATGAGCGCCATCAGATTGTCGCCCGATGGCGCGACAGTTCCCAGAAGCACTAAGCCGCAGTCCGTGGCGATAATATCTTTCGCGGAGTCATTGCCCGCACTGCCGAAAGTCCTCGTCCAGAGTGTGTCGCCGTCCGAATCAAGGCGGATCAGCCAGATATCGCGTCCGCCATCGCCGAACGATTCGGTTTCGCCGATAACAGCATAGCCGCCGTCGGGCGTTCGAGCAATGGCGCTTCCGCGGTCCCAGCCCTCGCCGCCGAACATCCTCGTCCAAATTGTGTCGCCGGAGACGCTGATGTTCACGAGATAGAGGTTCGTCGTGCCGGCGATAGTCCGCTGGCCCACGGCCACAAAGCCGCCCGCGCCGTTGGGCGCGATGTCGTGCGGTTCTTCGTCGCCGGCGACCACAATCATGCGGTTCCAGCCGTCGTGAATCTCCGTGAAAACATTCGCCGCTTCGTGCTTGGAGGGCACATCATTGGCATAGACGGCGCTCACCGCATAGACGTAATCCTTAAGCTCGGGGGCGTATCTGTCGGTGAAGTTTCTTGCGGTCGAAGAAGTCACGAACTCGAACTCCGCCGCGTCGAGGTGTTTGCGATAGACGTTGTATCGGATGACCGGCTCGGTGTTGTCGAACGGCACATCCCAGCGGACATAGACGTGCCCGCCGGTGATGGCCTCGGCGGTCAAGCCTTCCACCGGCCTGTGCGTGATGACCGGCGGCGTGATATTGACTATGGCGTAATTCACTGTGGTAAGCTCGTGTGGAAGTTCATCGGGCAGGAAATACCACGCGTCGGCGGTGCCGCCCCAGCCGAAATTCGCGTGGAACTCGCCGGTCTCGCGGTATCCATCGATAACCACCGCGTGCCCGACCTCCGGGCTGTGAATGCTCAAATACGTCGTTTTGCGGTTCATGACATCCCAGAGAATGTCCGTGTAGAACGAGGGCGACGATGGCATTATGCCGTCTGCCGAGACATACCCGAACTTGTTGACGAGCGCCGTGGCCACATCGCGGGACATGGCCGCCGAGCCGCCGTCTTTGTATTGCATTTTCACCGCGACGCCGCAAGCCCAAAGGAACATCGCCCGCGTGGTGTCGTCCGGATTGAACCCGTTGGAGTTGTAATCGATGGTGTCCATGTTGGCAGTTGGCGCATCGATGAAGATGGGCGGGTCGGTAGCGGTGGACATATAACTGTCTGTGGTGTCGAAAGTTATGCTCTGCGGCCACTCCCAGTAGTTCACGATTTGCCCCATCGCCGTGACGACGCAACCAATGGGCGTCCGCGCGCCGGTCTCGGGGTCAATCGGGCAGAAAATGTTATACGGGTCGCCTTGATTCCATTTCGTGTCGAGATACGGCCCCCATTGAGCGGAGCTGGTGCGCTCATCGATGAGCGAAGGCGTGCGGTCGAGATAGCTCCGCCAAAGCTCGCGGTTTCGGCGAATTGTGCTCTCCGCAATGTGCGGAATCGCCCGAATCCTGCTCTCGATGTCGTGCTTGATGATTGTCAGCGGGACATTCTCCGGCGATTGGACTATCTCGAAGTCGGATTCGAACGAATACGCGATTATCGGCCGTAAATCTTTGGCCGAAGGGATGATAGCCCATCCTACCGGCTCAAACAGCGCAATAAACGCGATAGTCCCGTCGTCGCTATCGAGAGGGACGACCACCGCAACCGCGCCCCCGCCTTCGATTTCGGCGTGAGTCTGTGCAACTTGAATGACCTCGTTAAACGAAGGCGTTCCCGCAAAACAAACGACGGCAACCGCCATCGCGATAAGCATGATTCGATTAAGCATATCTCTCCAATCTCAAATTTCTAATTTTTAAATTGTAATCCAAAATCCTAATTAGTCAAGACGAGGAGCGGGATGAGATGGCTGGTAAATAGACATATATCCAGCTCTTGGAACGGATTATGGATTAGTAATTTTTAGCTAAAATGCAAAACACTAACCTGTTATCGAACAAGGCATATCTCGTCCCATACTTGACACCGGCAAATATCGCCATATATTGAACGATTGTTAAACTTGAAAGCGAGAATGTTGATGAAACCATACGCAAACGCGGAGACCATCGAAGAGAAGTGCCGGGAATGGCTCGACCGCGTTCGCCCGTTTAACCGGAGCGAACTTCGCGTGGAGCCGTCGAAGGCCGTGCTCATGGTCATCGATATGCAGAACTTCTTCCTCGACGAATCCTCGCCGACGTTCACCGAGGGCGGCACGGCGATTGTGCCGAATGTTCGGCGGCTCATCGAAACTTTTCGAAGCACGGGAAGGCCGGTGATTTTTACGCGCCATGTCCATCATCCCGATGACATCGACATCGGCATAATGGGCTGGTGGTGGGATGGCAAATGCGTCGAAGGCTCGCCGGAGAGCGAGATTTACAGGGAGCTTGCGCCGCTCCCAAACGAGAAAATAATTTCGAAGCACAGATATTCAGCGTTCTATAACACCGACCTCGAAACCGTGCTCCGATGCATGAAAATCGAGGACATAGTAATAACAGGCGTTATGACGAATTTGTGTTGCGAATCCACCGCGCGCGACGCATATTTTCGCGATTACCGCGTGTTCTTCCCTGCGGACGCTACGGGTGCGGCTCGCGAGGAATTCCACGTGGCGAGTCTCATGAACCTCGCGTATGGCTTCGCGAGCATCACGACGACGGAGAAGATTATCGGCGAACTGACGGCATAGTCAATCACCGATAACATTGAAAGGCAAGAACTTATGAATGATAAAGACAAGTGCCGGCTGGTATTCGGGCTTTTTTGGGGCGATGAGGGCAAAGCGAAGGCCATCGATGTTCTCGATGAGGGCGTTTCGGCGGTGGCACGCTACCAGGGCGGCGCAAACGCAGGCCACACCGTCCATGTCGGCGACGAAAAGTATGTTTTCCATCAGGTGCCGTCGGGGATTATCCGCGAGGGCGTGACGGGGCTTCTCGGCGCGGGCATGGTCATCGACCTGCCGGAGCTTGTCAATGAAATAAAAGCGCTCCATTCTCGTGGAATCGACTCGACCGGAAGACTGCTAATATCCTCAAGGGCGCACCTCGTCACACCCTTGCACAAAGCGATTGATGCACTCGATGAGAAGCGTTTCGGAATAGGAACGACGCTCCGCGGGATAGGGCCGACTTATGCCGATAAGTTTTCGCGAAGGGGCATTCGCATGGGGGATTTAATACACAATAAAGACCTCCAGACGAAAACTAAAATGCTCGTGGAATACTATAGGCCGATGTTCGATTGCGCCGGCGAGACACCGCCGAGTGTTGACGAAATAATCGAGCCGTTAATAAAATCCCTGCTCTTTGTTGAGGATTTCACTGGCGATGTGTCTGCGTTCATCCATAACTTACTCAAATCTGGCAAAAGCCTGCTGATAGAGGGCGCGCAGGGCGGTCTTCTCGACATCGACTGGGGGACATATCCCTTCGTCACGTCCAGTTCGACAGCGCTCTCCGGCGTGGCATCGGGGCTGGGTATCGATCCCCGTCGCATCGATACTGTCATAGGGCTTGTCAAGGCATTCACCACGCGCGTAGGCAACGGCCCGCTCCCCACGGAGCTTGACGGCCCCGAGGCCGACCGCCTTCGCGGCACCGGCGAGAATGATTGGGACGAGTTCGGCGCAACCACCGGAAGGCCGCGGCGTTGCGGCTGGCTGGACGGCTTCGTCCTATCGACTAATTGCAGACGATGGGGCGTGGATAAGCTGTTTCTCACGAAAATGGACGTCCTCGACGGCCTCGACACTATCAAAATTTGCAGTGCATACAAGCTCGACGGCAGAGTTCTGCGCAGTTTCCCATCAACAATCGAGGAGCTGGAGCGCGTCGAGCCTGTTTACGAGGAAATCGACGGCTGGGACGAGCCGTGCGCGCAGTTCTGCCGCTGGGAAGAATTGCCCGAGAACGCGAAGTATTTTGTCAAGAGAATCGAGCAGTTCGCAGGTTGCGAGGTGGGATGGATTTCCACCGGCCCGGCACGCTCGAATGTCCTTGTCAAGAAATAGGAGATTAGATATGGCATTGGAAATCATCAACATAAGCGACCTCGAAACCCGACTTGCCGAACTTCGGGGGTATCTTTGACCCGCCTTCTATCGAAAAAAGAATTGAGGAAATTGACAAGGAAGCCACCGCGCCGGATTTCTGGAACGATCAACATAGGGCGCAGAAGATGATGTCCGAGCGTAAGACGCTCGAGGACAGGCTGTCAGCGTGGAATTCGCTCGAATCGCGCCTTTCCGACCTCGCCGAGCTTATCGAGCTGTATTCCCCCGACGATGCCGAATATTCCGGTCTCCGCGCCGATGCACAGCGCCTCTCGCGAGATTTGGCGAGATTCGAGCTTCAGCAGGTGCTGTCCGAGCCGGACGACCGTAGCGGGTGCTTCATCGACATCCACTCCGGCGCCGGCGGCACAGAGGCCTGCGACTGGGCGGAGATGATTCTGCGAATGTATCTTCGCTGGTGCGAATCATCCGGCTACAGTGCGCACATCATCGAAATCACCGCCGGCGACGAGGCAGGCATCAAATCGGCCACAATCGAGGTTGACGGCAATTACGCATACGGCTACCTCAAGAGCGAAATCGGCATTCACCGCCTCGTGCGCATTTCGCCCTTTGACTCAAACAGCAGACGCCACACGAGTTTCGCAAGCGTCTTCGTCTATCCCCAAGTCGAGGAGGCCGCAGACATCGAGATTAACGAGGAAGACCTCCGCATCGACACATACCGCGCGGGCGGCCACGGCGGCCAGCATGTCAACAAAACCGACTCCGCCGTCCGAATCACGCACATCCCATCGGGCATTGTCGTCCAATGCCAATCCGAGCGGAGCCAGCACAAGAACCGCTTGGCGGCGCTCAAAGTCCTTATGGCGAGGCTCAAGCAAAAGCAAGACGAGGAGCTTGCCGAGGAACGCGCGGAGATGGAGTCCAAGAAAAAGAAAATCGAGTGGGGAAGTCAAATTCGCAGTTATGTCCTTCATCCCTACAACATGGTGAAAGACCTCCGCACGGGCGCGGAGACATCGAACACACGCGCCGTGCTCGACGGCGATCTCGACGATTTCATGCGCGCGTTCCTTTTGCAGTGACATGAGGTTTAGAGCGACCACTTGAACAGACGAGCGGCAACCTCAAGGCAAGACATGCCACGCTCCAACGATCTATTTCTGAAACACCACGCTCGATTTGCCGATGAGTTCCTTGGTTGCGGTGTCGAATACGGAGATGAAGAACACGCCGATAGTTCCGCCGAAGACTTGGAAATCGATGGCTTGCCCGTGCGTGAAGCCGGAAATGTCTTGCACAAGGCGGCCGGCGGCGTCATATTTTTTGACATCCACGGCTGTGTGGCGCTCGGCGCAATTCCAAAATATGGGTGGTAATTCGCGGAGAAACCGATATATTCTCGGGCTGAATGTTTTTTACGAAGGATGAGATGCGAATTATCTCTCTCGCAAGCGGCTCCTCGGGGAACTGCTATTTAATATCCGCCGAGGGAAAGAATTTTCTGGTCGATTGCGGAATTTCCGCGCGGAAAATCACTACGGGGCTTGCCGACTTGGGCATCGCGCCGGAAACCCTCGATGCCGTGTTCATCACCCATGAGCACACCGACCATATCTCCGGCGTTTTCGTCCTGTCGAAAAGGCTCGGCATGCCGGTTTATATGACTCCAAAGACTTATTACGCCGTCAAAGCATCGCGGAAAATCGAGAACCTTCGATTTTTCACGCCGGAGGAGCGTTTTTCGCATGACAAAATCGAGATTCTGCCGTTCAGAGTGCCGCACGACGCGGCGGACCCCGTGGGATACAAGTTTTTCACGGATGAGGGCGACATCGTGGTGGCGACGGACTGCGGCAAAATCACCGATGGCGTTGCGAGCGCAATCGACGGCGCGAGGGCGCTTGTGCTCGAATCCAATCACGACAAAAAGATGCTGGAATGCGGGCCGTATCCCCCGCACCTCAAAGTTCGCATCGCCGGAGAGTTCGGCCATCTCTCCAACGCCGAGGCCGCGACGCTTCTCTGCAATATGAACCGAAGCAACCTCTCCGCGCTTCTGTTGGGGCACCTTTCGCGCTCGAACAACCTCCCCAATATCGTGATGGACGAGGCATTGTCGGCGTTCGGCGGGGATTTCCACACCACGGCCGTGCAAATCGGCGACCAGTTTGCCCCGCGCGAGCTTAGGCTCTAAACTTCAAGCTCGGGCTGTTCGGCCTCATCAACATCGCCGTTGTCGTTATCCACGACCCTCGCTACGCCGGAAATCGCGTGTCCAGCGGGGACTCTCATTAGCCTCACGCCTTGAGTCGCTCTGCCGTAAGAACTGATGCTCCCGACGGTCGTTCTGAGAAGGACGCCCTCGGAAGTTATGACGACAATCTGTTCATCTTCAACGACTTGGAGCGCCGCAACGACTCTACCGGTCTTGGGCGTCACTTTGTGGCCGATGATTCCCACGCCGCCTCGGTGTTGCATGCGGTATTCATCCACCTGCGAGCGTTTGCTGTATCCCTTCTCGGTGGCGGTGAGAATCTCGCCATCGCCGTTGAGGGCAATCATGCCGACAACCTCGTCGCCCTCGCGGAGACGAAGGCCAATAACGCCTTGCGCGTTGCGCCCCATCTGGCGGACTTCTTCTACGGCAAAGCGGATGCTCATTCCGGAACGCGAAAAGAGAATAATCTCTTTATTGGGGTCTTCGACGAGCTGTGCGGAGATTAGGCGGTCGCCATCGGCGATATTTATTGCGATGACGCCTGTTTTTCGCGCGTTGACATACTCGGACAAAATGGTGCGCTTGGTTTTGCCTTTGGCGGTGGCGAAAATGATGTCCTTGTCGTCCTCGAACTCGCGAATTCGGCAACAGCTGGTGATTGTGTCGCCGCCGGCGAGGCCGATGAGGTTGACAATCGCCATGCCTCGCGCTGTCCGCGAGAATTCGGGAATCTCATAGACTTTAAGCGAATAGACCTTGCCGCTGGCGCTGAATAGTAGCACTATGTCGTGATTTGTGGCGGTGAAGAGCTTCTCCACGAAGTCCTCATCGCGCGTGCCCATCGCCTGAATGCCTTTGCCGCCGCGGTGTTGCTGGCGATAGACGCTGGTAGGCGTGCGCTTGATGTATCCGCGGTGCGTGACGCTGACGACGACCTCCTCATCGACGATGAAGTCTTCGGCGGACATCTCCTCATAGTTCGGGACAATCTGCGTCCGGCGTTCATCGCCATATTTCTCTTTAATTTCCTTCAAGTCGTCCTTGATGAGCGACATGACTTTGCGTTCGTCGTCGAGGATGCCCTGAAGGTATTCGATGAGCTTGAGGATGTCCTCCAACTCGGAGACGATTTTGTCGCGCTCGAGGCCGGTGAGGCGCGCGAGGCGCATATCGAGGATGGCCTTCGCCTGAATCTCCGACAGTCCGAGGCGCTTCTGGAGGGCTTCCGATGCGTCGGCGGTAGTCCGCGACTCTTTGATTATCTTGACGACGAGGTCGATATTCTGAAGCGCGATGACGAGGCCCTTGAGGATGTGCGCACGCTCTTTGGCCTTCCGGAGGTCGAATATAGTCCGGCGGATGATAACCTGCCTGCGGTGCTCGATGTATGCCTTGAGCATCTGCTTGAGGTTCATCTCTCGCGGCACGCCCTTGTCGATAGCGAGCATTATCACGCCGAAGTTCTCGGTGAGTCTTGTGAGCTTGAACAGTTTATTAAGGACGACCTGCGCGTTCTCGCCGCGCTTAAGCTCGATGTAAATCCGCATGCCCATGCGGTCGGACTCATCGCGGATGTCGGATATCGACTCGATTTTGCGGTCTTTGACGAGATTTGCGATGTGCTCGATGAGCGCGGATTTATTGACTGCGTATGGAATCTCGTTGACGATGATGGCCTCTTTTGTGCCCTTCTGGACAGGCTCGATAAACGCACGCGCCCGCGTGGTGATGGAGCCTCGGCCGGTCATATATGCATCGCGGATGCCCTTCGTGCCGAGGATAATTCCGCCGGTGGGGAAATCCGGCCCCAGAACGAACTTCATCAAATCTTCAATTTTGGCATCGGGATTATCCACGAGGTGAATCACTGCGTCGCATATCTCGCCGAGGTTGTGGGGAGGTATGTTCGTGGCCATACCCACTGCGATTCCCGAACTTCCGTTGACGAGGAGATTTGGGAACCTCGCGGGCAAAAGAAGCGGCTCTGTGAGCGAGTTATCGTAGTTCGGAACGAAATCGACGGTCTCCTTTTCGATGTCTTTGAGAAGTTCCTCGGCTATCTCGCGCATCCTGACCTCGGTGTATCGTGATGCCGCGGCGGGGTCACCATCGACCGAGCCGAAATTGCCTTGACCGTCAACCAAAGGATGCCTCATGCGGAAGTCCTGCGCGAGGCGAACGACCGTATCATAAATTGCCGTGTCGGAGTGCGGGTGATATTTACCCATGACCTCGCCGACCACCCTCGCGGATTTAACATGCGCACGATTGTGGAGAACGCCCATATCGAACATGGCGTAGAGGCATCTGCGGTGCACGGGCTTGAGGCCGTCGGTGACATCGGGGAGCGCCCTGCTGATTATCGTGCTCATGGCGTAATCCATGTAGCTCCGGCGCATCTCGTCTTCGATATCTATAGGCATCACATCGCCGATATAGTTCTCTTCCATCCTAACCTTTCGATTATCTCAGAGAGGGAGCTTCCCTCCCGATTTTCGTAATAAATCAAGTTAATAATTATAACTATTCTACCCAAAAAGTCAAAGCCGATTTTGCGAGTTGAGTTTGTAAGCTATTGTGTTACTTTGGAAAATCGGCGAGAAGCAGGGGAAAAGCGTTCAATGATTCAGTTTTTTATAAACTTCGGCCACATGCCCGTTATTACGGTTTTTGGGCATGCTATTTGAGATACACCACGCGCTTCGCCGCCGCCCGCCCGCCGCCCGGTCGCTGAGCGGAGTCGAAGCGCGCCCGGACAAGATACACGCCGGAGGGGAGGGAGGGGGAGGGTTGCCATGTGAATTCGTAGGTCGTAGGGGAAGCATGTATGCGTCCCGTTGCGGGCGAGGCATGCCTCGCCCCTACGGTGCCGTCCGGTTGCCGAGCGGAGCCGAGGCACGCCACCCGCCGTCCCGACACATCGTAAATCTCTATGCTGGCGGGCGCAAGACCCGCCCCTACGCCCTCGATGGAAATGGTCAGCGCAGAGTTGAACGGGTTGGGATAGGCGCGGATGGCGAACTCGTGCGGGAGGTCGGTCTCCGCGATGGACAGGTCGCGGCGCAAAGCCACAGTCAACTCCGTGGGCGGGCCGGATGAGACATAGACCGAGTCCAGCGTCTTCGGGTGATAGCCAGTCGCGGAAACATCGACAGTATAATACCCCTCACGGAGAAGCCGCCGGTTCGTCCCATGGACGGGATCGACGGTGCGCGGCGGAAAATAGGGGTGCTGAAGCTCTGCGATGTTCACTATGGCGTCGGTAATCGGCTCGCCGGATGATGTGTCAACGACATGTGTGATGAGCATCTGCCGAAGAGCGCGGTCTAAAAGCGTGTATGTTCCCCTTCCAACGCGCGCCGAAATTGTGTCGATAATCTCGCCCTCCCAGAACCGCTGGTTGGTGATTTCGAGGACGATGCTACAGATGCCGAGGTGGAAATAAGTCCACGTTTGGAGCTTGGGTGTTGTGTGGTAGCTCATTCCGCGGGCGTATGTGTTGCCCTCCTCGTCGAGAGTGGCGTTGGCATATTCGGTGCGGATTTCCAGCCAGTTGTTGATTGCGTCCGGCCCGTGGCCGTAGTGCTCGCCCTCATTGAAAAACCAACTGAACCACATCTTGTTGCCGCCGGTGGAACATGGCGAGTGGAAGTCCACGGCGAAAACCGGCCGCTTGCGAATATAGAAATCCCGCATGGTAATAACACATTGCTCGCTAAAGGGATACGGCCCTTTCTCGAACTCGAGAGTGGGGGCGACATATTCATCCCACATGTAATCCCAATTGCGGTTAGGGTCAACGCCATCGATGTGCAATTCGTATATGCCGTTGAAATTGAGGTCGCGCTTTGTTTTTCGCCAGTCGATGTATCCCGAGTCGAGGCACATGACGCGCCCGTCGGGGTTCATTTGAGGGATAATCCATATTTCCAGCTCCTCCCACCACGTCCTTGCTATGCTGTCGCCGGAATGGAGGCGGTGGAGCAAATCGCGAATCATCCACATGCAGACCTCGACGCCTGCAGGCTCGTCGCCGTGCATGCCCCCGTGAATTTCCACGACTGTCTTGTTCTGTTCGAGGTGCGGATTCTCGGTAATCTTCACGCCCCAAATTGTTATCGAGTCCACGCCCGAGTAGCCGAGCGACTCGATTACGCAATATGTCGAGTATGTGTCGGCCAATGCGGTAATCGCCTCGATTACCTGCGAGACAGTGTGGTATCGAGGGTCGAAGCTCGGATGCTGTGCAAATGACGAAATCGCTATTGCGAAGATTGCGACTGTTAGTATTGCTCGACGGGGCATGATCCTCCAAACTAATTTGTTTGATAAGAATTTACCGAAAAGCTCGCGAAAATCAAGATATAAGGCCGTTCGCGGGAAGTCCTGAAAGCCGGCGCAGTCGAAAAGTGCAATGCAACCTAACCCTTGAAAATCGAGGCAAAAAGCACTATCTTGTCATAAAATCAAACAGAAGGGGTATTATGCGCAGGACAGTCTTCTCGCTTTTTTTCGGTTTTCGCAATGATCATTCTCATCGTTTCCGGCTGTGAAAAATCGCCCGCAGAGCCTGATGAAACAGATGATGAGCTTCGCTTTCAAATCGCGCAGATGCTCATCGTGGGCTTCAGGGGAACGGAGCTTGACGACACGAATCACATCATCGCCGATATTGCGGAGAGCCATATCGGCGGGGTGATACTTTACGAATATGATGTTCCTTCCGGATCGAGGCCGCGCAATATCGAGTCTCCCTCGCAACTTTCCGCGCTGGTATCCGGCCTTCAGTCGCTGGACACGATTCCCCTCTTTGTTGCCATCGATCAGGAGGGCGGCTTCGTGAACCGATTACGAGAAAGCTATGGCTTCCCGCAGTCGGTGTCCGCGCAATATCTCGGTGAAGTTGATGATGCGGACACCACTCGCTATTGGGGGTCTCTCTGCGCCGCAACGCTTGAGGACATGGGCATCAACCTCAATTTTGCACCGGTAGTGGACTTGAACATCAACCCCGACTGCCCCGCAATCGGAAGGTGGGAGCGTAGCTTCTCCGCCGACCCGAATGTGGTGACGACCCACGCTTCGATAATCATCGAGGAGCATCGCAATCGCGGGATATTCACCGCGGTCAAACACTTCCCCGGGCACGGAAGTTCCGAGGATGACACGCATTGGGGAATGGCCGATGTGACAGAGACATGGTCGGAGGCCGAGCTGGAACCGTTCGCCCGCCTCATCGAGGACGGCTACAACGGCATGATAATGACGGCGCATATTTCCAACGGCAATCTTGATGCACTGTTCCCCGCGACGCTCTCGCATTCGATAATGACCGGTATTCTTCGCGATAGCCTCGGCTGGGACGGCATCATCGTCCCGGACGACATGATGATGGGCGCGATAGAGGAGTATTTTGGCATGGCGGAGGCCCTCGAGCTTGCAATCAATGCGGGCGTGGACTTGTTGATTTTCTCGAACAACTCGCCGGTTTACAATGCGAACATCGCCAGCAACGCAATTGCAATTATTGAAACCCTCGTCGAGGACGGACGAATCCCACGTTCGAGAATCGAGGAGGCATATTCACGAATCTCCGCGATGAAAAGCGGCATGAGGTAAGTTTTCCATCACTCGGAGGGGCGCTGGCACGGGGGTTGCGAGAGCAACCCGCGCGCCAGCGCCGGACTGGCGATACACCTCAAATACTTGCCCTGCAATGCATGCTGTAATTGAGCACCTCTTCGGGCGCGAAAAATCTTGCTATTTCTTTGCGTGCAGATTCGACGCAATCCGAGGCGTGGACGATGTTCTTGGCGGTTGTGATTGCGTATTGGCCTCGAATCGTTCCGGGGTGGGCTTTGAGCGGGTCGGTGTCGCCGACGACATATCGGGCGGTGTCGATTGCGTCCGGCCCGGAGAGCACCATCGCGATAACCGGCCCGCTGGTGATAAACTCGATGAGGTCGTTGTAGAAGGGCTTGTCGCGATGTTCGCCGTAGTGCCGCTCGGCGAGGTCTCGGCTCATGTGGAGCATCTTGATTGCGTCGATTCGCAGGCCTTTGTTCTCGAACCGCGAGATAATTTCGCCGACAAGCTCGCGTTGAATAGCGTTGGGCTTTATTAGAACGAAAGTGCTTTGGAATAGTGTCGTCATGTTTCCTCCGATTTCATTATGCCAGTTAAATATACCCGAAATCATGCGAAAAGACAAGCACTCTCGTGTGAATTTGACAGTCGGGGGAGTGTTTTGCATATTTTGTTAGTGCAAATTGCATCCTTCAATAACCGATAGACACTGGTATATATAATGCTTGCAACATCATTGGAGCAGATATTAAATTCCGGCTACACAAAATCAAGTATTTCAACAACTTAGCCGTATAACGCGCTTTAACAGAAGGAGTAGTCAATCTGTAGGGGGGGCCTATAGCCATTACAACTCGCGGGAGCGCACAGGGGCGCGAGGAAGTCCCCGCGAGGTTCCGCCAATTCGGCCAACCCGTTATCATTCCGGGGGATATGGGCACCGCGAGCTACATCCTCGCAGGCACCGACGTGCAATGGAACAATCCTTCGGGAGCACCTGCCACGGCGCGGGAAGGCGGCTCTCCCGCACTGCGGCAATCAAGGCCACACGCGGGCGCAAAATCCACGAGGAGCTTGCGGGCAAGGGCATCCTCGCGCGGGTCGATTGGCACAATCTCTATGCGGTATCCCGCGACGGCGAGAAGCCGGACAATCGTGTCGAAGCGCGCGGAATCGTGCCGTTTGCGCATGATGCGCGTGAGCGTGGACTCTCTGATAGCATTCGCGCTCTTATTTTCATTTTATCGCAATAATGATAGTCTAAAACATAGGTGTTAGTGAACCGTATTTATAGAACATGCCAGCTTGTTTTCTCGCCTCCCTATTCTTTGGCGAAGTGGCCAAGCTCGAAATCGATGCGCCGATTTTTCCCGAAAAAATTTAAAAAATTCCGGGCATTTTCACATGGAATAAGTCGATATAGCTATATCTTCTTATAATTCAAGCAGATATGATTGCGGTTATTTTCTGCATAAATTCATAATTATTTCAAAAATATTCATTTTAGGGGTTGACAAATCCTATTGTGTGAGTATTATATCTTGATCTTCGATAACGTTCTTTACGGTATTTGCCCTACTCCTTAACGCTTGTGTTAGTGCTTCGGCACTTTCGGCGTAAACGCCGTTGGAAAATGTGGGATTAGTGAGTGCCGCTTTCGGGGGTTAGTCGTTGCATTTCCCCTCCTTTCCCCAACGATTGCCCCCACTCCGACGGCAAAGGAGCTTTTTTCCCTTCATTTCCTGCCCCTTTGTCGAAGGTCAAAAAAACTACTCACTTGAGAGGCGTCGCGCTCGCGGCGCCTCTTGTTTTTTATGCGGAAAAATCCCCCCTGGCAAACGGCCTGTGCGCCAACTGCCTATCGCCGGAATAAGTCGCGTATTTTCTGGAAAATGCCCCTCTTCCCCTGCGGGAAAAGGAGCGTCTCCGACCAAAGCGGAGGCAGAAATAGCTCGACTTCGCTCGATTTCGCCATCTCGATGAAGTGATCGACCACAAGATGCGCCCTTCCGAGAAAATCCGGCGGCTCGTCCAGCGGCTTGCCAAAATCGTCCCAATGCGTAAGAAACACCCTGTGCGCACCGGTATCGATAACCGATTTGCGAAAGAGCTTTTCTCGATATTCTTTCGAGCGGAGCGCGAGGCCCGCGATAGTGATCGATATGGCAGTCGCGGAAATGGGCGGTGGATTAGTGTCGAGCCCGCCTCCGCTGACGAGGAAAGAGCCGAGCTTGTGTTCGATTAAAATCTTGAAAGTGCCGCCCTCACGGAACTCGGCCATGCGAACCGGCGGCACAAGTGGCTCGTCGATCTCTTCCTTATAATTTATGAGCGGCTCGACGATTTTTGGAAACGGCAAATGCTCCGACTCGAAGAAAGTCACCCTGAAAGTGCCAATCTTGTAGGGTTTGCCGATCTCCACCTCGCAGAGAAAGTCTTCGGGAACGCCGCCGCCCTTGCCGACATTCACCGCCGAACGCGACCCGAAAATTTTCGCGCCAGTGAGTTTCGCAACATCTGGGGCGTCGAGAGCGTGGTCTATGTGAGTATGAGTGAGAAGAACCGCGTTGGCTTTGGCTATCCCAATGCGGTCTAATGCTTTATGAATGATCTGTTGGTTCGGCGCGACTGTCTTGAGAAAATATTGCAGGCCGAGAATCGGCCCGGGGCGAGTGAAGTATGGATCTACGAAAATCGCCGTTTTCGAATCGCGAAATAGGAGGCTGTTAGTCCCGATGAATAACAACGAAACCCCTTTGGAACGGGGCTTTAGCGGCTCGGGAAAAAGATGCTGATACTCATCTGGCGACGGCATATCATTATTTGTGAAAATCGGAGCCTTCTGAAGGAGGCCAAAATGGTGGAGGCGCCGGGAATCGAACCCGGGTCCGATAAACGCTCTCCGGGACCATCTACATGCTTAGCACGGCATTTATTTTCGCACGGAAAACGCCGCAGTGCATAGCTTTCTCCGCGCTATTCCGCGATGATAGCAATTACGGTCGGCACGAAAAACCTTCCGCAACGCGCTTCGTATTACGGCGCCCGCATTAGGTCGTCCGAAGCTCGACTACCTAAGGGACGTGGTCGCTATATTAAGCGGCCAGTGCTAGATTATTTTCCGCATTTATTGCGGTTCCGGATTATTAACGAGGTTCCGGGAACTCGACATGCAGGTCACGGCTCGCTGAATACCGTCGAATCCATTTCGCCCCCAAAATCAAAATGGGCGTAAATGTTGTGGCTTAAGGGTCTGCAAACCGCCTACCTTCAAAAGGCGCTATTCGATTTTCAAAGATGCAAATTTCGTCTATTTCGGTAGATTATACATATTTTTTGCTAAATTTCAACAAAATAATTCGTGCGTTATCGTTGTTTCGCCGTCCTGTCAGCGGAATTATACAAATGAAGTGTCGATAATCAACTTGCGCGAAGGGCGGTGTTTCCGTATTTTGAATGTGAGGTGAAAAAGATGAAGAAAGTTGTCATTCTCGGTTCTGCCGGTTCGATTGGAACTCAAACGCTGGATATTATCTCGCGATTGCCGGAAATGTTCGAAGTCTATGGCCTTGCGACGCTCGACGAGGTCGAAATTCTCGCCATGCAGGCGAAAATTTTTCGCCCTAATGTCGTGGCGATTGTCGATGAAGCCGCGGCTCTCGAATTTAAAAATTCCTTCGAGGGCGATTTGCCGGAGATTTTAACCGGCGCGGAGGGCGTCGAGGAACTTGCCGCCCGCACGGACGCGGACATCATCGTCAACGCGATTGTCGGCTCGGCGGGGCTTCGGCCATCGCTTGCCGCAATCCGCGAGGGCGTGCGGCTCTGCACTGCGAACAAAGAATCGCTGGTCATTGCGGGGCATATCATCATGCCGCTGGTGCGCGAGCACGGTGCCGAGCTAATCCCGATTGACAGCGAACACTCGGCATTGCTTCAGGCATCGCTGGCGGGGAACTCCCGCGAGATTCGCCGACTAATACTTACCGCATCCGGCGGCCCTTTCCGCAGTAAGGACATCGACCTCGATACGATTTCTGTCGCCGATGCGCTACAGCATCCCAAGTGGAGCATGGGGCCGAAAATCACAATCGACTCGGCGACAATGATGAACAAAGGGCTCGAGGTCATCGAGGCGCGATGGCTGTTCGACATCCCCCCCGACCGCATCGATGTGCTCGTGCACCCGCAGAGCATCATCCACAGCATCGTTGAGTTCGTGGACGGCTCGCAAATCGCGCAGGCGAGCATGCCGGACATGCGCCTACCGATTCAATACGCACTGACATACCCCGAACGCCGTCCCTCGCCAATCGGGACTTTGAACCTCGCGGAGATTGGTGAGCTGACATTCGAGGAGCCGGACTTCCTGAAATTTCCCGCGCTACTTCTGGCGTTCGATGCTTTGGAGGCCGGAGGCTCTTCGCCGTGCGTTCTTAACGCGGCGAATGAGGCGGCGGTCAAACTCTTCATCGAGGGAAAAATCCGCTTCTCGGACATCGCCCGCACAGTGAACCGCGCGATGGCCGCGCACGAGATTATCGCCAAACCCTCTATTGATGAGGTTTTGGCGCTCGATGAGGAGATTCGCGAGCGAACCCTCCGAGACCATGCCCGATGAGAAACCCTAAAAATCCCGAATTTAGGCGATTTTCTTGTCATGGGAAAAATTTCTGTCAATACAACTATCCCGTCGTTTAAAAAACTTCTACACAGGCTATTAAGTTGATACATGGCGGCTTATGGACTTATCCACATTTGGCTAAGCTCGCGCATTGGCGCAGATGTCATTTTGAAGCTAACACTTAGCTTGTGATGATTTTCACAAAATATTTTTTGCGATTCTATCTTAATGCCATGCAAGCACTTATTAATATTATCTCGAATGTGAATAATTATATTTTGAGATATTTCTTGATAAAAATTTTATCCACACTATATTATTAGTGTCTTCGGGAAGATGAGTAAGACGTCTTTGAAAACTAGGTTACGAGGAGGCCGCGAGGCGGTCCGAACTTCGGTTTGGATGCTTCGCTCTCCGAGGAACTCGACCCGGGACGGCTCGTGGGAGTCGCCCACCGGCGCATTGAAAACGGACTAAGGAACCCAGTGCCATGAAGCAAACTGCACTTTTTGCGGTCGATTGAGGCCCCTTCGGGGTGCCCCGAGCGCCGCATCGATGGCCGGACTTTTCGATTAGCGGAGGGAGTAAACGCCCTCCAAATCGGCAAGACGACGGATTCGCCGCCTCTCGAGGCGAACGGAAGAAACATCCGCGACGAAAAGGCGATACGGAGTCCCCGGGCTAAAGGCGGCGCACTGCTTTCGAACAAGCGGTCTTTAATTAGGCCGAATGCTCGGGAGCGAGAGAGTTCGCGCGAGTAACCTACATCCCTCGGGATGCAAGGACGCGCCTATTCGAGCGCCCGCGACGAAGCCATCGCGCCTGCAAAGGTTCGTCCATTAGGACGAGGCAACGCGAGGCTCGATTCGCGCCGAAATGTTCCGCGAAAACCGCCCTTCCTTTGGGAAGAGACGAGGGTGCAAGCCCTCCGAGGCAACGCGCAATTCGCGTTCGACAAGTTCTGGCCGCGCCGGAAAAGCCGCCCTCCGGGGCTTGAGAAGGGAAACCGACTCGAAACAAAGGCCAATCCGTAGCGATTACGAAAAACCCATGGTGGACAGTGATTTGCCGCCGTTATGAAAATTAGCGGTGTTGTGAGTCGCGCAGTCGCACCGATGCTATCGACAAAGTGCAATCGCGGCCATAAGGTGAACGGACCCCTCGGGGCGCGAGGACTAAAAACCTCGCGAGAAATTCCAGCTCATCTTACGTCGCAAGCTCTGGAAATTCGATAATTGCGTCGAGTTTTCACGACACATGGGCCGAAAAATCCTGCCCACGAGCAAAAAGAGGCCGTCTTCGGACGGCCTCTTTTATTTTCGCTAATAATTTGCTCGCTCGGGGGCGTCGGCCTCCTCTGCGATTTATTAAATCGCAGAGGAGAGCGAAGTAGTCGGCATAAGGTCTTTGCCACGAAGAGAGATCTTGCCCGACTACTTCGCTGGCCGTTTACGGCCGCCGACGCCCCCTGAAAGCGCAATTTTTCGCCTTGCATCGAAGTAGCTTCGGCGTTAAAATATACAAACGAATTGTGTTCTGATTTTTTTAATAAGATGCTCAAGTCGAAATACATCCTTATAGTTGTTGCTACGGTCTTCCTCGCGCCTCTCTCGCTTTTCGCAGAGAATGTCGAGCGAAGCATCACCTTTGCGTTCACATCGAATTTTTTCAGCCAAATTTTGCCAATCGAGACCGACACCGGCTCGTTCGGAGGCTCGGCGAAAATTGTCCGCGCCGTGAGAGAACTTCGCCAAACATCCGAGAGGTTCATCCTATTCGATACCGGCAACCACTTCGGCGGAAATATCTACAGGCGCTGGCACGGCGCGCCGGAGATCGAACTGGCCAACATTGCACGATACGACGCGATGCTCCTCGGAGAAGAGGAACTGGCCATGGGCGAGGACAGGTTCGATAGATGGGCGCACCGCGCGGCCTTCCCGATTGTCCTGTCGAACCTCATAGC
>DSAF01000004.1 GCA_011388305.1 Candidatus Zixiibacteriota bacterium | reverse complement strand
GGGTGGATACCATGTCCCTTTACCACCCAAATCGTAATTCTAAAACGCCAAAAAAAAGTACATTTTTGCCTTGACAAATTCTGAACGGTGCGTAAAATGAATTTATAGGTTTTTTCTGGGGACGGCATAGAAAGATTTCGGGATGATGTGATGGCGAAGGTTAACGCTTTGGGGAGCAAGGACTTTCGCTCAGAATGTAGATAAGTTGCATTAGAAAATACTATAACCATCCTATAAAGGAGGACTAATGTTGCACAGGTTAGGAATTTGTTTTCTGCTGGTAGTCTTGGTTGCCGGCTCGGTGCTCGCGGAGGATATGCTCAACCAAAAGCCCTTCCAGATGTATATCGGAGGTGGAGTTCTCGGCCAAATCACGATGAGCAGATATCGTGATGGTGAAAGCATCCCATACGAACTTCACATGGACGCGTTAATTATCCCGCAATTGAGTCTTGGAGCGCGTTATATGCGGGTTCCACTCAGTCCGGGCGAGTCCTATGAAGTTGATGGGGTTTCTTACAGTGAGAATTGGTTTGGTTCGAAAAATCTGATTCTCGGAAGAGTTGGCTGGATTTTTCCCCAAGAATCTTCGCATTTCGGCATTTTCGCTCACGGAGGTTATTCTTACATAAACGTCGATTGGGGGCAGAATTCTACTGCTTGGGAGCAAGTCGAGGACACTCTCACACCCGGTGCATTAACATTTGGCGGCTCAATTTTAGCTCGGTCTAATCTTGGGGTAGGGAAATATTGCACCCCCATAAATGTTTGGGCAGAGATGGGATATTTTTACTCTATCTTCTCTGAGGATGACAGCATAACAATTTCCTCCTCAGCGACAAGACCACCTGCCGATGCCATTAGAAGCCTTTTCACCCTCGCCGCGGGCCTCGAGGTGAACTTCTTCGTGCCATGCCCGGATTTCGGATATAAAAAAGGACAGCACTGGAGCGACTCCAAGTAACCTATAAGGCAGATTGCTCCTTTATGAATAATAGGCCGAAAATATGGGTCTATGTCGCACTGCTTTTTCTCTGCGTGGCTATTCCTGCAGTTGCCGAAAACTGGCAGGCGTATTCAGGGATTAGTTTAGTAGGGCAGGCCAAAGAGCTATATCCGCAATGGAATCGGAATATTCCTCTGCTTGATGTAAATTCGCGCTTGTCCTACAAAGCCTTTAACCTCGATATCGGTGCCAGAATAATCGTTTATGAATTCACAGACGAGAATTTCGCCACGCCGCCCACACAGTCCACTATCGACACATTGGCTCTGATGCCGTCTATAAGGCTTTCATACAATGTTTACAGTGAAAAAAGCGATTGCGGATTTGCTAATAACAATGTGTCTATAGGGGTAGAATCTTA
Organism: Candidatus Zixiibacteriota bacterium; assembly: GCA_011388305.1. Lineage (GTDB taxonomy): Bacteria > UBP14 > UBA6098 > UBA6098 > UBA6098 > UBA6098. The sequence goes on along the minus strand of DSAF01000004.1, from coordinate 18,021 downwards.
TTTCGGCAAGTTAGTGGAAAAATCGGAGACTCGAGGGACAACCACCGATAGGTTTAAGTATAATTGGTTTGGGATTGGGCCTTATTGTGCCGTCAATGTCTATATCCCCCAAACAACCCTCCACGCATCCGCCAACTTCGGCATGATGCTCGTTAATTATCAAGACGAAACCTTCGTGACTCCGGTTCTTTCGGCGGCCATCAGCACATTCTTCGTGATATGGGATGATGGATTTGTGGCCCCGAAGTTCTGGTGATTCGTAGAAAATAAACAGCCGAAGGCGGGGACTTCCCCGCCTTTTTTATTTGCCCGACACAAGCCCTATGACGGCATTGAACTGCGGGAATTCGGGGATGATGACGGAAATCTTAAACTTTTGCGCAAGCAGTCTTGGGATTGCAATATTCAGCGCTACGCCGCCGACGAGGACGATTATTCTCGGCGGCATGGCCTCCAGCTCGGCGGAAATTTTGTTGACAATCTGCAGGTTCACGCCGCTCGCGAGGCGCGCCCTATCGACGCCCTTGGCGAGTTTCGCGACAATTTCGCTCTCGCCGAAAACCGCGCAAGTTGATGTCAGCTTTTCCGGATTCTCCCAGTGCAGGGAAATCTCCTCGAGCGACATTCCGAGAACTCCAGCCATGTTTTCGATATATCTTCCCGCGCTGGCGGCGCAACGGTCGTTCATGCGGAACCCGGCCACGCGTCCTGCCTCGACTCGAACGACCTTGCTGTCCTGCCCGCCGAGGTCGATGAGCGTGAAATCTTCGATGCCCGTTTGCTCGATAGCACCGAGTGTGTGTGCTTGAATCTCCGGCACAATCTCCGCATTGGCGATGTTAAGGGAATTTCGGCCGTATCCCGTGGCGTGAACCGGACAGTCATCGTCGATGTCGAGCTTCTCGCGGTCGAGGACAAAGCCCGCATCGGAGGGTTTCCCGAGTTCGGAGAAAAACTTGGCCGTATCAAAAACGCGAAATGCAACATCTTCGCCGTTTCGGACGGCTATCTTAACGCTCCGCGAGCCGAGGTCTATGCCGAGAATCTGCTTCATTTTTGCGCGAGCATCTCGACAAACGCCTCAATTCGGACGCGCGTCCGCTCATCAAGCTCGAACTGCGACTCACCCTCGATTGTCAAAACAGGCACGGGGAGGTATTTTTTGAACAGTAAATCCTCTATCTGACGGAAGCAAAAACTTTGGGTGTAGTGAATTATGCCGTCGAGCTTACGGGCTTTTATCTTATCGTAGATATCGGCGATGCGCCGAAAAACGCTCGTGGGATATGTATATTGCGCGTATGCGGTGAGGATGTCGTCCTCGATGAAGGGGATGGAGAACTGTCTTTGGACTTCAGTGAACACGACGCGCGCGCCGAGGTCGTCGAGGAACGTGAAGATTTCCGGAAAGATAGGGGGGACGCCGATGTATCCGAGGCGCAGGCGGTCTATTATCGGAGGTCGAAGTTCCGCTTCGCGGATAAGCCCACGGCACTCGTGCGAGAATTCATTGATGTTGCCGTTGAAATCGGAGGTAGAGACATGCCACAGATGGTTTTCAATCGATGTAATTTTGTTCTCGATGTGCGCCATCTCGTCGATTCGCCGAACTAACCTTCGAGGCTCGTCGAGGCGGAAGAACCACTCTTCGACTTTATTCCACGGAACTTCGAATATCCGCGCAAGATTGAGTATCTCCGCGTGGAGCAAGTGACGGTTGCCATCGTATGGGAAAGCGAACGGTATAACGCGAATGCCCCTGTCTTCGAGCGTTTCTGCGAGGGCGTGCGTGTTCGAGCAATCGCCCTGCGAGACGAAGACCACGGTGTCTATGTCATCGCGCTCGAGGACTGCACCGTAGATTCCGGCAATCCACGCGCAAATTGTGCGGGGGTATCCATCGCGGTATGCCCTCGCGAGGAACTCATCATTCTCGTCAGATGCGAGGAAGAGATTGTTGAGATCGACGGGAATTTTGCCAGCCGCCCAGATAACTTCCTGCGGGATAGTTGTAGTAATACCGACTCGTTCGATCATAATGCTCTTTCTATCTTATCAAATCATAAAAATTCTACTAATTTCGCTGGATAAATCAAGGTGAATGGAGAAGATTACAATTCTTGACAATGATTAATTGACATTGTGGCAATAAAAAAAGGGCGACGAATTCGTCGCCCTTGCGGTTTATTTGTTGCGTTAGAAAACGCCAATGGTCATCTATCCGAGGAACGGATAGCGGTAGTCTTTCGGCGGAACGAAAGTCTCTTTGACCGTCCGCGTGCTGACCCAACGCATAAGGTTGGACTTGCTACCGGCCTTGTCGTTCGTGCCGGATGCGCGAGCACCGCCGAAGGGTTGCTGGCCAACAACTGCTCCCGTAGGCTTGTCGTTGATATAGAAATTACCCGCGGAGTTCCGTAGCGCGACGATGGCCTTATTGACGGCATTACGGTCTCTGCCAAAAATTGCGCCGGTGAGCGCGTAGGTGCTCGTGTTGTCGCAAATCTGGAGAGTCTCCTCGAATTTGTTCGCGGGATAAACGAAAATCGTCAGAACAGGCCCGAAAATCTCCTCGACCATAGTCTTGAAATCGGGCGTCTTGGCCACGACGACGGTCGGCTGGATGAAGTATCCCTCGGAGTCGTCATAGCCTCCGCCGGCGATAATCTCCGCATCCGGGGAGTTTTTGCAGTAGTCGATATATCCGGTGATGTCGCGGAATGCCCACTCGTCGATGACGGCGTTGACGAAATTGCCGAAATCCTCGACAGTGCCCATCTTGATTGTAGCGAGTTGGGCAAGAAGTTTCTCGCGGAACGCAGGCCACAAAGAGTCGGGGATATACATCCTGCTGGCCGCCGAGCATTTTTGCCCTTGATATTCGAAAGCTCCGCGAATGGCCGCCGTCACCAGCTCGTCGATGTCAGTGGATTCGTGGGCAAAGATGAAGTCCTTGCCGCCAGTCTCGCCAACAATGCGCGGGTATGTGCCATAATTGGCAATATTCTCGCCGACTGTCTTCCACATATCGTGGAAAACGGCGGTGCTACCGGTGAAGTGAACCCCCGCAAGGTGCGGATTAACCAACACATTTGGGCCGACCTTGCTTCCCGGGCCGGGGATGAAGTTGATTACGCCGTCCGGAAGGCCTGCCTCTTGGAAGAGCTTCATCAGGTAATACGCGCTGAAAACTGCGCTGGATGCGGGCTTCCAGAGCACAACATTGCCCATTAGCGCGGGGGATGTCGGCAGGTTGCCGGCGATGCTCGAGAAATTAAACGGCGTGACGGCAAACACGAAGCCCTCGAGCGCGCGATATTCGCAGTAGTTCCACACGCCTTTGCTACTCAGCGGCTGATCCTCGTAAATCTTCATCGCGAAGTAGGGATTGAAACGGTAGAAGTCGATTAACTCACATGCGCTGTCGATTTCTGCCTGATAGGCGTTTTTGCTCTGGCCGAGCATTGTCGCGGCGTTGGATATGTAGCGCCACGGCCCGGCGAGAAGCTCTGCCATTTTGAGCATGATGCTCGCGCGCGCCTCCCAAGGCATCTCCGACCACTCCTTGCGAGCCTCGAGCGCCGCCTCGACGGCCATCTTGACCTCTTCCTCGCCCGCCTTATGGTATGTGGCGAGGACGTGATCTTTCTCGTGCGGGACTCTGCACTCGGCAAGTTTCCCCGTGCGGACTTCCTTGCCGCCGATAATAAGCGGTATCTCGATCTTTTCGCTCTTGAGTTTCTTTATTGCGGCTTTCAGCGCCGCGGTCTCGGGGTCTGCCGGCTTATAGGGCAGAATCGGCTCGTTGACCGGTGGTGGGACGGTGAGTTTGGCGTTGAACATTGGAACTCCTTTCTATAAATTTATGTCGAACCTGTTCTCAAACAGGCCTTCCAATATATGCCCCTAAAATATAAAATCAAGCCAAATCGCCCCGAATTTTGGCTTTCGCTTCGTTCAAGCTCGGGGGGCGTCGGCGCGCGTAAACGCGCTACGAAGTAGTCGGGGCAGAATCGGTGGATAGTGCGGAAGATTTCCCACCGACTACTTCGCACCTTCCTGCGATTTAATAAATCGCAGGAAGGGCCGACGCCCCCCGAGCGCACTATTATGAAAATCTTCCGCATGCGCTTTGCTGTTGAATAAGGGACTTTTTTCCCTATATTAACGGCAATTTGGAATTTGAGGAGGCGACATGGCAGAAATATATCAAGCGGTAAGAGTCACGGACAAGGTTTACTGGGTCGGCGCTATAGACTGGAAGATTCGCGACTTCCACGGATATGACACGCCGCGAGGTTCGACATATAACGCATATTTAGTGATGGGGGAGAAGATAGCCCTCCTCGATGCGGTGAAAGAGCCGTTCAAGGCCGAGCTTATGTCGAGGATTCGCTCGATTATAGACCCCGAGAGGATCGATTACATCGTGTCGAACCACTCCGAGCCTGACCATACGGGTTGCCTCGCGAGAGTAATCCGCAAAGTCAAGCCCGAAAAAGTATTCGCGTCGAAAATGGGGAAGAAGGCATTGTATGAGCATTACGCCATCGATGTCGAGGCGGTTTCAACAGGCAACGTGCTTGATCTCGGCGGCCTATCGCTGAAGTTCATCGAGACACGCATGATACACTGGCCGGACTCGATGGTGACATACATCCCCGAGGTGAAAGCGCTCATCTCGCAGGATGCCTTTGGGATGCACTACGCCACAGGCGAGCGTTTCGCTGACCAACTTGACGAGCCAGTCCTCCGTCGGGAGTCCGACAAGTATTACGCAAACATCGTTCTGCCATATTCACCGATAGTGAAGAATGCGCTCGAAAGCCTCGCCAGCCTCGATATCGACCTAATCTGCCCCGATCACGGGCCGATTTGGCGGAGTAAGGAGTGGGTTGGAAAAGTTCTCGGCTGGTATGGCGAATATGTAGAGCAGAAGCCTACGATGAAGGCCGTCGTCATTTTCGACTCGATGTGGTCGAGCACCGAGAAGATGGCGCAGGCAATCGCAGAGGGACTCATCGAAGGCACGGCGGATGTCCGCATGATAAATTTGCATGAAAGCCCGCGAAGCCAAGTCGCACACGAGCTTTTATCGGCGGGTGCGCTTCTCGTAGGCTCTCCGACAATCAACAACGGAATCTTCCCGACTGTCGCTGATGTGATGACATATATTGAAGGCCTGAAGCCGAAGAACCTCCTCGGAGCCGCCTTTGGGAGCTATGGCTGGAGCGGCGAGGCGGTCGGTGTTCTCGAAAACACGCTCGATAGGATGGGCGTCGAGAGGACGCGCGAGAGCATCAAGGTGAACTATGTCCCAACAGGTGATGACCTTCTGAAATGCCGCGAGCTGGGCGTGAATATCGCACGTGACATGGCAGAGAGAATTTAGCGGAAGGATATTATGTCGGAAAAGTTCGATCCTAAAGCGCTATGGAGCCTATCATATGGCCTATATATCGTTTCGTCGATGTTCGAGGGCAAGACCAACGGCCAAATCGTAAACGCAGTTATACAAGTGACCGCCGAGCCTCCCCAAATCGCTGTCTCACTGAATAAAGAGACACTAACGCACTTGCTCGTGGAAAAGTCCGGCTTGCTGTCTGTTTCCATACTCGATCAGAACACGCCTATGACGATGATCGGCCTCTTCGGCTTCCGAACAGGGAGGGAAGTAGATAAGATGTCCCGATGTGGACATAAGCTCGGCATCGATGGCTGTCCGGTAGTTATCGACCACACCGTCGCTACTATTGAGGGCAAAGTCGTGAAATCTATCGATGTCGGCACACACACGATTTTTATCGCCGAAGTTGTTTCAGGCGAATTATTAACCGATGAAACACCAATGACTTACCAGTATTACCATACCGTGCTGAAGGGGAAGGCATCCGACAAGGCGCCCACCTTCCGCGGCGGACAACCCAAGAAGAAACGCGAGGAGAAAGCAATGAAGTTCGTTTGTGACATTTGCGGATGGGTCTATGATCCCGAAGCCGGCGATCCTGACAACGGCGTCGAGCCGGGAACGGCGTTCGAGGACATTCCGGACAATTGGACTTGCCCTGTCTGCGGTGTAGGGAAAGACGAGTTCTCGCCAGAAGAATAGCGTTTTTCTGACTGAAAGCCGGGGGCGTCGGCCCGCCCTGCGATTTGATAAATCGCAGGGCGGAACGAAGTAGTCGGTTGCGAGACTCGATACTATGCAACGATATTGCCCCGACTACTTCGCTGGCCCCGCGTCCCCGCGTGGCCGCCGACGCCCCCAACTGCACTAATAAGAAAGTTTTTCCGTGTTCCACCAGACCCAACCCTTCCGCGCCGGCACGGGGGTTGCGAGGGCAACCCGCGCGCCGGCGCCCACCACCCGACTCGATTTTCCAAAAACCCATTGCGATTTCCGGTAAAATCCGCAAATTGTGTAGAGAATTAGGAGGTTTGATGAAGCTCGTTTTTGCGACTCGCAACAGAGACAAGCTAAAGGAGATTACCGCTATACTAAATGGTTTGCCGGTCGAGATTCTAACTCTCGAAGACTTTCCCGATTTGGCGGAAACTATCGAGGACGGCGATACTTTCGAGGAGAACGCCGAGAAGAAGGCGCGCGAGGCCATGGAACATACTGGCCTTCCTGCGCTGGCCGATGACAGCGGCATCTGCGTGGATGCACTCAATGGCGCGCCGGGGATTTTCGCGGCGCGATTTGCTGGCGAGGGGTGCACTTACGCCGATAATAACGCCAAACTCCTGAGGGATTTGCATGGCGTTCCCCGGTGTGAAAGAGGCGCGAGCTTTGTTTGCGTGGCCGCGCTGGTCATGCCGAATGGCGAAGTCTTTTTTGCTCGTGGCGAGCTTGATGGAAGAATCGCCGAAAAACCTCGCGGCGACAACGGTTTCGGCTATGACCCCGTATTCGTGTTGCCCGATGGCAGGGTATTGGCAGAACTCTCCCCTGATGAAAAACACGTGATAAGCCACAGAGGGGCGGCCTTCAAAGCTATGGAAGATATTTTGTCAAAAATAATCGAGGATAATGAGCGAAACGCTTAACACTCCAAATTCGGAAGACATCGACGCGCTTTGCGAAATAGTAGGCGATGTTCACGCACTTGTGGGCGATGTGACAGAGCCATATTGCCGCGATGAATCCCCCGACCTCTACGCCCAGCCCTCGCTCGTTTTGATGCCTGAGGATGAGCGCGAGGTCTCGGATATTCTCCGATATGCTAACGACAGGGCTTTGCCAATTGTCACGCGGGGACTTGGCACGGGCGTCGCGGGCGGCGCGGTTCCGTTAGACGGCGCGATAGTTCTCTCCCTCGAACGTATGAACAAAATTCTCGAAATCGACGAGGATAACCTGATGGTCGTCACGCAACCGGCGGTTATCACAGGCGAGCTTCGCAGGGCGGTTGAGGAGCGCGGCCTTTTCTACCCGCCGGATCCGGCGAGCTTCGATAGCTGTAGCATCGGCGGTAATTACCAGACCAACGCTGGCGGCATGACAGCCGTTAAATACGGCATCACGCGCGACTATGTCAAGGGTTTTCGCGCGGTTATTCCGGGGGGCGAGATTATTACATACGGGGGCAAACTGCTCAAAAACGTTGCAGGCTATGACCTCACGCACATCATCTGCGGAAGCGAAGGGACGCTTGCCGTCGCTACCGAATTAACATTGAAACTACTGCCTCTGCCGGCTTGTCACGTCGATTTGTTAGTCGGCTTCGAGTCCGTGCCCGAGAGCGTCGAAGCAGTCAGCGAGATAATTCGCCGGAAAATCGTGCCTTCGACTATCGAATTCATGGAGGGCGATATTGTCCGCATCGTCGCCGATGTCCTCCAAAAAGACGTTCCCATGAGAGATGCCGGCGCGCAACTAATCATCTCCCTCGATGCCGACAGCGAGGAAGATCTCGAGAAGCGATACTTCGCGCTGGGCGAAATAGCATTCGAACTTGGCGCGATTGACGTCCTCGTGGCCGATACGAGGCCTTTTCAGGATAGAATCTGGGAGGTGCGGCGTTCAATGCGCGAGGCCTTGCGAGCGGTCAGTCCGACTATCGTCGCGGAGGATATATCTGTTCCACGCTCGAAACTCGCCGAACTATGGCGCGGCGCACGCGAGATTGGTGACAGCCTTGGCGTGCGGGTGCTCTCGTTCGGCCACGCGGGCGATGGCAACCTGCACATCGATGCCCTCAAGGACGACATCGACGATGAGCGCTGGAAAGCGTTGATGGACGAGTTCATTCCGCAATTATTCAAGCTCGCAGTCAATCTTGGGGGGAGCATAACCGCCGAACATGGAATAGGTTACCTCAAACGAAGCTACCTTCCAATTGGCGTGGGGGAAATGGAACTCGAACTCATGGCAGGTATCAAGCGAGCATTCGATCCCAAGGGCATTCTCAATCCCGACAAAGCGATTTAGCACGGCGAAGCATATCGACTAATCTATCGCCTGCGATCGATTCGACGATTCTCCCCCTGGACGGGAATGGTGATTCGCGTGTCCTCCCGTTCGAGCATTTGCATCGTAATCGATGCCCATAGCCTCTCCGAAGAGACTTTGCGGGTTATGGTCAGCTTGGTTGATTCCTTGGGCTTAAGCTTCTTGCTCGTCCATGAGACTCCGATTCGGTCATCTTGGAAATCGACAATCACAAGCTCGCGCTCTGCGGGCATTCGATTAGTCAATTCAATTTCAAGTGATTCTACCTCATCATTGAACTCGACAATCGGCGTGCTAACCTCTATCTCTCCATCTTGAAAAGGAACGGATGCCGTATCGACGAAAGCCTCGAAGTAAAGCATCTGCGGGACAAGCTCTTCGCCTTGCCTAACATGAAGCGACGCCGATTTTCGTTGCCTGCCGCGAAAGCCTCGAGAGTTGAACCAAAGCTCCAGCGGAACGGTCTCGCCTGCATGGACGACACTCGTTTTGAGTGGGGCGCTACTGCATCCGCAGTGCGGGCGAAGTTGCTCGATAATCAGCGAGTCGCCGCCCTCGTTCTTCAGCTCGAAGATGTGGACGACGGTCGAGTTCGAGGGGATAAAGCCCCATTGAAATTCCGTCTCCGGGATGGACGCTTTAGGCGGGCCGGACGGGGGAGGAGCTTTGCTTTCCATCGCACAGGTGCTGATGGCGAGGAATGGTGTCAAGAGAATTATCGAAACTAACCTCATTGTTTTCTCCAGTTTTCAAGTTTTAGGAACCATACAAAGGAAGACCAGATCATCCTCGCCATCATTGACGAAGCCATGGAGTTCGCCACTTTGAACGAAGACGAAATATCCGGCGGAAATCTGCTTCTCTCCACCGTCATAGAGCGCTTTGCCCTTGCCTGATAGGACAAATAATTCGTGTTCACTTTTGTGAGAATGAAATGGCGTGTGGCCTCCAGGGGCGACGACAAAGCGCCGCATCGCGAAGTTTGGCGCGCCGTCATCCGCAGAAATGAGCCATTGGAGTTTCACGCGTTCGGCGCCGGGAGTGGTCGATTTCTCAGCGTCAATTGAGCTTTCATGTGCGATTTTCATTGCGTTCCTTTCGGCCTATCGCCTCATCTATGGCGAAGCGTAAAGTGATTCCCATAAAAAAACCAAACCAGCATGCAAAATAATAGGCTTTAACCGTAAACCCAAATTCCGACCCAGCCTCGAAAAAACTCAAAACCAGCAACACGAAAATAATGCCTCCGAGCGCGAAAAGCGAATATGCGAAAGCCCCTGCGCGCCTCCTTGCGAGAATCACCGGTGCGAAATACAGCCCAACAAGCCCCAATACCGCAGAGGGAGTTAGAATATGAATAAGTAACGCGAGCCAGCTACCGTCATCGGAGGTAGAAAGCAATTCGAGGCCAACGGCAAATGCCAACCCCGCGAAAGCAAAAGCTCCGCATACGGTCAATTCCGCCTTAATGTTTGTTTTGGTGTTCGATTGCTTTTGCAATTCTTCCGAGGCCTTTCCCGATGACAACAAGAGTGATAACCCACATGGCGAGAAGAATTAACACTCCCATAAATTTACATAATAGGGCAAGGATACCCTTCGGCCTGCCGAGTGAATAACAGGCGGGACTTTTCCTCCCCCAGCGGCGTATCGTTTCGACTCTGCAGTCCTCGTCGTCGATATCGCACTGAAAACCCCCGACGAGCTCGCGATGAATCTCAACTTTGGCGATTTTGTCCTCGATATCGGCCTCGGCGAGCGCTTTATCGACAGCCTCCGAGACCTTACTGCTAATCTCGGCCGCCCGAATCCTTGCTTCGGCGACTTCTACCTCTTCATTATGCTCTGGGGCATCTGCTGATGGTTGCGGGAAAGCGGCGAGTGTGACTACTAATAATGTAACAATAATCCTGTTTGCCATATTGCTCCTAATGGGTTATTCGGTGTGCTTTTTAGCAATCAATGTGCCAGCGCAATCTAATATGGCTTCAATCGGAGTCGGACGAAGCGCGCGCCGCCCTCTACTTCGGGGATTCTGAGCCAGAGTATCGCCTCAACATTGCTTGTTATCTCCGCCAGTGTTTCCTGCGAAATCGTGATTGAGATATTCCGCGAACCTCCCGCATCAATCGTGAAACTCGTCTCGTCGAGCGAGAAGATGTCGCCATTGGCTGGGGAAAAGCCGGGGGAGAGGGCGATTGCGACTCCTCGCGGGTCAGCTTCCGGCACGCCGAAAGCGCAGTGAATATCATGGACGATTGTATCGTTATTGAAAATGCTCAACTCGGCGATGCCGCTTTCGTCGAAGTCCACTACGGAAGGCGCAACTGCTATCGGCCACCCACCGGTGCGAACAGATGGGTTGGACTCGGTCTCGATGAGATAATTCGCGAGAATCGCCGCAACCATGTTTCCCGTAGGTCCCTCGGGCATAATGCGAAGTTGCACCATGAAGCGTCGGTTGAACATCGCTGAATCGTTCGGGAAGTTCGCGAAGAGCTTGCGTATTGCCGGTTCGTCTATCCCGACGAAAAGAATCGGCTCGCCATCTACCTCGAACGCCCCCGGCGGAATGTCCTCGAAGCCATCGATTGGGCGTCTTCCTGTCATCTCCGGCGGAAGAACATCGACCGCGAAATTCTGCGGCGACTCGCCCTCGCCAAGACTCAGCACAAGCGGCACATCGAGATAGATTCTATCGCCAATCGGCACGCCCTGCGCCGTGAAAACGGCGGGACTCATCCGCAGTCCAAAAAGCGTCCCGCAGAGAAAAAGGGCGATGCAAGAGCATCGCCCCATTATTCGGCGAACCGTCACGGCGTCGTGGCGACTATAAACACAGTAATCTGATGCTCGCAACCATCGGATGCGATGTTTGGCGCCGTGAAGCGCGAATACAGACGGAAATTCTCGCCTTCACCCGCTTCGTAGATGAGATCAGCATCCCCAAGGCCGCCGCCGTCAACAACAGTCCAAGTAGCGGGCGGATCGGCAAGCGTTCCATCGCCCATCTCGAGAAGATAGACATCCGTGCCTGCGGCTGAACCGGCTGTCCATGCGGTCGGGAATCCGAACCCACAAGGCGGGGGCGGCTCGGATGTGCTGAATGCCTTGAAGTCGAGTGCAACATTGCTCTCATTCTTGACAAGCACGTGCGATCCCCCTGCAGTTCCGGTCATAGTGGATGTTGCTCCGGCGTTCATGTTGCCGATAGCCCATGTGCCGTATGCTCCAGCGTCGTCCGCAGTGCGGAGCGAGAAGTCGATAAAGTTGACCGTCACCGTGATGGTGAAATTTTCGGTTGTCTGCGCGAATGCCGTCCCGATAGCCAGAATAGTGATTAGTAACAGCGCAAATCTTTTCATCTCAGCCTTTCGATTAAAATTTTAAATTTTATTCTTACATTAAATTAAGAACATCGCCGATGTCAATCCCCCGCAAACGGCGCGATGGTCCATCGTGTGAGAATGCGGTGTTGCTCGTCTTCGAAACCATCAGTGGGCGCCAGAAACCAACCGCACAAAAAACGAACAGCGCCCGAAGCTACTTCCGAATCAAGGCGCATCGGAACTTCGAGCACGGGGGACGAGTCTTCAATATTCGGGGTTGTCGGCGCGGAAGTGTAGCTCGCCCACCTCAGCGCGAATCTATCGCTACTTGCTGTTTCGTCGATTGCCCATGGTTCCCAGAGTGAATCGGCAGTAGCACTATCGGGAAAATCCCGAGCGTCACAATAGATATCGATGGGAACGTTGCTCAAATTTGTTATCTTGACAATTTCTTCGTGATCGGTCATCGCCGTATCGCCGATAATAATCTCGGTAATCCACCAAGAAGTATAATCGCCGCCGTCGGCGTGTTCGATGGAAAAGTCGAGATAGTTCACGACAATATTTATCGAGAAATTCTCGCTCTGCGCAATCGCGCCGAACGCCATGATGGCGATTAGAATACTAAACAGCTCGAACTTCGGCTTCATTCAAACTCATTCCCGCATTGCGGTCGTTGTAAATCATAACAATTTAGCAATAAATGAGTTATTTGCAACAAAATTCGGCGAAACGCGGACAGTATTTTTCGCTAAAGGATATAGCGTGCGAGGTCTTCATCGTCGGCAATGTCCTTGAGCGCGGAGCGGACTGTCGATGCTGTGATTTTGACTTTCGGGCCGCTGTGTTCGCGTCCGAGAAACATGATGTCCTCGAGAAGAGTGGTCATTATTGTATGAAGCCTCCGCGCACCGATGTTTTCAGTTTTTATGTTGACTTCATCGGCGATTTTTGCAATTTCTTTGATAGCGCCTTCGGTGAAGATCAAATCGACTCCGTCAGATGCCATGAGGGCTTGATATTGCTTGATTAGCGAGTTCTCAGGCTCGGCGAGAATTCGCACGAAATCTTCGCCCGAAAGGGAGTCCAGCTCGACGCGAATGGGCAATCTTCCTTGAAGCTCTGGGATGAGGTCGCTGGGACTGGCTTCGTGAAATGCTCCTGCCGCAATGAAAAGGATATGATCCGTGCGAACCATACCATATTTAGTTTGGACGTTGCAACCTTCTATTACGGGCAAGAGGTCGCGCTGAACGCCCTCGCGAGAGACGTCAGGGCCGCCTCCGCCGGAGCTCCGAATGGCGATTTTATCGATTTCGTCAAGAAAAACTATGCCCATTTCCTCGACGTGCGATATTGCCGTCGAGACGACTTTGTCGTGATCGATTAGGTTGTCTATCTCCTTATCGAGCAGAACTTTACGTGCCTCTTCGACTGTAACTTTCTTGGACTTGGTGCGTCTTGGCATCATTCCGTCGAACATCTCAGAGAAATTGACGCCCATTTCCTCGAGTCCCATTGGAGAGAATATCTCGATTGTCGGCATGAATGTGTCCGGCACCTCTACTTCGATCAGTCTGTCGTCAAGAAGTCCGGCCTCAAGTTGCTTCTTGAGTTTATTCCTGATTCTCTCGGCTCTTTCGCCATCGTCGTCCGGTTCTTTCTCGATGCGCTTAGGTCGTTTCGGTGTCAAAATGTCGAGGATTCTATGCTCAACATTTTCTCGCGCTCTGTCAATAATATCTTGCTCAAATTTCACGCGAATCTGGGAAATCGCTACATCGACAAGCTCGCGAACCATGGACTCGACATCCCGTCCGACATAACCGACTTCGGTGAACTTACTCGCCTCTACCTTAATGAATGGCGCGCCGGCAAGAGCGGCCAACCTACGAGAAATTTCAGTCTTGCCAACGCCGGTAGGGCCTATCATCAAGATATTTGCGGGGATAATCTCATCGCGGAGCGGCCCCTCGACCATCTGCCTTCGCCAGCGATTCCTGAGGGCAATTGCCACGCTCTTTTTGGCGGAATCTTGTCCTATAATGAATCTGTCAAGTTCAGCAACAATTTCTTTTGGTGTGAGGAGGGTGTTTAGTTTATTAGTTCGCATTAAAATCGCTTCCTTTTAAATCGTTAATATAGTGATATTGCTATTGGTAAATATACATATGCCAGAGGCTATTTCAAGGCTTATTTTGACTATATCCGCAGGACATTTCTGCGAATCAGATGCCATCAACAATGCCCGCGCCGCGGCGAGTGCATACCCTCCGCCAGAGCCTATTGCACAAATTCCATCATCCGGCTCGATTACATCTCCGTTGCCCGAAAGAACGTAGTTGCCAGTTCGCGAGATGACCACCAGCATAGCTTCAAGGCGTCGCAGATAGCGATCCATACGCCAATCTTTTGCCAATTCGACAACCGAGCGTTGGACGTTTCCGGAGTATTCGGAAAGCTTCTCCTCAAAGCGGTCGAGTAGGGTAAGTCCGTCAGCCGCCGCGCCGGCAAAGCCCACCAGAACGTCATATCCGTCTATTTTGCGCACCTTTTTCGCCCCGGCTTTGAAGATTTCTTCGCCGAGAGTAACCTGACCGTCCCCGCCTATTGCGAGCTTGTCGCCGACAGAAAAACCTATTATTGTCGTTCCATGAAATACTTTATTCATCATCATTGCTTTCTCTGTTGTCGATTTCGATAATTTTCGCGCCGGAATTAACCAAAACACAGACTCCAGCGGCGACATCGAATGCTTTTTTGACCATAGTATAAGCATCCTCTTGGACAACGGGTTGGGCGAGGATAGCTCGAATTGCGGCGAGTGCATATTCTTCGCCGGGGCCAACTGCGACAAGGCCTGCATGTTGTTGTTCCGCTTCTCCTGGAATGACGACGAAAGACTTCTCGCCGTCAAGCAGTGTCAGATAAGCGTCAATTTTATTATCCGTAACATTCCATGCATTTGATATTGCATCAGCGGTCATGTCTATAGTATCTCCTCGTTCAATTGCTGATTTAGCAATTGCCAAAGCATCAGCATAAGCATCAGGGCCTGAGTATCCCAGAAGAAAACCGCCGTAATCTTCGATCATGCATATCGAATCCCCGTCGCATTTCGATGCGTCAAAATCTGTTCCAAGTGCGGCTTTGCCGTCAAAGCTAATGCCTATAAGTGTTGTGCCGGCCTTCTTGCCCTCTTTATTTTTTGACCAAAGCAAATCGACCTCCTTATGTATAAGTTATCAATCTTTATTATTTAGCAAAAACCAAGCCGAAACGACAAAAAATCGTGCGAATTAATTATTGTGTTTGTGCAACGCTGAAAGTTAATATCGGACCTAATAGAAAATCAATATATAGGACATTATGACTTGAATTTAGATAAGATAAAAATATATTAACCGCATGTGGGAGATAATATTAAAAGTTAAGCCCAAACAGCTGAGCAGGTTGCTCTTCAGTAGGGATTTGGAACGTTCGGCTAAGGTTATCGTTGGCCTTGTGGTCGTCGCAATCTTCTTTGCCGGCTCTTACTGGATGTTTCACCGCGTATTCTCCTATCTCATTACAGTGCAAGATATTGGCATTCTCTTGATCGACCGAATTATTAGCATCGCGTTCCTCGCCTTTCTGATAATGTTGACAATGTCAAACTTAATTGGCGCAATCGGTGCCCTGTATCGTTCTCCCGAGACGACTTTTCTCATGGCTTCGCCCATCCCATTTCGCCATGTTTTTTGGGTTAGGTATTCCGATAACATGTTTTATTCAAGCTGGGCAACACTTGTCCTGACTATCCCCGCCATACTCGCCTATGGGATAGTTCATCAATTCACTCTGCCATACTTTTTAGTAGTTGCACTCGTGGCACTACCATGTTTTATATTGATACCAGCCGCAGTCGGAAGCGGATTATCGATGATAGTGTTTCCGGTAGCCAAGAAGTTCGGGTCGCGACGTATCTTATTGATAATGGGTGTGTTAGCTGTAATAGGAACATTCTTTTTTATCCGAGCTCGATTCAGTCGGATTGTTTTCACTGCCCAAGGCGACTTGGCGCTGTTAAATTACTACCTACAAGACCTTGCGACCAACGAAGGCCAATGGCTTCCGAGCGCGTGGTTCGCCGAAATAATGCGCGCGGCGCGTCTTAATAGGGGAGGGGACTTAATATTTTATGTGTCGATGCTTTTATCAACTTTAGGAGGCTTCGTAATTCTTCTCGATATCGTTGCCCAAAGGCTCTATTATCCAGCATTTCTGGCCGCATCGGAGATATTAGGACGGAAAAGACGCAATAATAGAACCTCCCATTTTTACGGTATCACGTGGAAATTATTTACTATATTTCCACGTGACATGCGCGCCCTGCTTGTCAAGGATATTCGCCTATTCCTTCGCGAGCCAAACCAGTGGACCCAGTTTGCAATATTGCTCGTTCTTATTATTTTTTACTTGATTAATTTGCGCAAAGTTCCATCCAATGTGGAGGGCTTATACTGGCAGATACTTATAAGCTTCGCCAACTATGCATTCTGCGGATATATTCTTGCGACGCTTTCTGTCCGCTTCGTGTATCCGTCGATATCGATGGAAGGGAAATCATTCTGGAGTATTGCAAGCTCACCTGTCAAGATGAAGCGCCTTTTCTGGGAAAAGTTTTGGATTGCATTCATTATTTTCTTTATTATAACTGAAATTGTTGCGGTTGTTTCGAGCGCACTCCTCGCTCAATCGCAAGTGATGACACTTCTAACTAGTATCGGTATCTTCCTGATGAGTATATCATTAACATCTATTGCCACAGGTCTGGGCAGTCTTTTCCCAAGTTTTTCAGAGCCTAATCCTGGGAAAATCGCGTCAAGTGGCGGTGGCATGATTTGCGCTTTGGTTAGTTTAATATACGTTGCACTGTCAACACTCGCACTCGCATTTCCCACATATAGCTACCTTAGTTATATCATGGGGCAAAGAGTTGCGTTTCCAACTACTGAGCTAATTATTGGCGGTGCAATTCTTTTGGCTGTCAACATTATCGCGACAATAATCCCGCTGAAGCTTGGACTAAGAGCAATCGAAAATCTTGAATTCTAACTTGAAATAATTAAGCTAATATTCTTTCATTCAATGACTTACTTGCTGACACTATTAGCGAAGGAGAGAACTGAATCGATTAAAACATCGATCCCTTCGCTCGACTTCGCACTGATGAGAAGGCCTTCCGGGTAGTTGTGCTTTATCTCACAAAGTCTAAACTCGTCGGTAATATCTATTTTATTGAAGATCAATAACTTATTTGCATCTTGTAATCTCATTCTGGAAAGTTCATCTTCGACAACAGACAAATGCTCGTCAAGCGCTTCATGCGAAGCATCTGCGACGATTAGTAGCAGATCTGCCTCAATCGCTTCTGCGAGTGTGCTTCGGAAACTTTCGATGAGATGATGGGGGAGTTTGCGAATAAATCCCACAGTATCGGTGAAAAGAGCTGTTCTGCCGTCACGCGTGCGGAATTTTCTCGTTCGCGGGTCGAGAGTGGCAAATAACTTGTCCTCGGCAAAAGCCGAAGCATTAGTTAACCTATTGATTAATGTTGACTTACCGGCATTCGTATAACCGAGCAATGAAACTCGAAATTGGCTCGAACGAGCGCGTCTTTGAGTCCGTCGTTGAACTTCAATTTTGTCAAGCTTAGTGTGTAGTGCGGCTATCCGCCTGCGGATGACTCTCCTATCGGTCTCGAGCTGTGTTTCGCCGGGGCCGCGCGCGCCAATCGAACCGCCATATTGCCGCGAAAAATGCGCCCACATGCCTGAAAGCCTTGGTAGGATGTATTCTAACTGGGCTAATTCGACTTGAATCTTGGCGGCCGAAGTGCGAGCGCGCGTTGCAAAAATGTCGAGTATGAGACCGCTACGATCAATTACCTTGACATCCCGGCCTAGCGCATTTTCGATATTTCGAGCCTGATTTGGTTTCAAATCTTCGTCAAAAACGACAGTGAAAGCTTCGTGTTCGTCTAAAATCTGCTTGACTTCTTCGAGCTTGCCTTTGCCTACATAAGTCGCCGGAACAGGGGATTTGAGCGTTTGTTCAAGTCTTACAATAACTTGGCCTCGAGCAGTTTCAACGAGCTTCTCGAGTTCGTTCATGGATTCATCGAATGATGAACGACTCGTGTCAAGTAATCGAACGCCAATAATAATGACTTTTTCCTTGGAGTGTGACATAGAT
>DSAF01000008.1 GCA_011388305.1 Candidatus Zixiibacteriota bacterium | reverse complement strand
GTCGGCATCGGGACGGACAGCCCGACCAATAAACTTGATGTCAACGGCACTATCGCAGGCAATCTTGTGAGGGTTAATGGAAACACAGACGGCTCGGCCTGGAAATTAGGGGTTGAGGGTCAAGCTATTATGAGAGGGCTATTTGTGGTGGATGGCAATGTCGGCTTAGGGACGACAGATCCAGATGTGTATAGATTGAAAGTCCAGACGGATAGTGGCTTTAGTGCTGGATATTTCGAACACATACACGCTTATACAGTTCTCGGGGCTCGAAGTGGCGTAATCGATTACGCTGTTTTTGCTGTTGCGCCCAGCACTACTTCGAACGCTAACTACGGCGTTCGGGCTCAAGCGAGCGGCGCAGGATCGATCAACTATGGCATATACGGGACCGCTTCTGGAGCAACGACTAACCACGGCGTTTACTGTTCTGGTAGCGGCGGCTATACCGGGTCTTTGGGGATCGTTTCCGACATCAAGTTCAAGAAGAATGTCCGCCCCATGGAAGGCATACTCGACAAGGTTATGATGCTCGAACCGAAAACCTTCGAGATGAGAACACAAGAATATCCATTCATGAACCTCAACGAGGGGACGCAATACGGGCTTATAGCGCAGGAGCTTCAAGGCGTCTTTCCCGAGCTGGTTATTCCCGGAGCACATCCCGGAGAGAATGATGAAGGGTTTGTCGAGTATTTAGGCGTGGATTACATCCCTCTCACCGTGATTCTCGTTCGTGCTATTCAAGAGCAACAGACGCAAATCGAAGCCCAGCAGTCCGAGAACGACGCGCTTCGCAAACAAAATACCGAGCTTGAAACCCGCATCGAGCGGCTGGAGAGGGCAATCCAGGAATAAATCCCCGCGAATAGAGATTCTCGAAATAAAGGGCGGCACACAGCCGCCCTTTATCATAGCGAAAAGGCGGGTTTTGGGTAATTTTTTGGTAACGTTGCGTTTGAGAGCTACTATGTGTAAAGCATTTCGACGCAATAGCATATCGCCGGCGGGCGAAAAAATTGGCTCGGCTGAATTTACCGCTTGACATTTTTGAAATCAAAACTAAAATGAAAGGCGCTTCGGAAGAAGCGGAAGGTCTTTGAATGCAACGCGAATATTTGGCGCCCTAGCTCAGTTGGTAGAGCAACGGACTGAAAATCCGTGTGTCCGCAGTTCAACTCTGCGGGGCGCCATTTATAAACAGTGCATCTGCGGTTTTTAAGCATCCAACTCATTATCTCTCATCCTCGACAGTCCCCGTGAAAACGAGGGGTGGTTGATACGTCGTTTAGATACGCCCCTGCGGGCTACTCGACGAACGGTATGGGTATATGAAGGAGCTCCTATTCGCAGGTAGCACATTACAATATACCTTCTTTGAGAAGTTCATTCTGGAGTTTGGCGAAAATTCCCGGTGCTTCTGTTGTTTAATGCGTCAAGCGTAACCCCCTCCCCCCTTCCCGCGCAAGAGAATTCTTTCGTGCAACGAACCAGCGGGGGCAAGGGGATACTATCATCCTTCGAGCAGTGCCTCGAATTCTGGCAGTATGAGCTTCCAGTCGAGGTCGTGGACGAGGCGGCGGAAGTCGGTTTCGCGGATGGCGGCGGGGTTGTGCGCCATCTCGAGGAGGCGGGCGCGAAGCTCCTCGTCGGTGTTGTATAGGCACTCGTGCGGGTATCTCTCGGGATATGCGAGGCGGTTCGGGAGCAGGGGGAAGCATCCACAGGCGACGGCCTCGGCGACTGCGACGCCGAAAAATTCGTGAACGGCGGTGGAGACTACGACCTCGCAATTTGCCATGAGGTCAAGGTATTCTTTGCGGCTTTGAAGAAAGCCCCACGAGAGGATTCTATCGGCGAGCTGTTCGCGGGCGGTGTCGAAAATTTTGGGGTAGTTCTGGAACGCCTCGCCGGCGACGGCTATTTGGAAGTCCGCACCGGAGTCTTGGAGAGCGAGAATTTGCTCGAAGAAGGCTTCGGGTGCTTTATCGAACTCCCATCGCATGTTCCAGAGAATTTTGAGCGCGCCGGTTTTGTGCGCGGGCGGGGGCATTTCGTCAATATCGAGAGGCACGGGCAGGATGCAGGATTTGTCCTCGATGCGCCGAGCGAGGCCATCGGGGAAGTATGCGCGGAATTTGGTTGAGAATGTCTCGACGCTCTCGATGAACTCACGCCGGTGAAATTCGCTGTTGAAGACTACGGCATCGGCGACGAGGGCGGTCTCGATGTTCGTCAGTGCGAAGTGGAAATCGCGCTCATCGAACGCGCGGAGCGGGTATGTCATTTGGTTTTCATGGAAATAGACGACTTTGCGGCAATCTTTGAGCCACGGCGGTCCGAGCGCGAGGAAGGCAGGTAGGTCGAGATAGTCCGACGCGAAGATTGTATCGCACGGCGCAATTCCGAATGCTTGTTCGGCGAGAGTCCATGCGCCGGTGCGCATTCGCCATTTCCATTTGTTGGGCGGAAGCGTGAAAAGTTCGGTGTCCGCAGAAGTCCTGTCTATGAAGCCCTCGACGAGACTTCGATGGCTTGTTCCGAAATACGGTTCGACGACGAGAATGCGCATTTTATGTGGAAAGCCCCCGCGCGCGGAGGCTTTCCGGATATTATCGGAGGGTCTTACTTGGCGTAAATCAGCATGACGCTACGCGTCTTGCCCTCGAATGTCGTTCTCGCGAGGTAAACGCCCGTGGGCATGGAGTTTCCGGCCTCGTCGGTGCCGTCCCATGTGCCGCTGGCGGGGATTGTCGCGACTCTTTTCCCGGCGATGTCAAATATCTCAACCTCGGCGGGCGCGTCGATTCTGCAGACTGCGTTGAACGGGTTGGGCGTGACGGACATCTTGAATGTCTCGGGTTTGTGCGCTTCGGCAACGCCGGTTCCGAGGATGACGTCGATGCCCGTGTCGGAGAAGCCGCCGCCGCCTACGATGACCATCTCGCCGAACGGCCCCATGAAGAACTCGGACACCTCGCCGTCATCGAGAACGCCGTTGCCGTTGAGGTCGGCGAAGGCTTGAATTTTCTTCGGGCCGGAGGGGATATCGTGGAGCGTGTAGTTCAAAGTGCCTACGCAGAAGGTCTCTTCGAGCACGGCCTCTTCCCCCATGAACTCGTTATAGGCATCCCATATATTGATGCAGATGTCTCCCGGGTCGCCGCCGTATGTGATTGTCCCGCCGATAGTTGCGGATGTGGTGAGCGTGATGTCCACGCCGGTTGCCGAGCCATCGGTCAGCGTGACGAGGTTCGGGTGCATTCCGGCGGGATTGCCGCTTTCTACGCCCATTCCAATAAGCATAAGCGACATGCACCAGTAGTTCACGCCGTCGCGGAGCGTGTCCTCGTTAATCGTATATGGCCCGGGGCCTCCCGTGAGCATGGCCGCCGGAATCGTCATGAGGTCGATTTCGATAGTGCCCTCTTCGACACAGGCCGCCACGGTGATATCGGTCTCCGGGCCGTCGTAGAAAACCGTCCCGCTGACCATGCCGCCAAACAAGGCGCTCGCGGCGAAAGCCATTGTGATGATCGATGCAAACAATTTCATCTGTCCTCCATGTGTTTTTAGTTT
The DNA here is from genome assembly GCA_011388305.1 of Candidatus Zixiibacteriota bacterium. Classification (GTDB taxonomy): domain Bacteria; phylum UBP14; class UBA6098; order UBA6098; family UBA6098; genus UBA6098. Next base: position 15,951 of record DSAF01000008.1, on the reverse strand, counting down.
CGACGATAGTTGTAGAATTTAATCCAAGCATTCGAGTTTCGCAAGTGATTTGAGAAAAAAGATATATTTATTGACATTCGCAAAAGGATGTATATTTTCGCGAGATGTTAATTGAACCTAACTTAACTTATGAAAGGATTGTTATGAGAAAACAAATCGCAAGTATTCTCTTGAGGGGTGTTTTTTTCGCTATCTTATTAGGCGCTCCTAATATCTTTGCTTCGGTTATTACAGGTAAAGTAATCGATGCCCAAACCAAACAGCCCATCCCCGGATGCAATGTCTTCATCGAGGAGGAAAGGAGAATCGGCTCGGCGACCGACCTCGACGGGAATTTCAGGATTCAAGACCTCCCGCCGGGGAATTGGACTGTTTCCGCCTCGGCTATCGGATACGGCAAAGTCTCGCAAAATGTTGACATCTCCGATGACGATGCCGGTTATACTCTCAATTTTTCGCTGTATCCCAAAGCCCTGCAGGGCGACGAGGTTGTCGTCACCGCCACGCGCCAGTCCCGCGTGATTAGAGACCTCCCAGTCCGCGCGGAGATTGTCAAGCGCGATGAGATTCGGCTCAAAGGCGCGTTCGACCTCTATCAGGCACTCGAAGGACAGCCGGGAATCAGGGTTGAGCAACAATGCTCGGACTGCAACTTCTCCATGCTCAGGCTTCAGGGCCTCGAGGGCGGATACTCTCTCGTTCTTCTCGACGGCCAGCCCATATTCAGCGGACTTGCGGAAGTCTATGGCCTTCAGCAAATTATGTCCGCGAATATCGAACAAATCGAGATTATCAAGGGCGCAGGCTCGGCGCTATACGGCGCGGGCGCTTTGAGCGGAATAGTCAACATCAAATCCAGAGAGCCCGGGCCAATCCCCGCATTTGGGATGGGACTTCTGGCCGGAAGCAATAGCACATATTCGATGAACTTCGATGGGACAATGAGAAGGGGCGATATCGCCGTCTCATATGCCCTGCAGATAGACACGAAGGCCGAGGTTGACCAAACCGGCAACCCCGACCCGAACTATCTCGATGAGATGAATTTTGAGGACGGCGGCCCGGACGGTTTCACCGACAGAGTCGCCTCGGACAACTATGGCGCAATGGTGAAGGCCTTCCTATACGAGCCTTTCGGCGAGGGAAGCAAGATTATCCTCACGGGAAATGCGCTCGGCGAGTTCCGCAAGGGCGGAGAAATCGAGACTATAGAAGATCCCTTCGCCCCGGGAGTCGAGCATATTCGGACGAACAGGTATTCGGTCAGAGCGAGTTACATTCACGAGCTAACTTCCGCGGGCAAGCTCGAATCCAGCCTCACTTATGTCAACCATTATCGCAACGCAACAAACGATGCGGCTTGGGACAGGGCAGTTATGGCGGGCGTTCTGGACGAGGATTTAAAACTTACCGACGCGGGAAGGGACACTCTCGACAGAATCGGCATGATGGAGTTCAGGGAAAGATTCTTCCCGAACCCCTTCATCGCGAAGGAGAAGATGTTCCTTGCCGATGTCATGTTCTCCCGCCCCGTGTTCGGCGCGGATATTATCGTCGGAAGCCAATACAGGAGAGGCGAAATCGAGCAGGACATCAACCGCTCCGAGGATAATGATTTCAAATCCGCGGACGACATCGGTTTCTTCGCGCAGGTCGGCGTCTATCCTCTCGGCGGACAAATGGAACTGCTCCTCGGCGCGAGAATCGACCATCACTACTCCGTGGACGACCTGACGGAGACGGATTACAGCATTACCGCCCTTAACCCGCGCATTGCCGGAAGATATTCCCTGTCCGATAAGATTACATTAAGGGCATCATACGGAAGCGGCTTCCGAGTGCCATATCTCTTCGCCGAAGATTTGCACCTTTGCGCCTCATCGCCGCGAATATACAAAGGCGCCGACCTCCAGCCCGAACGCGCGCGAAGCTTTTCCTTCGGCGTAGATTACATCAAGCGGTGGAATGAAATCGGAATTGGCGTTTTCTACACAAGGATAGACGATAAAGTCGAGTTCATCGACCTCTCGGAGGAAGAAACCGACATCCCGGCGGGATTTGACTTCGCATGGGCGAATGTTGACAGAGCGACCTCGCTCGAAGGCGATTTTTACTTGAGAGGAAGGCCTCTCTATTGGCTGGGATATAACTTCAACGCGGTTTATACCCACGCCAAGTTCGCGGAAAGGCGAGAGCCGGAGATAGCCGACAGCGACAGAATCCCCCGATCCCCCGCATTCACGGCGAACGGTGAATTGGTTTTTTCCGCGAACAATCTCGACATTAGGACGAGTGCGAATTTTACCGGTAGCATGTTCATCGACCATGTCCCCGACGAGGATATGGAGAACTACCGCCTCGTGAAAACCGACCCGTTCGTCACCTTCGATTTGGGCGCGAATTACCGATTGACGAATTCGCTCCAGCTGATATTGAACGCGAGAAATGTGCTCGGCTACACCCAGCCGTTGCGAGATGTCTCCGACGCAGCGTTTATTTACGCACCTCTGATTGGGCGGGAGATATTCGGCGGAATAAGGATAGACCTTTAAGGGGATACATACTGCGCATTAGTAGGCTTCCGCTTATTTTCGCATAGGGAACATTCGGGGGAGTTTAGCCTCGTGGGCACTCGCAAGGCAACGGACCGGCATCCGAGTGATGCCGGCGTGTATTCGTCAAAATCTGTTCTTCATAAAAATTGTCCGGTTAAGGGACATCGTGGCCACCCTTTCGATAAGCGAGGGAACACTTGAGGAAAATTTGTAGTTGAATGAGCTTAAGTTTATGCATATTATTATATTTACGGCATAGTGTGTGTCGCGCAAAGATCATTTCGCCCGGAGGTAACGATGGCGCTCCGACTCGGAGAGATGTTAATTAGGGCCGGAAGAATCTCGCAGGAGCAACTCGACGAGGCTCTCAAGCTCCAAGGTCAGACCGGCGAAAAGCTGGGGCAGGTTCTTCTCAACTTGGGCTTCATCCGCGATGAGAACGTGATTAACGAGTTCGTCGCGAAACAGCTCAATGTTGGCACAATCAAGCTCGAGGATCTTGAACTCGACCAGAAAGTCGTCGAGCTTATCCCCGTCGATATAGCCCGCAAGTTCTTCGTGATTGCCACAATCAAAGTCGGGCGGATGCTTTTCGTTGCAACCGAAGACCCCACGAATCTCTTCGTCCTCGATACGCTCAAGTTTGTCACAAACTGCGACATTCAACCGGTGATGGCCACTAAAGGCCAAATCACCACCGCAATAGACAAATACTACGGCACCGAGGAAGAGTCCATCGACGAGATTCTCGAGGAGATGGGGTCGGACGAAGAACTGGACGTGGTGGAAGATAGCGGCGACGATTTCTCCGAGGCCGAGCTTCAGGAGGCAATCCAAGAGAAGCCGCTCGTCAAGCTTGTCAATTCCATCATCATGGATGCAATTCGGCGCAACGCCTCGGACATACACATCGAGACATACGAGAAGCGCACGCGCGTCCGAATGCGCATCGACGGCACGCTCTATGAGATGGCGCCGATGCCTTTCAGGCTACGCTTCGCGGTCGTTAGCCGCATCAAGATTATGGCCAAGCTCAACATCTCCGAGCGGCGGCTCCCCCAAGACGGCAGAATCAAAGTCCACACGCAGGGAAGGCCTATCGACTTGCGCGTCTCGGTGCTCCCCACGATTTTCGGCGAGAAGGTCGTTATGCGTCTTCTCGACCCCGAGAATCTCATGCTGGACATCACCAAGCTGGGATTTCCCAAGCGCGCGCTCAAGGAGTTCAACAAGGCGATTCACATGCCGTTCGGAATGGTGCTGGTCACCGGCCCTACCGGCTCGGGAAAGACGACAACGCTCTATTCGGCATTGAGCCAGCTCAACACGCCCGAGGTCAACATCATGACCGCCGAAGACCCCGTCGAGTTCAACCTCGACGGCATCAATCAGGTGCACATGCACTCGGATATTGGCCTCAACTTCGCCGCCGCGCTCCGAAGTTTCCTCCGCCAAGACCCCGACATTATCCTCGTAGGCGAGATTCGCGACGGCGAGACGGCATCGATTGCCATCAAAGCCGCGCTCACGGGCCACCTCGTGTTCAGCACGCTCCACACCAACGACGCGCCCGGAACTATTACGAGACTTGTGGATATGGGCACGCCACCGTTCCTTGTGGCAAGCTCGGTGCGGCTCATCATGGCACAGAGGCTTCTTAGGCGAGTTTGCAAATATTGTAAGAGAGAAATCAAGCCCGACCCGGAGATGCTCGAAATTATCGGCATGAGCACCGAGGACGCTAAGAAAGTGACGTTCTTCGAGGGCGCCGGATGCCCCCAATGCCACAACTCGGGATACAAGGGCAGAATCGCAGTCTTCGAGGTCATGGCGATGACTGTCGCGATTGAAAAGATGATTATCGAGGGCGCCAGCAGGCTTGAACTCGCCGAACAAGCCGCCAAGGACGGAATGAGAACGCTCCGCCAAGAGGCCATCCGCTACATGATTGAAGGCACGACCTCATTGGAGCAGGTAATCACCGAAACTGCGGCGCATTAGAGAGTTGAGAGTTGGGTGATGTGAGTTGCCCGAATTAAACAATAAGGCTTAAGCGATTTGATAGAGACGCCCACATCTGTTAAGAGCGAGCAGTTCTTAAGGAAACTTTTAAACGAGATGGTTCAGAGAAACGCTACGGACATGCATATCTCCGCCGAATCCCCCCCGATGTTGCGAATCGACGGCAAGCTCGTCCGTATGCCCTATCCGGCACTATCCGAGAACCTCGCCAGAATGCTGGCGCTGTCGCTGATGTCCACCGCCCAGAGGCGGAAATTCGAGAAAGACCTCGATATCGACTTCTCGATAGGAATTCGCGGGCTGTCGCGCTTCAGATGCAATGTGTTCCACCAAAACCAAAGCATCGCGATGGCCGTTAAAGCCATACCTTTCGAGACCCAAACCCCCGAAGAGCTTAACATCCCCCCCGAGATTTACCATTTCGGCAGAGTCAACGCCGGCCTCGTGCTAATCGCCGGCCCGCGCGGCTCGGGCAAGTCCACGACGCAGTCGGCGATACTCAAGCGCCTCAACGAAGAGCGACAACAACATATCATCACCATCGAGGAGCCTATCGAGTTCGTGTATAGCTCATCCAACTGCATCGTGAACCAGCGCGAGGTTATGCGCGACACGAAATCCTATGAGATAGCGCTCGAGTCCACGCCCCGGCAGGACACCAACATCGTGTTCGTGAGCGAGACGAACGAGAAGGACAAGCTCGTCTCCACGCTGAAAATCGCCGACATGGGGCTTTTGGTCTTCGCGACGATGCGCTCGCGCGATGCGGTCAGCACGGTGATGCGCCTCGTCGATTTGGAGATACCGCACTATTTGATTAGCGGAGCGTTGCGCTTCGTTATCGCCCAGAGACTTTTGCGCGTGATATGCCCTTCATGCAAGCGTGTCGTCACGCCGGATTTCTCGTTGCTTCGGGAGATAGGCCTCGACCCCGAGAAGGTCAAGAACCTTAAATTTCACCGCGGCACGGGATGCCCCAAATGCCACGGCACGGGCTATAAAGGCAGGAGGCCGATATTTGAGACTTTGGAAGTGACGCCTATCATGAAGGCAATGTTGCAGGCGGGGACATCGGTTATCGAGCTTTGGCGGCATGCCGTCAACGAGGGGATGGTGCCTCTTCGCAAAGTCGCTCTCAAGATGATGCTCGACGGCGAGACCACGCTCGAGCAAGTCGCCACGGAAACTTTTAGTTATCAATAGAGGGAGAACTCATGGATCCAGAAGAGATGAACATGGAACAAGAACCGGTCGAGCTTGAAGAAATTCAAGAGGAGACCGAGAAAGCGGAAACACCCCCTAAAGAAGCGCCCAAACCGCCCAAGCCGCCGGAGCCTAAGCCCGCTCCCAAGCGCGAGCTGTCTATGCGACTTCTACTGGACGACATGATTCACCGAGGCGCATCGGATTTGCACATCACGGTAGGTTCGCCGCCGGTATTCCGGCTCGATGGCAAGCTCCACAAGATGGCCGCCAACATCGTCTCGGAGGACGCGGCGAAGAAGTTCGCATACTCTATCATGACGGAGAAGCAGAAGCAACAGTTCGAGGAGAATTGGGAGGTTGACCTCTCGTTCGGCATCAAGGGTCTATCGCGATTTAGGTGCAATGTGTTTCTCCAGAGAGGCTCGGTGGCATTGGCCGTGCGCGCAATTCCGTTCAAGATTCACACGCTCGAGGAGCTTGGGCTTCCGGAATCAGTCGGGAGATTTGCCGACTATCCGCGCGGTCTGATTTTGGTCTGCGGGCCTACGGGTTCGGGCAAATCGACGACTCTGGCCGCGATAATCGACAAGATTAACCGCGAGCGGCACGAGCACATCCTCACCGTAGAGGATCCAATCGAGTTCGTCCACAGACATAAGAATTGTATCGTGAACCAGCGCGAAGTTCACAGCGACACCGTCTCGTTCTCCCGGGCGCTGAAATATGCGCTCCGAGAGGATCCCGATGTCGTGCTTATCGGCGAGATGCGCGATTTGGAGACCATCTCCTCGGCGCTGACAATCGCCGAAACCGGCCACCTCGCCTTCGCGACACTTCACACGAACTCCGCCGCGGAGACAATCAACCGCATCATCGATGTTTTCCCTACGAACCAGCAAACGCAGGTGCGCGTCCAACTGTCGTTCGTGCTTCAGGCTGTTCTCACGCAGACCCTCGTGCCGAAAATCGGCGGCGGGCGCGTTGTCGCTTCGGAGGTCATGGTCGCAACGCCTGCCGTCCGGGCGCAAATCCGAGATGACAAGATTCACCAGCTTTACAGCACGATTCAGGCGGGCGGCAAATTTGGCATGCAGACGCTCAACTCCGCCCTCGCCGACCGCTACCTCGATGGTGTCATCACGCTCGAGGACTGCATGGGCAGAAGCCCCGACCCTCAGGAACTAAACGATATCATCACGCGCCGGAAGGCGAAAGACGAGGCGGAAAACAAGCGGTAGGCATCAGAGCGCGAATGTTTGACCATCAGGGCGAGGCGTGCCTCGCCCTTCGTCTTTCACCTTTCACCTTTACCTATTATAATCGGCCAATCGCTATCTCTCTATCTCCATATATTACTTTCTATATATAAGATAGTAGTAATAGTAGTTCTGTGGAAACTGTGGATAAAGCATTTTGAAACGCGCAACAAGATATTCTTCAAGCATTTAGACGAGCAATGTTATCAACACTCTTTGTGGATATAAATGTGAACAACCGCGACTTATGCACACTGGAGTGAGGTTTGTTAATAATCTCTATTTGTTCACGCGGCTGTGAACTGTTGGCGCACATCTTGTTCGCATGTTTTCCACATGTTTTTTAATGGCAGGCGTTAAATTGACGTTCCCCGGAGTGTCGAACAATTTATATGCACTATAATGTAAGTTTTAGCGCCGTCCGGCGCACGCAATCTCACGATGCTCTCATTTCGAAAACTTCCGCTTTCGAAATCAACGAGCATCATCTCGAATTCATCATTGAAATTCGATGGACGCAGTTGTATATTGATAAAATGTCAATCCCGTTGAGCGGGCACATCGTTAAGAGGGTGATATGGCGAAATTAAAAGTCTCGGCAAATCGTATGGAGAACCTCAAGCTCAAAAGGCGGCGCGACCTTGCCGTTCGGGGGCATAAGCTCCTCAAAGACAAACAGGACGAGCTTATGCGGAACTTCCTCGAACTTATCGGCGAGCTTAAAGGCCTTCGCGACAAAACCGAGGACGCGCTCATCGATGCGCTAAGACGATTCACGCTGGCAAACTGCGAGCTTTCGCCCGCCGAACAGAACGCGGTTTTCGCCGTGCCGGGCGTGCAGTTCTCTCTCGAAGTCGAGACCAAGCGCCTTATGAACCTCCGCGTGCCGCATTTCAAAGCCAAACTCGAGGGCAACCCGCTGGCATACTCCATGCGCGCCACGGACTCCGACGCCGATTTTGCTCTCGTGCAAATCGCCGAGGTGCTGGAGCTTCTCCTCAGGCTCGCCGAGGCCGAGAAGAAGATGGCACTTCTCGCAGACGAACTCGACCGCACCCGAAGGCGCGTTAACGCCCTCGAATACACGCTAATCCCCGACCTCAAAGAGACAATCAAATACATCACGCAGAAGCTCGAGGAGCTTGAGCGAGGCAACCTCGTCCGCCTCATGAAAGTCAAGGAGATTATCGAGGCTGACCGCGAGTAGAAGTCGAGAGTAGAAAGTTGGGAGAAAATCAGAAGGTGAACATAACCAAGGTTGGTTTTGCGCTGACGTTCTTGGGCGTGTTCTTTGCGCTTTATCCAATCGTTCAGGAAATCGGCGATGCCGGGTTCTACTACTTCAACACATTCTTGAGCATTCGACTATTCTATTTCATAACGCTCGCGACGCTCGGGACGGGAATTTATTTTTACGGTGTCGATTTCATCGGCTCGAACAGCTTCAATTTCGCCAGAAAATTCGGCGATGCCTTCTATGCCATAGGCTTTGCCATCCCCGACATATACTTCATTCTGTGGCTATCATCGCGCGCAATCGCACTTCTGAAATTCTTGGAAACTCGCTCGCCGACGCTTTATATAATATTCTACGTCGTCGGCGCGTGCATCGATTTGGCGATATTCTACCTTATCATTAGGTTCGTCTATCGCAAATTGGGCAAGAAGGACATCGCCGGATAATTAGCTCTGCCGAGCGTTACAGCCTGTCTGCGTTTTCGAGGAAAGCCGAGACGAGGCGCACCGTCCCCTCGATGTCTTTTTTGCGCACGAGGCCTGTGGGGCTGTGTATATATCTCACGGGCATGGAAATCGCCGCGACGCGCACGCCCCCGCGCGATGTCTGAATCGCCGTGGCGTTGGTGGTGCCCGCGGATTTCACGATGAACTGGTGCAAAATGCCCTCCTCCTCGGCGATATTTCCGAGAAAGTCCACCAAGCCGCGGTCGGCGATGACTCTGCCATCGACGATGCGCAGTTCCGGGCCTTTGTCCTGTGTTGCGAGCCTCTTGTGCGAGGGGATTCCGGGGAAGTCATTGGCGAAAGTTCCCTCGATTGCTATCGCGATGTCCGGCGCGACTGTGAACGCCGCAGGCTGTGCGCCTCGGAGGCCGCGTTCCTCCTGCACCGCCGCGACGAGGAACAAATCGCACGCGATTTTCTTGGCATGGCGAACGCCCTCGACCATCGCGAAAAGCCCCGCGCGGTCATCGAAAGCCTTGCCCACGAAGGCATCGCCGATGTCTGTCAGCTTGCTGTCGAACGTGACGATGTCGCCGACTTTGACAAGCTCTCGAACTGTATCGGCGGGCAAGCCTACATCGATGAACGACTCCTCGATAGACACGGACTTGTCGCGGTCGGCCTCGTTGCCTCGCGTGAGATGCGGTGGAATCGAGCCTACCACGCCTAATAGCTCCCGCTTTCCGTGGACAATCACCCTCTGTGCCGTGAACACGCGCGGATCGACGCCGCCGAGTGGAATCACGCGGATAAATCCCTCGCCATCGACATGCGAGACGATGAAGCCGACCTCGTCGGTGTGGGCGTCGAGGGCGACTCTGCGCCCCTCGCCGGGGATATGCGCGATGACATTGCCCACATTATCTGTGATGACATCGTCGGTCAGCTCGGCGAACTCTCTGCGCATAATCTCCGCGACGGCCTGCTCGTGCCCGGGCGCGCCGGGGGTATCGCAAAGTTCGTGTAAAAGTTTCCAGTTCATCGTTTGCTCCGTTCGTAATGAGAATTTGTGTTGTCTTTCTTTGAGATAATGGAGATAATGAACGTAAGGCGAGGAAACCCCGACCCTACTTAGCAATCACTGCGAATTTACCCGTGAACGAGTTATCGTCGAGGCTCAAAAAATAGATGTAAATCCCGCTCGCGATGGGCTTGCCGTCTTGGTTTCGCGGAAGCCACCCGAATGCGCCGCGCGGCGTAAGATGATAGCCTAACGAGACATCGCCCGTCTCCTCGAACACAAGCTCGCCGCTCGCCGTCCAAACCGTGAAGCGGAGTTGCGAGACATCTCCGGCGGTGAACGGGAATAACAGCGTGTCGTGCTCGCCATAGATGAACGGGTTCGGATACGGCGTTCTATCGACGATGTCCCCCGGCTTGGCGACTCTCGCGTCCGGCGCGGGGCCGATAAGCAAATTCCCGATGCGCGAAGAGGTTGCCGGATTCGGGCCGAGGTTCGCCAATGTCGTGAAAAGCCCATCGAAGCGCCATGCGCCGGGGATTGTGTCCGGCGTGGAATATATGTCGATTGTCGTGTCCGGAGTGTCGGTGCCGCGTTTGGAGATGCCGTGAACGCACGCAGACAGCGAATCTGCCGGAGCGAGGGGCGTGTATTCCGCCCAGATGCCGCCCTCGCCGAACGAGGGAGTGGATGTATAGATGGCGGCTCCTGCAGATGTCAGCAAAGTCGGGAGCGAGTCGCGGTGCGTGATTTTCGGCGCGGGCATGAGATGCGCGTCGTCATAGCCCCAGCCGCGATAGTTTTCGCCGACGAAGAGGTTCCACATCGCGAAATCGCCGTAGAGGTCGATTGGCCGAATGCCCTCATCGAACGCCCAAATCGAAATCGCCGGAAAGACTTGATTTTCGGGCACAAGCTCCCAAATTTCGAGAATCGCCCTGTCGCCGTAATTCGTCGAGAGGAACATCGGTAAGAGGCAAGTGCCATACATCCTTCCGCGCGGAGAGTCGCTGTTTAAGCCGCCCTCCGGCGTGGACTGGAAATTTGGCAGATAGTCGAGGTAGTCGTCCACATGCGGGAAAATCCGCTCCTCCGACCAGACCGCCGTCGCCTCCATCCACCAAGTCCACGCGGCCGAACTGCCGTATGAATAGTGAATCGCGTGGAAGAACTCGTGCGCGCATGTGACGGCCAGTGCCTCCTCTTCACGCCCGATATACTGTGGGAAGCGCGCCGCGTCGAAATCGTTCTCGATGAGGATGAACGCCGGGCCTACGCCGCCCGCCAGCACGGTGTCGAGGTATGTCATGCCGTAGTATTCCATGTGCGTGAAGTAGATATCGAGGCGGTCATCGCCGCCGACATCAGTTCGCCCGGGGAAGAGGCTCGAGTCGGGAATCGGCTCGCGGAAACCTATGCTGTCAACCAAAACCGCGCGGGCCTTCTCCAGAAACTCCGCGCAACGCTCGGCCCAACGAATCGATGGAATGGCGTGGGCGCCCTCCAAATCGAACCACACTCGGAAATGCTCGGAATCGTGATTGTGCGACCGCACAGGCCTCGCATGAACAAGCGGCACTTTCGAGCGCATCGCCTCGGGGAGGCCGCACTTCTCCGCGCCGACAGCCGAAAGAATAGCCATCGCGAGAAAAGCGAGTGTGAAAAGCTTAATCCTCAATTCCGAACCTCTCGGAGAAGTATTTATCCACCTCTTCGACCATGTCCGGCGGAATCTTGCGCTCGAAGGGGATGGCCTTCGCGTTCGCGACGACATCGATGAAGTCGAGGGCTTTCTGCGCGAGAGAGTGGAGCGAGCGCTCATCGACGTTGCGCATGTCGTCGTCTATCGAGTGCCCCAGGGATGCGCCAAGCCCCGAACGCGCGAAGTTCACCGATGGAATGCCGTGGCGCGCGAAAGGCATGTTGTCGCTGGAATATGTCGAGCGCGTCACTTTCAATCCCATGCCGCGCAATTTGTTATGCGAATCCACGAAGTTCGCCAAGTCTTTATCGCCGGTGATGAGCGCCTTGTCATCGCCGAAAATATCGCCCCCGACATCGAGATTGAACACCACGGCGATTTTCTCAAGCTCGCTTGTATGTTTTTCCACGAAAAATTGACTACCCATGAGGCCGAGTTCCTCGCTCCCGAAGAAGCAAAATCGGATAGTCCTTCGCGGCGGATGTTTGGCGAAATGCCCGATTATGCCGAGCATCTCGACGCACCCAGCGCCGTTGTCGAGCGCGCCGGGAGAGCCGGCAACGCTGTCGGCATGGGCGCAAACGAAGACCTCGCCGTTGGAATGTTCGCCCTCGATGACTGCATGGAGGTTGTGGCTCGTGCCTACGAACTCCTCCTGCGATGTCTCCAGCCGAATGCGGTTCTTGCCGCTGGAAATGAGCTTCAGGCCGGCGTCATAGGCGATGACCGCGCCGGGGATTTTGCCGTGCTTGGCGGTGTAGGAGGCTTTCAGCGATTGGAATCCGGGCTTGCGCCCCGGCGGATTTACCACGATAAACCCCACCGCGCCGAGCCGCGCCAGTTGCTCATAATGGCGAAACGACACGTGCTCGGGGAGGACGACAATCTGCCCCGCGCAGGAGTCCGTGAACGGCAGTTTCGACGGCTCGATGTAGCGGAATTCCGTCGTGATGTCGGTGCTTCCGGAGAGGCCTATCGGGTTGACGGAGAACTCGGCGGGCGAGTCGTTGAGCAGAGTGACGCGCCCTGTGCCGCGCCGGAAAGTCTCGACCTCGAAAGGCTCCAGCGAAGGCTCGATTCCCCGGGCGCGCACCTCCTCGGCGAGAATGTCGAAAACGCGGCGCTCTTCCTCGGTGCCGCCGACTCGCTCGAAAGCTATCTTCTCGAGTGTTTTGAACATAAAATCCTTAGCAATCTGTGATGGCGCGGGCGAGCCGCCGCCTCACTCTATCGCGAAACGCAAATTCCCAATCCCAAATCAAACGCCCGTCGAGCCGAAACCGCCGTCGCCGCGATGCGATTCATCCAGCTCGTTGCTCTGCTCGAAAACCGCGCGAGAGACGGGCTTTATCAAAAGTTGCGCGATTCTGTCGCCGCGCTCGACGCGGAAACTTTCGTGGCCGTGATTTATCAAAATAACGCACACTTCGCCGCGATAGTCCGAGTCGATTGTCCCCGGCGAGTTTAGCACTGTGACACCGAACTTGACAGCGAGTCCGCTCCGCGGGCGAACTTCGCCCTCCCAGCCCTCCGGAATGGCAATTGCAATCCCCGTGGGGACTTTCGCGAAAGCCCCCGCCTCGATAACGACGGCCTCATCCGGAAAAGCCCGCAAATCCGCGCCGGCACTGCCCTCCGTCATGAAAACGGGCGGCAGAGCGCCCGGGCGCAGAAGTTTATATCGAACTAAAGGCGCAGTCATCGTGCCAGTTTCCCTTCGGTCGGTTCGAGCCACGCGGGAAAGCCGTCGGATTTCGATTTGCCATGGCACACCGCCGTGATTTTGCCTCTGTCGAGAATGTCCTCGGCAACGGCGACGATGTCATCCGGCGTGAGCTTGAGCAGTCTCTCCAAAGTCTCATCTGGGGAAATCCATCGCCCGCAATACAGCTCCGTCTCGACAAGCCGCGCCAGAAGCCCGCTCACCGAGTCGTTCTGAAGCTCGATTCTGCCGGATACGCCTTGAATAATCTCGTCGAATCGCTCGGCGACGGCCGTGCCATCGGTGATGTCATCGAAAATCGAATCGACGACCTCGAAGAATCTCGCCGTGCTCGATGGGTCGATGTTCGCGAAAATCCCCCACAGGCCGCAGTCCCCGAAATATTCGCCGAACGAGAAAATTCGATAGCCGATGCCCTCCTCCTCGCGAAGCCTGTGAAACAGAAGGCTTGACGGGCCGCGCCCGAGAATCGCATCGAGAACGCCGATGCTGTATCGTCTGGGGTCGTCAAAAGCGAACGACCTCCCGCCGATGTAAATCGAAAGTTGCGATGTGTCTTTCGGGAAAACGTGAATCTTGCCGGCATCGATGGGCGCGGGCGGAGTGCGCTTTTTTGGGTAAATCTCCCGTCCGACGGTGAAATTTTTCTCTACAAGCCCGCAAAACTCCTCGTGGTCGATATTCCCCACCGCCGCCAGAATGAGCCTCGGCGCGCAGTATTCGCCCTCGACGAAGCGGACGATGTCATCGCGCGAAATGGCCTCGACCGTCGATGGGTATCCCAGAATCGAGTGCCCCAAAGGATGATCGCCGAACACCGCCGTCGAGAAATAATCGCGTGCGATTTCCGATGGCGTGTCGTCGATGTCGCTCATCTCGCTTGCCACCACCGAAATCTCGCGCCGAAAAAGCTCGTCGTCTATGGACGCGTTGGACACCATGTCGCCGAGGATGTCCATGCCGCGGGCAATCTGCTCGCCGGGGAGGTATATATAGTAGCAAGTCTCCTCCTGCGATGTGTATCCGTCCTCGCTCGCGCCGATGCTCTCAAGCTCGCGGGCGATGTCCAGCGCGCTCCTCGATGGTGTGCCCTTGAACATCATGTGCTCGGTGAGGTGCGAGAGGCCTTCCTTGCCCTCGGGGTCGTCTCTGCTTCCGGAGTCGATCCACACTCCGGCGGCCACGCCGCGCCTGGAGGGCATATTCAGCGTCAGCACGCGGATTCCGCTGTGAAGGACGGTCTTATGAATTTTATTAAACATATCGGGGAATTTCCTTTTGGTAGTTATATGTCAAACATTAACTCGTCAGAGACGGGGAGAGTAAATTTCTGCTAAATCGATATATTTATACTTGGCATTTTGCGAGAAGAGGTCATTCTCGATATTCTTAAGCTTCGCAATTGTAGCTTTAATTGCGTGCTCGGAAGAGTCGATCCCAATCCATTGCCTATCATTCAGTTGAGCAGATTTAAGCGTTGTCCCCGAGCCGCAAAAACAGTCTAAAACAATACTCGCGGGATTAGATGATGTTCGAACAATTAAGTCAATCATGTCTGCGTTCTTTTCCGTCGGATATGTGGGATATTGAGGGTCTTTATATTCCCAAATGTCCTGAACCCTTTTCCCATCTCGCTCGTCGGCGAAAATCTTCTTTCTCGGGTTTCCCGTCGACGACCATTCGATGAGTCCATCTCTATCCCATTGTTCTAGTGTTTGAACGTCAACACGCCAATGTCTGCCTTTAGGCGGCATAATCCCCTTGAATGGTTTATTTGTTTCCCCGTTCACGGTTTCGCCGGGCGCATGAATGGGAACTGTTGTATATCGTCGCCCCCGTTCATCAATTTTTTTAAATAATCTTCGCACATCGTCTTCGGTATAATCTTCTTTGGGTTCGTTCCAAATCGGATTTGATGTTTTGCTGTAGAAAAGAATAAGGTCTTTTATATTCCCAAATCCAATTCGTTCAAAATTTTTTGGATTGCACTTAATTCTCGTAATGTCATTACGGAAGTTCTCAATGCCAAACACCTCGTCCATCAACACCTTGACATAATGCCCTATTTTATAGTCGATATGTAAATATATTGAACCTCGGACGGAAAGCAGTTTTCGCAGTAAAATTAGTCTCTTCTTAAGATAATTTAGAAATTCATCGCCGGTGAGTTTATCAGAATATGCAACTTCACCATTTTTTGAATTGCTTATCGTGGTGGCTCGTCCTTCAGTTATAGTAAAGCATCCATTTGTCGCGAAAGGCGGATCTATATAAACTAAATCAATTTTTTCTTCTAATTGCTCAACATTCAGAAGGTAATCCATCGCTTCTATATTGTCGCCTTTTATTAGTAGATTTTGCATGATAATCAAAGGTGATATAAAAATTCCCTTAGAACGAGTGCGCTCATAATATTATAGTTTTTGTATGGGTTTGTTATAAACCTGTGCATCTTTGACCTGCTTCTCAAATAAAGCACTCCGTCCAATATAGCAACCTTGATTGCATTTGCATCTTTTGTTTCTAATGTTGCTATTGCATCTTCAAAGTCTGAATTCTGGGAACCTCCAAAATCCGAGAGAAACTTCGCTTCGCCGATCACATATTTACCCCCAAAGCGTGCAACAAAATCAAGGCCTTTATCTCTATTATAATTCAGGAGTTCTTTGGCTAATCTTTTCTTCTCATCATCTGATGCCGCCAGAATAGCATCGCTATCAGATGAAAGAAACTCATCGGTTGCAACGGGTAAAACTCCTAATGCCCCACTATTGAGCCAATTT
>DSAF01000062.1 GCA_011388305.1 Candidatus Zixiibacteriota bacterium | reverse complement strand
TACGAGCTTACGAACTTGAGCGGAGATACTTATTATTACGACTACACCGCGCCAATTGCGGGCGAGGATGTCCATTATTATTTTCAGGTGGGCACGGACAGCACATTCAGCTCGCAAGCGCCCAAGAATACCGTCGAGACATTCCCGCCGCCCGCGAACCGCATAGCGAACATCCACAACGACCCAATCGGCGACCATGAGCCGGTGAATGTCGGCGGGACGGATTATTATTGGAATAACATGGATTTAGTGAATTACAAAATGGGATACTCCGACGGCAAAATTTACGCGCAGATAACCACCAACGGAGGATTTGCCACTTCCCATAATGACGTTAATCTTCGGTATTGCGGCATTTCTCCTTTCGGCTATTGGCAGAAAGTCGATGTTAACCATATCTATGCCGTTCCAATTATTAATCCATTGGGCGAATTCAACGATTCAATCTTCTATGGCGTCCTCTACGCCGATGTGAACATCACATTCCTCGGCATAGGGATTGTGATTACTCCGGGGGTCTATAAAATCGTTTCCCCCGGCGAAGACGCGGGCATTAGCGACTATCTCGGCGCATACACGAAAATCAGCAACGCCTCGACTTATGGCTATAACATAAACGGCAATGTGCTGAACATGTGGTTCGACCCGTCCATCATTTTCGACGATCCCGATTTCGGGGATTTGCCGGATGAGAACTTCTTCTATACCGGCGCGGGCATAGCTTCGGCTTATGAGATGCGGTCGAGTTGCTCGGAGCTTGTGCCCGACACATTCGCCTATGTAGTCAACGACTTCTCGAACAACACTGCGTTCTACCTCGACACGCCTTCGGGCCATGTTCTCGACATTGTCGAGCAAATATCGAGGCCGGAGGGGCTCTTCCTCGAAGCCCATCCCAACCCGTTCAATTCAGCCGTCTCCATCCATGCGCCCGAAGGCGCGAAGGTCGAGATTTTCGACATGAACGGCAAGAGCGTCGCCGTCCTCTCCGGCGGGGAGCAGACATGGCGTCCCGAAGAGACCGTGCCCTCGGGGACTTACCTCGTGCGAGCGCGCATCGAAGACCAAGTTGTCGAGAAGCAGGTCGTGTTCCTGAAATAGTTCGAGGGCTTCACTCAAAAAACAACGGCGAAACTTCCGCCGCCTTCCACGCCCGCGCTGTCATTTCGAGGAGCGACGGCCAACCTGTCATTTCGAGGTGCGATAGCGACGAGAAATCTCTGGATGATCAGGAGATTTCTCCCTTCGGGTCTAAATGACACGGTTGCGAACTTGTGTATATAGGAGTAAGCACACCTATGAATACATTTGCTCAGTATTTGACCTCGATAAGGCAAAGCCCGTGCGGCGGCGAAACCGCGAAAGGGACGCTCCTCTCGCCGCTTTGAAGAAGTTCTGCGAACTGGAAGGCGGAGAACTTCCCGCGCGAGCAGTCGAGCATCGCGCCCACAAGCCCGCGAATCATTTGGTGAAGGAAGCGGTTGCCCTCGACCGTGAATCGCAGGATGTCGCCCTCGCGCCATCGCGCGGAGAAAATGTTGCACGTGGGATTTTCCGGCAGGGATTTCTTCACCGCGAATGCCGAGAAGTCGTGAACGCCGATTATCGCCTCGGCTGTTTCATGAAGGCGCGACATGTCAAATTCGTGCTCCGCGAGCAATGCGAAATTCCGAAGGCGCGGCGTTTTCCGCCGGACAATGCTATATTCGTAAATCTTGCCGACCGCCGAGAATCTCGCCGAGAAGTCATCGGCAACACGCTCCAACGAAGTGATTGCGACATCATCGGGCAGGATGCTGTTCATGCGATACATAAGGTCGTGATTGTCGAATTTATCGGGAAGCGTGACGCTCGCGACCTGCCCAATTGCGTGAACTCCCGCGTCCGTTCTCCCCGCGCCGGTAATGGAGATTTCGCGGTCATATAGCCGCCCGAGGCAGGCCTCGATTTCGCCCTGCACGGTTCTGTCTTTCGGCTGAACTTGCCAGCCGCAGAAGTCCGTGCCGTCGTATGATATTGTGAGCTTGAAGTTCGGCATGGCTTGACTTATTGGAATCTCCGCGCGCCCAAATATCGCGCTTTATAGTAGTCGTCGTCGAGCGAGTCGATGGTGACGCCGCTCGATGAGCTTGCATGGGCAAAGCGCCTGTCACCGAGATAGACACCGACATGATCGACGGAGCTTCCGCGCATTTTGAAGAACACCAAATCGCCGACATCGGGGCGCGCTATCGGCCTGCCCTGACGGTATTGCGCGGAACTCGTCCTCGGGACATCGATGCCCGCCGAGCGCATGACAACTTGAACGAACCCCGAGCAGTCGATTCCGGACATGCTGTTTCCGCCGTATTTATATGGCGTTCCGAGATATAGGTTCACGGTGCCCATGAGGGCGTCGGCGTTGAATCTGCCGCTGGCCGGCGGAAGCTCGACCTTACGTTCTGCGACGGTATCGGCGACAGTCGGTGGCGGCTGAACTACGCGTTCCGGCTTCTTCGGGCGAGCGACGGCGGGCTTGGCACCGCCGATATATCTCGGCGAGGGCGTGCAACCGGAAAACAGCGATAAGCCCAATATAGCCAATAACATAGCCGACTTATACGGGCTGAGAAACTCGACTACTTTGCGGGCGAGTTCGATTGGCAGTTTGGCCCTTTCGGCGACTTCGCAGGGGTCGGCCTCGGCGATTTTTTCGAGCGATTCGAATTCCATGAGAAGTTTTTTCTGGCGGATGGCGCCTATGCCCTCAATCCCTGCCAGCTCCTGCGCCCTGAACGCCTTGGTTCGGCGCTTGCGTTGATACTCGACGGCGAAGCGGTGCGCTTCGTCGCGGACTTTCACCAAGAGCCTCAGGCCTGCGGAATCTTTCGGTAACATAATCGACTCCTCGAAATTAGGGCGGAAGACCTCCTCCAGCCGCTTCGCGATAGACGCAAGCTCGACTTCGCCTGCAATTCCAAGCTCCTCCAGCGCGCCATGCGCCGACGACAGCTGTCCCTTGCCGCCGTCGATGAGGAGCAAATCGGGGTAGCCCTTGCCCTCCTCTTTGAGGCGCGAGAACCGCCGGTGCACAACCTCGCGAATTGCCGCGTAGTCGTCGCCGGCGGGGGAGTCGATGCGGAAACGGCGATATCCGCGCGAATATTTCTTGCCGTCGTTGAACGTCACCAGCGACGCCACCGCGAGCGTTCCGCTGAGATGCGAGATGTCCACCGCCTCGATTCGGCGCGGCGGCGTTGTCAGGCGAAGGTTTTTCTGGAGGTCGATTATCGCGAACGGAAGCGGGACTTGCTTTTTTGTGGCGACCATGTCCGCCAACAGTAGTTCGGCGTTGCGCTCGACGAGTTTCACGAGGTCGCGTTTCGCGCCGCGAGAGGGGACGACGATTGCGACTTTGCTCCCCCGCGATTTCGACACGAATTCCGCTATGTCCTCCAAATCCCGCGGAATGACCGACACGACTATCTCTTTAGGGGGATTGGGGTTGTCGGCGTAGAACTGCTTGAGGTATGCCGACATGGCTTCGTCCTTCTCCGTGCCCTCGCTCACAGACAGCGGGAACTCCCCGCGTGAGATGACGCGTCCCTGCCTAACCTGCATCGTCACGGCGATTCCGCTACGGGGGCCGAGCGCGATTGCGTGTAAGTCTCTATCGGCGAGGTCTGTGTCGATTTTCTGCGTCCGCCAAATCGAATCGATGGCGGAAATCTGGTCGCGGACTTCCGCCGCGAGTTCGAAATCTTCCGCCTCGGAAAGGGCTTTCATGCGCTCCTCGAGGCGCCGGACAAGCTCTTTGCGCTTGCCCTTGAGGAACATCACGGCCTCATCGACGCGGGCGATATACTCCTCGCGCGTGATATTCCCCTGACACGGCGCATCGCAACGCCCTATGTCGAAATTCAGACATGCGCGAACCGGCGCGTGCTCGGGGAGCCTGTGTTTGCAACATCTCAGGCGGAAATGCTTTTGGATGAGCGCCAAAGTTCGGCGCATTGCGCGGACATCGGTGTATGGCCCGAAAAACATGCCGCCGGAGCTTTTACGACGCTCGACCTCGATTCGCGGGTATGGTTCGTCGGTGACGAGAATATATGGGAAACGTTTGTCGTCCTTGAGGTTGACATTGTAATGCGGGCGATGTTCGCGAACGAGATTTGCCTCGAGAACCAGCGCCTCGACCTCGTTATCGACGACGACGAACTCGAAATCCGTGATGCGGGCAACGAGGCGCGCCGTCTTCGGGTCGGAGGGCTTGCCGGAGAAGTAGCTCGAGACGCGGTTTTTGAGCTGTTTGGCCTTGCCTATGTATATGATTTCGCCCTTCGAGTCCTTGAAAAGATAGACTCCGGGCTTTTTGGGAAGCCGCTTTATTTTTTGGCGAAGCTCCATTAGAAGTCGAGCGATACATTGAGCGAGAATTTCACGTCGTCGTAGAATTCGAGGGCGATGTCGTCGAAAATCGCCTCGCCGAGGATGTTCTCTACTGCGGCAGATAACACTGTCGTTCCGAAACGATAGCTCGCGCCCAGTCCGACGTTCGTCTCCTGCATTTTGCCTCGATATGGCTGTCCCATTCTGCGATAGCCTCCGGCGAACACGCGTAAGTCCGACAGCTGGAGCGATACTGTGTCGGCAAATATTTCCTCCGGCTCCGTCGGGATGTGCCTCTCAAGGGCGATGTCTCGCTGGAGCGTTATTGACAGCTCGTTTCGCAATATCCCGAACTCGCTTGCGAGCTTAACGTTGAAGCTCTGGTGCGTCGCGGCCTCGAGCGAAACCGTCGGGGCTTCTGCCTTGGGATTCCATATCACCGGCTTGTTTTCTGCGCGGAGATATTTGGCGCGGGCAGAGAGCGTTTGCCCGGCAATGATCTCGATCATTCCGCCGGCTGTGACGGCTATCGGGACTTCCATAAATTCGGCGTTCGGGGGAAGCGTGGCGCGCGGCGTGGCGATTGTCTCATATCGCTCTATCGGCTTTGTGTATCCCTCGACGGTCGCGAATGCCGCGAAGTCTCCCCAAATCACTTCGAAGTTCATTTTCGGGGATATTGCAGTTCCGCGCCAAGTTCTGTGAACTCCGGCGCCCAACGCAAGACGCAACCACCGCGAGTCATAAATAAGATTTCCGCCGCCGGACATCACTGTGCGGAGGAGTTGCCATCTGTCAGGCTCGTATCGCGTCGATGTCTCGCCTTTGGCGAAAACCTCGAACCCTGTGAACTCGCCGGGCATGCTCCTGAATGCCGCCTCTCCGGCAACGGAGTTGGATATTTCTGCGCGCGGTCGGTCGGTGGGTTGTGTTCTGGGGAATGCGCCTATATTTTGCGCCCAGCTTTCGCGTGTTCCTGCAAAATTGAGCGACAGAAGGCTGTTGCCGATGGGGATGTATCCCTCGGCGCCGGCGGTGAATTGGTATGTCGATGGCTGATACTCGCCCCGGAAGGCCGAATATCGGCCATCGGCCTTAACTGCGTATGGATAGCGCTTTTCTATAAGGCCGGCATACCCGCCCCAGCCCTGAGCAGTGCGGAACATCTTGCGGACTGGGCCATCGCCGAAATAGCTCTGTCGTCCGGACAGCTCGGCGATGAACCCCTCCATCGACAGGAATGCCGAGCCGTCTGCCTCTTTGGATGAGTTCAGCGAGAGCGCGGAGGCGAATTCCCAGCGGGTGGTGTCTTGCCGAAGATATTCGATGAATGGCAATTTGAAGAAATCGATTAGATCCGCAGGCCATGTGACACGCTCCTCCTCGATTGAGAAGTCCGGGCGAAGGAATCTCGGCGTGGGGTCGTGTCCTTCGATTGCTATCGCCGAGACGGCCGTAAGCGCAAGAAAGAGATATGTCGAGCGCATAGAAATCATGGAGAATAATATATTGCAACGCATATCGACTGTCAAGGTCGATGGCCATTCTTGCGCGGGAAATTGGAATCGCATGGTTTAGCGTGGTCCGCGCCGCGGGCGTCGGCCCTTCCTGCGATTTATCAAATCGCAGGAAGGTGCGAAGTAGTCGGGCGGGAGACCTCCGCATTATCCGGCGATTTTGCCCCGACTACTTCGTAGCGCGTTTACGCGCGCCGACGCCCGCGGCGCGAAATTAAACAAAGGCATTGACATCGCAGGTAAATCAGATTAAATTCCCAGTATGATTCTCTCTCGTAAGGCAAACAGGCGCGCGACCGCCATTATTTTCGTCTGCGATGCCCTGCTGATGGCAGGATCGTTCGCGCTCGCTTGGTGGCTTCGCTTCGAGTCGGGCATCATCCCGATGGCCAAGGCGCATCAAGCTTTTGGCATTTATGCGATACCTATCGTCATCGTGACGCTCATCTGGCTCGCCTCATTCGGGTGGCAGAGGCTCTTCCGCATCGAATTCTCCCGAAGATGGGGCGAGGAGATTTCGAAAATCCTCAAATCCTCCGCCGTGGCAACCGTGGCGGCGATGTCGCTGACCTTCGTCGTCCGTTCGGAATCATACAGCAGGCTCATGCTTGCGCTCGGCGTAGGCATTGTCATCATCGCGACGGCGACCGCCCACAGGCTTTACATAGTGATTCTTCGGCGAATGCTCGCGAAAGGTGTCGGCGTTGCGAGGAAACTCGTCATCGGTGATGGCGAAATCGCAATCTCGGCGCGAGACCAAATCCTCGCCGACCCGCTCACCGCGAAGGGATATGTCGGAAGGCTTTGCACCGAGGAGGCCTCCGACAAGCTCGGAGCGCCCAGCCATCTCAAGGAAATTATCATCGATGGCGGAATTGATGAGGTAGTCCTCGCCGAAGCGCAGATATCCGAGTCCGCTATGCGGCGGATGATTTACGAGTGCAGGAAAGAGAAGGTGCTCTTTGTTATGATTCCGCAGTTTCAAGGCCTCCTTCGCGGGCGGATAGAAGTCGAGCCGGTCGGCGAACTGGGAAGCATAGTCTTCGTCGATGTCGTGATGACGGGCTGGCAGAGATATGCCAAACGCGCGATTGACCTCTTCGGGAGCCTGTTCGGCCTCATTGTGCTGTCGCCATTTTTGACTGGAATCGCCTTGGCAATCAAAATCGACTCCAAGGGGCCGGTGTTCTTCAAACAGGAGCGAATCGGCAAGAACGGGCGAAAATTCATGATGCTCAAATTCCGCTCGATGTTCATCGATGCCGAAAAGCGCCTCGCCGAGCTTCTGGACAAGAACGAGGCCGAGGGCGCGCTTTTCAAGATGAAAGACGACCCCCGAATCACGAAAGTCGGGAAATTTCTCCGCAAATTTTCCCTCGATGAGTTTCCGCAACTTATAAATGTCCTGCGGGGCGATATGTCTCTCGTCGGCCCGCGCCCGCCGCTGGAGCGCGAGATAGTAGAATACGAGAGCTGGCAACTCAAGCGCGTTGACACTGTGCCCGGAATGACCGGCCTTTGGCAAGTCTCCGGCAGAAGCAACTTGCCGTTCGAAGAGATGGTTCGGCTGGACATTTTCTACATCGAGCATTGGTCGCTGTGGCTCGACATAAAAATCCTCTTCAAGACAATCCCCGCCGTTATTTTCGGCAGAGGTGCATACTGATTGCCCCCGCCCTCCCGCGCTGGCATCCGTAGGACGCCGGTGCCCCACGCCCAAATTCATCGAAAATTAGTGAAAAATGGTTTGCCTCGAAAGAATTCGCGCCTATATTAGACAGATATTCAACAGACACCGGGATACGGTAAGCATGAAGATTGGCATCTCGATACTTCTACTGACAATTGCGTTTGCGGCCTCTGCCGAGACGCTGAGCGTCTATGACATTCAACACACTATCGATGGGCCGTCGCCATACTCGGGGCAGACGGTGACAGTCCACGGCGTGATTTCGGCAAAAAATTACGACGGCGACAAATATTTCCTCGCCGATGCCGAGGGCGGACCGTGGCGCGGAGTGTTCGTCTATGATTTTACTAATCCCGTCGAGGTCGGGCAGTTCGTCACCATGACCGCGCGGGTTGTCGAGCATTACGAAATGACGCAACTTTCGAATGTCTCGTCGCTGGCTGTCGATTCGACCGGCACCGCGCCACCGCCATGGCCCACGACCTGCGGAGAGGCCGACACATCGGAGGCGCTGGAGGGCGTGCTCGTGACAATCCCCGATGTCGTGGTTGCCGGAGGAACTGCCGACAACTGGCAAATCGCCGACGGCACGGGAACGCTTGCCGTCAAGCGCGGATTCAGATACAGCTGGACGCCTACGGTGGGCGACACCATCGAGAGCATCGCCGGCATGATGATGTTCGGCTGGGGCGAGTTCTACCTCGAGCCGCGCTCGAACGCCGACATCAGCCTCGCGGTGCCCACGGAAACGACATTCACGCCCATAGCGGACATTCAGGCCGACCCATCGGCGTTCGGCGATGTGACTGTCGAGGGCGTGATTACGGTATCGGCGAGAGCGCTTCACCCTACGCAACTCAAGGCATACATTCAGGACGAAAGTGGCATGGGCATTCAGCTTTTCGGATGGAGCGTCTCGGCCTCGATGGAGTCCTTGCTCGTGCGCGGCGCGGTGGCGAGAGTCTCCGGGGCGGTGACGGAATACCAAGGCACGGCGCAGATTATGGTCTCAGACTGGGAAGTCTTCGGCGAAGATACACTGCCTACCCCATTGGAATACAACGACATAGAGGGCGACCCCGTCGCGTGGGAGGGCACATGGATAGCCCTCCGCGGAACGGTTGACGATATATATTCTACCGGCGCAAGCGACTGGAATGTTAAGGTCGATGTGGGCGGAGAGATTGTAATGGTGCGCATTTGGGGGACTACGGGTATCGATGGCGAGGCGATAGGAATCGGCGATGACATCGTCGTCTATGGGGTTGGCGGCGTGTATGCCGAGGAATTCCAACTTCTTCCAGCACAGCCCGAGGACATCGAGATTGTGCCGTTCACGGTGATACCTGCGGGCGAGAAGCCCGAAATATCGATGCCTGCGGGCGTGTTCGTCCCCTTCGATGACGAAGCTCTGCCCATCACTTTCACCGTGCCTGCCGGAAACCGCGCAGTGCTCCGCGTCTTCGACCGCATGGGGCGAAACGCCACGACCATCTACGACGGCAAGCCCTCCGCCAGGCAAACAATTGACTGGAACGGCAGGGACGAGACCGGCCAACCCCTCGCCGAGGGCGTCTATATGCTACTGCTGGAGTCGATTTCGGCCAGCGGTGCGAGGGAATCGGCGCGAAAGACCATCGCCATCGGGAGCGCACTACAATGAGAAAAATCGAGCTTATAATCGCAATCGCAGTTCTCGCAGTCTCCGCGCTGGCGGTGTTCGACGCGCCGCCGCCGGACATCCCCGCGATGGCCATGGCGGACATCACGCCGGCAATCGGCCCCGGCCCGACATCGCTTTTCTATCGCGGCGGAATCTCCGCCGGAAGCGGCTACCTTCGGTCGTTCAACTATGCCGATTTCGACCAGCTTTCTGCGTGGGCATCCGTGCCGGTGGACAAAATCGGAAGGTTCTCCGCTGTTGTTGGAAACTTCGCCGTCGAGGAGCTTTCCACGGAGACATCGCTCTCGCTGGGATACACGCGCAGTGTCTTCTCGGACATCCACACGGAGCTTGACGTCGCCGTTCGCGGGGGCTTCTACTCGCTTTCGTTCGGCAAGAGCATCGGCGGGCGAGACCTCGGCTCGGGCGCGGGTTTTGCGCTGGATATGGCGACGGAGGCTGTAGTCTATGGCAGAACGCGCGTCGCTATCGTGGCGGAGAACCTCACCGCGACGAACATGGGCATCGAGGGCGACATCGAGCTTCCGCGTGCGGTTTCAGCCAAAGTCGCATATTCGCCATACACCACAACCGACATGCTCTTTCACATTCGGCGCGAGGCCGATGTCGGATACTGCTATGGCGTGGGCGTTTCGTTCTCGCCGCACGAGATTGTCACGTTCCGGCTCGGCGCGGTGACCAACCCCGACCGCGTGACGGCGGGCATCGGTCTGAAATACAACATCGTCCGCTTCGACTACGCGCTCAAGAGCCATCCGGCGCTCCCGCTGTCCCACGCTTTCGGAATAGGAATCGACATTGAGCGTTAAAATCATAATAGCGGCTTTGCTTATGTTCTGTGTATTGCTGGCAGGCTCGCAGGTCGAGCTTTTCGGCGATGACTGCAGTGTGCTCGACGAGCTTCCCATCACCGCCGAACAGCGCGACGCGATTTGCACCAAAATGCGCTTTGGCGGGGGATTTAACTCCATCTTCGATCTTTACGAGCTTGGCGTCTTCACGCCGGAGGAGTTCGAGCGACTGAAACCGCTGGTGAAAATCGGCGCGGATTTCGCCGAACCATCGCCGCTGGATCGCGTGGACTCGCTCTATTTCCGCATTGGCGACTGGCTGGCCGGCGAGAGCGTCTCCGACGAGGTCGTTTCGCAGTGGATTGACGCGATTCGCACGCAACCTACGCTGGTCGAGCTGGACTTCCGCGACCTCCTCTCGCTCCAAAATGTCTCCGCGACGGACGCAATCGCGCTTCTTAGGCATCGGCGCGATGTAGGCGAAATCAAAGACCGCAGGCAGTTGCGCTCGGTTGACGGGCTTTCGGCGCGCGGTTATGTCTCCGTGCGGACTTACATCGGATACGGCCCGCCGAGGCCGATTGACTGGCTCACCGGAGGATACGCACAAGCGCGCTTTGGAGGCGATTCCGAGCAAACGATGCCGCTTTCATATTTCAAAATACGCCTCAACAACGGGCCTTTCTCCGAGGGTGTCCGATTTGGCAGGCGCGAGGGCGAGGCGATTTCCCACGGCAACTGGGCGAACCCCTTCGACTATCCCCACATGAAGTTTTTCGGCGCGCTCTCGCGATACCAGTTCGGGGCTATCAGAGTTCGGAGCTTCGTTTTAGGCGACTTCTCCGCCGCGTTCGGCGAGGGCGTGACGTTCCAGAGCGGCGATTATTTTGTCCCCAGGTGGTCGGGCACGGGCTGGAATGCCCGCCACATAGGCATCAACCCCGACCTCTCCGCCACGCAAACGTTCGGCCTTCGTGGAACCGGCCTCGAAATCAAGTGGAAGAACATCGAGCCTACGATTTTCCTTTCCAGCCGCAAAAAAGACGCGATATTGAACGAGGACGACAGTTTCGCCGAGCTAATTTCCGGCGCGCCGAACTGGGAAGACCGCGTGCACGAGACGATTATTGCGGGGGATTTGACATATTCGCCGCTGTTGAACCTCCGCATGGGAGTCACCGGATACCGCGCCAATTATGACCGCCCGTGGGATCCCCGACCCGGCTCGATTATCGACCCGAGGCACCTCCCCGGCGGTGCAAACCCCAAAGTCGATGAGCGCGATGCCGAGCTTTTCCACATGACGAGCCGTCAGGATTACCGCTCGGCGGTTGGCGTTCACGGGATGTGGGCAATTGGCAATCTCGCGCTGTCGGCGGAATATTCCGAGGTCGTCCGCGACAGCAATATCACGATGACTTGGCACGATAACGGCGCCATCGACACGATTCGCGGCGATGCGACGAGCTTCTTGCCCATAGGCGATGACCCGTTCGGCTTTGTGGGCAAGGCGCACTTCACGTCGAACCGCTTGTCAGCGCTTGCCCTCTATCGGCACTACGAGCTGGGCTTCGACAACCCATACAACCGCGGCTTCGCGGAATATTCGCGATACAAAGGCTCGCTTGTGGAGAAGGACTATCGCCTTCTGGACGAGCAGTTGGTTGTTCTCGCCGAGGAGAACCCGCGCCCGATGGCCGAGAAAGGCCTCTACCTCGAGCTTTACGGAAGGCCTACGCGGAAAATCGACGCGACGCTGGAGTTCGACGCGTTCACGCGCCTTGCGGACGCGAGCGATTACCGCCGAATCGTCCTCAAAACGAACTGGCGCGCGAACAACAATCTCACTTTCAGGCTCTGGCGGAAATGGCAGGGGCGAAGCGCGGAGAACTCGCTCGTCCCGACGGCGTTCACCGTCGATGAGGTGCGGCTCACGGCGGAGACTCGGCTGGCGAACTTCTCGCGCCTCGGGTTCACGATTGTGCATAGCTTTCTCGGAAGCCCTTCGCGCCCGCAGTTCTATGGCTCCGGCGACCCGCTCACGCCCGACCCGCTTCTCGGCGGCGTGATTACCCCGTCGGAGGGGCTTATGCTCAACTACGACATCAACCTCTCGGACAGGCTCGCCGTCTATGGGCAGGCGATGGTCTATCGCGGGTGGCTGTGGAATTTCGAGGATAACGAGTTCACCGCGCTGGACAGCGAAATCGATGCGCTTCACTGGTGGGTGGCGCTCCGAAACAGGCTCGTAGAGAACCTCTCGGTCTCGTTCAAGCTCTCGTTCGATGCGCCACTGGAGGCCTCGAACATCGACATTCGCAACCCATACGGCGAGCGCGAGAACGTCATCGAGGGCGCGCGCCTCAAGCAATCCACAGCGTCGTGGCGCATACAAATGGACTATTTCTTCTGATGCGAGGTTATATGAAAAGAGCGATTTTGATAATAGCCCTGATTTCGGCTTTTGCGGGCGCGTGGACTTTCCACGGCGCGTTTTTTCTGGATGGCCCGATTATGCCATCCGGCTCGGCGACAGCGGGCATGGGGGGTCTTCGCGTGCTTCCGCCGGATGAGCCTTCTTCGGCGCTCTGGGCACCTACGGCCATCCCGCGCGAGGGGCTTGTGCTGTCAGCGAATGTCGATTTGGCGCGGATGAGCGAAAACCGCGCGCTTCCCCTCTATGACTCGTTCAACAACCGCGCCGGATGGACAATCTACGCCAGCTCAGCGAAGACATATCCTGCGATTGGCGCCTTCGCCTCATATGGCCTTGTGGGCGACTTCATGCCGTCGTTTGTCGTGGGATATTCCACCGTGTTCGACGCGAATTACATATACCGCGAACAAGTTCGCCAGAGGGAAGACCCCAATATCGACGCGCTTCTCGGCACATGGGCGATTGACTCCGAAGGCGCGCTCTCCGGGCCGACCTTCGCGATTCGCGAGGACATCCTTCATTATGGCACCGTCGGCGTCTCGGCGACGCTTCTTTCGGGGGAAATCTCCATGCGGCGAAGCGCACCGGCCGATGAGTCGGCTGTTCATAACGCCGAGCCGTGGGAGGCCGTATTCGAGGCAGACACGTCGTATTCCGCCGAACTCTCCGGCGTCATGTTCTCGCTCTCCGCAGTCGCAACGCCCACCGACCGCTGGCAGATAGGCCTTCGCTTTTCGCCCGAGGTGGATTTGGGCGAGAGTCTCTACCCGGACATCCTGCCCTCGCGCCTCGGAATCGGCGTGGGATATAGGCCGCCGGGCTATGTCGTCAGCAGAGTCGTGGCGGAGTTCGAGTTCGTAGGCTATTCCACGCTCGCCGATAAAGACAGCGCATTCGCCGAGATGACGGACTCGTGGGAGTTCCGCGTGGGACTCGAGCATATTTTGCCGGGGAATGTGCCGTTCAGAGTCGGCGCTTATCATTACAAGATTCCGCTCATCGACCCCGTTCCGCGCACGGGATTCACCGTCGGGAGTGCCGTTTCCGTAGGCCCGGCGCGGGTGGATTTCTTCGCGGGATACCAAATGAGCACGTTCCGTCACCATCCGCAGTTCCCCGAGTCGTGGTTGCCTCGTCCGTTCGAAACCGCCAACCGCGAGGATTTAGATCGCATCGAGGAGTCGCTTTTCATGGGAGGATTGACGATTGTGCTTGAGCTGTAAAATCCTCGCCACTGCGGTGATTTCGCTCGGGCTTCTGGCCTCGATGGGTTGCGGGCGCGACCCCGCGCCAAGTCATTTCGAGATTTTGTCATGGGAAGAGGAGCTTTTCGACGCAATCAACGGCGATAGAATACTTTCCGGCATTGCGCCTCTCGAACGCATCGATGTCCTCGACCGTTCAGCGGCGGAAATCGCCTTCTTCGGCATTCGCGAGGACATGGACATCATGGACCTTCGGCGAATTCTCGCAGAACACGGCGTGACGGCCTATGTCATTGCGGCTCATGTAATTAGCTCGTTTCGCGGGAGGCCGAATAACATGGTCTTCAAGGCTCGCGAGGAGTTGCGAGTCGCCGATGAGGACTTTATCGAGAATGCTGATTTCCGCTCAGGCGGCTTGGCGATTCGATATTTCGACGGCTATTACTTCGTCGTATTCGTGGGCGCACACATTCTCGATACCGACGCGGACGGCAACCCAATCCCAACTATCACCGCCAATATATGGCAACGCGAGCGAGTTCGGCCATTGGAACTCGAACACTTGAGACTCCTCAACGAAACCCGCACCGCGAAAGGTCTTCCGCCCGTTCAACCGGATGACCAGCTCTCTGCGTTGGCGAGAGTATATGCCGAGAAGATGCTCCGCGAGGGCTTCTTCGGGCATAGCGATCCATCCGGCAAAGGTTTTATCCAGCGAATCGACGAGGCGCCGCTGGTGAAATATCGAGGATTTGGCGAAAATCTGGCATCCCTGCTTCGCCCTAACGACCCGCCAGTTGACGCGATGACCAGCCTTTTAAGTTCGCCCGGACACCGCGAGAACATTCTTCGAAAAGAATTCACCCATGTCGGCGTGGCCGCCGCAACGGACGGCCGATGGTGGATGTTCGTGCAAATTTTTGGAATCGAGAGGTAACATGAAAAAGTTTCGCTTGTTTTTGATGATTGCTGTAATTTCCGGCCTTATAATCGGCTGTGGAGGCAACCCGTTCGGCGTCGATGACGACCTTCTGCCAATCTCGCAGATTCGCCCGATGGAGGATCAGCTGTTCAACCTCCTGAACTCGGCTCGCGCCGATGAAGGCCTTTCCGCGTTAGCCCATCACGCCGAACTTCGCCTCGTTGCCCGCGAACATTCGGAGGACATGTATCGCAGGGATTTCTTCGACCACACAAACCCCGACGGGCAAACGCCACAAGACCGAGTGGAAAACGCCGGCATATCTATTATCACTGGCGCCGAAAACATAGCGATGAACACAGGGCATACCGACCCGGTTCAAGAAGCGCATACCGGCCTGATGAACTCGCCGGGGCATTATGCGAACATCATGAACTCAACATTCAATACTGTGGGTGTCGGCATCGCGGGCGACGGCGACAAATTCTACTTCACGCAAGTATTCGCGAGAATTAGCCAACCTGCCATGCTCTACTTCTCCACCACGATTCAGAACATCGAGCGCAACCCTTGGCCGAACATAAGCGAGACTTTTGGCGAGGCGTGGAGAAGAGGGGAATTGGGTGTTGGGTTTTAGGTTATAGGTGTTAGGAGTTGGGTTTTAGCTATTAGGTGCTAGGTAAGGCTTGACACTTGTCATTTCGCGGCGGTGCCCTGAGCTTGTCGAAGGGAGCGTTAGCGACGAGAAATCTCACGCTATTGAAAGAGATTTCTCCCCTGCGGATCGAAATTACAGGGTTAAGGGTGAAATGCCTTGGAGGCGGGCGTGCGACGCCCGCATGACAACATTGAAATCACTATCGAACTTTCACGAGCGACCAGATGATTAAAAAAATTCTCATACTCGCAGTAATCGCAGTTTCCATTTGCGCTGGCACATGGCGGCTCGAGGTCTTCTTCAACAACGACCGCCACGGCACAATCGAGCCGGGGCTGGCGACTTTTATGAATCCGGAGACGCCGCCGCCGTTGGGAGGCCTGCCATCGGAGTTTGCTGTCGTCGAGGCGCGGCGCGAGCGCGCAAAGTCGCTCGGCGAAGGCTTTCTATACCTCGACCAAGGCGATATATATCAGGGCGCGCCGGTTGGCTCGCTCACTAAAGGCATGGCCATCGTCGAGGCATACAATATCCTCATGCCCGACGCGGTGACAATCGGCAATCACGAGTTCGACGACGGCCTCGACAATCTTCTCGCGCTGGTCTCGGCATCGAAATTCCCGTGGCTCGCCGCCAATCTCATCGAAATCTCCACGGGACGGCATCCCGAGGGCGTTCTGCCGTTTATCATCCGCGAATTTCCGCTCCCAAAAGGCAACAGCCTGCGCGTGGGCATTATCGGCATCACAACCGGCGATACCAAGCGAATGTCATTCCCCGAGCACACCGGCAATATCGACATTCTCGATGAGGTCGAGACCGCGAACGCATACGCCGAGAGCCTCCGCACGCACCACGATGTCGATTTCGTGATACTCAGTTGCCACATAGGCCTGCCATTCGATGCGCGCAAGACATACACCGAGCTTGGCGCGAGCTCAGCGCAATATGACGAGGGACACTATGGCGGCATCGATATGGTCAAGCTCGCATCGCGCCTCGAGGGCGTGGATGTCGCTTTCGGCGGCCACATTCACATCGGATACGACCTGCCTTGGGAAGACCCGACGACGCACGTTCTCGTCTTCCAGAATTATGCGCGGGGGACGGGTTTCGGCGGCGTCCGCTTCGTCTTCGATATCGACAGCAAGGTGTTCATCGGATACGAGCCAATCGCCACGAACCGCACCCTCGCGACGCTTTTTGCCGATGAGTTCTGGCCGGATAAGGACATGCTCGCGCTGGTCGATTCACTCCAGAAAGACGCCGAGGGCGGTCTCGCGGAGGTCATCGGCAGGGCAGAGGCATTCCTTCCGCGCGGCGACGCCACCACAAACCGCGTTGGCCACATCGTCTGCGACGCAATGATAGAGGCCACCGGCGCGGATGTGTCGATTTCGAACATGGGCGGCGTTCGCGCAGAGCTTCCGGCGGGCGAAATCACGCGCAAGGATGTCTTCGCAGTGATGCCGTTCGACAACAAAATCGTCGTCGTGCCGGTGACGGGGCAGGCCGTCGTCGAGATTGTCGAGCGCATCGCGGGCAAATACTCCGGCACGCTTATAGGCGGCATGAAAGTGCGATACGCCCCCGAGACCGGCTCCATCGCCGAGATGACAATCGGCGGCGCGCCCGTGGACTCATCCGCAACATACCGCTTCGCCACAACGGACTATGTTTATTACAGCTACGGCGTCCCGCAGTTCGAGGCCGTGCCATCCGAACGCGTGACATTCACGGGGACGCTTCTGCGAACGGCAATCGAGCGCTGGATTACGGTGCACTCGCCAGTCAGCCCCGCCGTGGACGACAGATGGATATTCATCGAATAGGAGGATTATGAAACGAACTATCGTATTGATTATCATAATATTAGCGGTTGTGTTTTCAGCTTGCAACGAACAGTCCGAAGAGGTCGAACAGCCCAAGCCCCCCGTTCTTTCCGGCGAGATAACGATTTCTTTCGATTTTCCGAGCACGGAGTTCACCGTGGGCGAGGCGATTTGCATCGGAATCACAGTCAACAACGGGCTTTCCGAGGAAATCGCCATGAAGGACTTCCCCGCCAAGCGGCTCGAACTTTTCGACTCTGCGGGCGAGCCGGTTTTCCGATTCCAGCGGGCGGCGCACCCTACTCCGCCAAGGATGTTCCTTCGTCCGGGCGAGGACTCCTACTCGATGGTCGATCTCTCCGGCGCGTTCGAGAATTTTGGCCCGGGTCTGCTCTCGACCGGCGAATACACGCTCAAAGCGACGATGACATATTATCGGGGAGAGGACATTCGCTTCCGCCAGAGGCTTCTCGAAAAAACGCAAGAGACGAGCTTCACCGTTTTAGCGCCATCAGGGGATGCCGCCAAGGCCCTCGATGAGGCAATCTCCGCGCTCGGCGGCGAAAATGCGATGAGCGAACTCATCGGCATCAGTCGAATCTCGCTCGATGAGTCCGTGCAGGCCAAACTCGACGAAATTGCGGAGAAATACCCGTTCACGCCATTAGGCTCGCGAATTCTCGTGAACCATCTGGGAGTGTGGTATCAGAATGTCCCGCTCGAGCGATACCGCAAACTTCTCTTCGAGACCGAGCCGGACTGCCCGTGTTGTCTCCACGCGCACATCATCGCGCGGTTGATAAGGCGCTATGTCATCGTCTCCGAGCGCAACGACATTCTCGACATCGCCGAGGAGGCGCTGAAGAGATTCCCGCCGGAGAGCGAGGTCGGCGTCATGGTTAGGCAGGCCTTCGGCTTCAGAATGGAAGGAGACGCGATAATCCGATGAGTAGCGCACCCGACAGCAGTAAAATGCCCTATGAACTCTCCGCCGAGGAGGCGCGAATCTTCGTTTCACCGATGCTGGGCGTCGGCGAGGAGCCGCCGTCTTCGCGGAAGTGGCTCAAGCGCTGGATTTTGGCCAGCGCCGAGCTTTTGCGTTATGACGGCAAAGGCTCGTTTATCCTACACGGGTTTCGCCCGCCGTTCGACGCGCAAGTTCCCATAAGGCGCGAACTTCCTCCGGATGTTCACGGCAAAATGCCGAGGTTTATAGGCGATTTCGCCGTGCGCGGGACTGTCTTCATGGTGACGGAAGTCCCCTCCGGCGCACCGCCAGAGGATGCATCGAGGCTTCCCGAGATGGTCTCCGCGCTCCTCGACTTGGATGGCGAATTCCGAGGCGGCTGGGGCGACAAGCCCTTTCCGCAGGGGATTTCCCGCGCGAGCGGGGATTTGGGGAACTTCTGCAAAATCGCCGAACGGTTGCCAAATTTGGCCAATAGGGCGAGCATGATAGCCGAAGCCCTCTCCCAGTGGCCGTTCGAGCGCCTCGATAGATACCCGCACGGCCTCATCCACGGCGACCCGGGCATCGATAATTGCACACTTGACAGCGAACGTATAATATTCTCCGACGGGCCGCTTGAGGTCGCGCCGGAGCTGGTCGATGTCGCATATTTTCTGCAGTCGGCGGGCGCATACCTCGAAGACTTCACTGTCGAACCCGTTATCACAGCGCTCGCGGATCGCTATTCTGCTGATGAAGGCGACATTCGCCGCGACTTGATTCTCGCCGACGCAATGGCGCACCTTTCGGCGATTCGCCTCTTCGATGACATCGCCGTGCAAATCGCGCCGGACTTCGCCGACCTATACGATCACCTAATCGAGGAGCGCGTGAGCGCACTGGAAACGATAACGCAATATGAAAGAAAATAGCGGAAAATATGTCGCCATCATTGGCGATTTGGTCGGCTCTCGCGATGCACCCGACAGAGCGGCTCTACAGAGCAAGCTCAATGATTCTTTATCCGCCGCTAACAAGAAGTTCACACATCGTTTATTTTCCAAGTTTATACTGACTGCGGGTGACGAGTTCCAAGCGATTGCAGAGTATGTCGTTACGGCTTTCAAAATTACGCAGATTTTGAAGGATGAGCTTTTCCCTCATCCCGTCCGCTTTGGAATTGGCTATGGCTCGCTTAAAATATTTCCAGAAGACCGCGAATTTGCGATAGGCTTCGATGGCGAGGCCTTTTGGCGAGCGCGCACCGCCATTGAGGAAAGCAAGAAATGTGGCGTATCCGTTGTTTTCCACACCGGCACGGAATATGACGAAATACTGAAATCAATCCAGCGCGGCATCGATTGGATTGCCGAAAACAGGACGCATAAGCAAGCGACGGCGGCAATACTATACAATAATGGCCTCGACCAAAAAGAGATAGCCGAACGAATGAACACGAAACAACCCGGCATCACAAGGTTCTTGAAGAAGGGTGGATATTTTGTTGAAAAGGATTTATCGGGTGCTATAATTAAAGCAATAGAAATATTAAGCCATGGTATAAATAACCTTCAGTAGTTATATTGGCATTAAATAACC